>NZ_JBIWML010000009.1:0-208571 GCF_044766665.1 Kitasatospora sp. NPDC101801
CCCTCCGCCACACCGGCCGCGACCACCACCGACCCCTGGCAGCCCTCGGCCTCACGTGATCAACCCGGACAGATCGCGATCATGCAATGACCCTGCCCGCCTCATGGTGCTCATTCCACCTGGCGAAGATCGCCCACTGTTCGCGTTCCAGTTCCACCGCTGAGTTGGCGGCGGGCCAGACGCTGTACTCGTCGGCCTCGTCAGCGTGATTCCCATCGTTGCCCTGGAAGTAGTGGGGCCTACCCTCGACATCGGCGAGGCCGGCACGCGGCCCGTCGTACCACTCCAACTCGACGTACACGCGCTCGAAGCCGTCCGCGACCAGCTGCACTTCGTCCCAGGTCTCAGCCACACACCCAGGCTACCGACGAGCGGCCTCCGCATCCATGATCACGATCTACGGCTGGAGTACTGGCGCTACAGTCACACGTCGCGATCTGGTTCGATGGCCTTCGGGGGCCACTGGCCCCGGCTGAATCGTGGAGGCGGGCGGATGGACGAGCGCACGGTCATGCTGAACGAACTGGCGCAGGGTCTGCGCCCGCTCGGGCAGGGTGTCGAGTGGTTCGAAGCCCTGCCTTCCGAGCGCCAGTTGGAGGTTCTTCGGGATCTGGGCGGGCACTGCATCCAGGCGCGGGCGACGGTGGAGGACGGACCCGAGAGCGTACGGCTCGCGGGTATCCGGCCGACGCACACCCCGGCGGTGCTGATCACGCGTGGGCAGTTGGTCGGCCAGCTGACAAAGATCGTCAACCTGCCGCAGGACGAGCGCGGGAAGGCGTTTCGGCTGTTGGTCGCGTTACTGGGGGTGGCGGACAAGCGCCGACGGGAGCAGTTCTGCGCCGATGGATGCACCCATGCCTGGCATTAGCTGGCGGCAGGGGCCGAAACCGGCCGAACCCTCGATCCCTCCGTGCGGGTTTAACAAACCACCGGTATCAGGGGTTCTCCGGAGGTGCCGTCCATTATTCGAGCAGACCGTGGTCGCGGGCGTAGAGGGCGGCCTGGGTCCGGTCGCGGAGGTTCAGGCGGCCGAGGATGCGGGAGATGTGGTTCTTGACGGTGCCTTCACTGACGTAGAGGCGGGTGGCGATCTCGCGGTTGGCGGCGCCGGTGGCGATCAGCCGGAGCACCTCCAACTCGCGCGCGGTCAGCATTTGTTGCACCGGGGGTGGTGAGGGCGGAGCGGTCAGAGCAGTGGCCAGCCGGCTGATCACCGAGGTGTCGAACTGAGCCACCCCGGCGTGCACCAGGCCCACCGCGCGGGCGAGTTCTGCCGAGGGCAGGTTCTTCAGCAGGTAGCCGACCGCGCCCGCTCGGAGTGCCCGGGCGACGTACTCCTGGTCGTCGAAGGTGGTGAGCATGACCAGCCGGCAGCCGGGCACCCGGGCGGTGATCGCCTCGACAGTCCCGATACCGTCCAGGCCCGGCATTCGGACGTCCACCAGAGCGACGTCCGGCCGGTGGGCCACCGCGGCCTCGACGGCCTGGTGGCCGTCGGCGGCGGTGCCGACCACGCTGATGCCCGGTTGGATGTCCAGCAGTGAGGCGATCCCCTCGCGGACCAGGTCCTGGTCGTCCACCACGAGGACCCGGACCTGCGGCTCGATGCTCATCGGACCAGCTCCGCCGCGCGGTGCACACGCGGCACGGTGACCGTGACCACCACGCCGGTGGGCCCGTCGGCGGGGCGGTCACGGACCTCGACCAGGCCGCCGAGCGCCTCCACCCGCTCCCGCATGCCGCGCAGCCCCGACCCCGAGCCCGGGGCGGGCGACGCGACGGTGAAGCCCGTTCCGTTGTCGGTGACCACCAGCCGGGCGGAGTGCTCGCCGTACTCCGCCGTGACCTGGACCCGGGTGGCCCGGCCGTGCCGTCTGGCGTTGGTGAGCGCCTCCTGCGCGGCTCGGTAGAGCGCGGTCAACCTGCTTGATTCATAGGCGAGTTCGTCACCGGTGAGGTCGAGCGAGACGGTCAGCCGGTCGTCCCCGAGATGGCGGACCAGGTCGGTGAGAGCACGGGAGAGCGAGAACGGCCGGACCTCGCGCAGCGCGCTGACCGACTCCCGTACCTCGGTGAGCGCCCGCCCGGCCGACCAGCGGGCGTCCGAGACCGCCCGGGCGGCGGCCGCCGGGTCGAGCTCGCGGAACACCTCGGCTTTCTCCAACTGGACGGCCACGGCAGTGAGATGGTGCCCCAGGCTGTCGTGGATCTCCCGGGCCACCCGGTTGCGCTCCTCGGCCGTCGACAGCTCGGCCACCTGCGCCGCGTACCGCTCCAGCTCGGTCAGGGCCCGCTCCAGCCGGGTGCGGCCCTGCTGCTCGCCGACTGCGACGGCGGCCATCGACAGTGCGAGGGCCAGCGCCAGCGCGAACATCAGCAGGTCGGAGACGTACGCCGACCGAAGCCACCAGTGCGGCACCCAGAGGCCGTACCCGGTGACCAGCAGTGCGACGCAGCCCGCGCCGCTGAGCAGTGCGACCCGGCGGCCCAAGGTGAAGTACGCGCTGAACGGCACCAGTACGAACAGGGCCCGGGAGACGCCCGAGCCGTCGAGCGCGGCCGTGGCCGAGAACAGGAGCAGGCGGACCGTCAGAAGTGCCGCCGCCGGGGCGAGTCGGCGACGGCGTTCGACCAGTTCCAGTGCGAGGAGCAGGGCCAGTCCGGCCACGAAGCCCGCGACCCGGCCCAGCTGGGAGGCCGTTTCGGCGACGGCGGCGTGGTAGAGCCCGCCGGCCAGGACGGCCGCGTACAGCACGGGTGGTATCCACGGCACGGGGCGGGCGGCCCGGTCGGTCGTGTCGGGTGCCATCTGGGTGCCCCTCACTGTGGTGGTCCGCCGCGGTGGTGGCCCGTTCGGCACCCTATGCGGCCCGGCGACCAGGTGGGCGGCCCGGCCGTGCATGGTGGCCGGAGGTCATGTGCCCTCCGGCCCGGGCTCTGGCCGTTCGGCACTCCTCGGCGTCCGGGCCCGCCCCCTAGCGTCAGGGGCATCCCCAGCACCACGACTCCAAGGAGTTCTCGATGTCCCGACGTTGGCGCAGTCTCGTCGCCCTCGTGCCGGCCCTGCTGACGGTGGCCCTGGTACCGGCCGTCCAGGCGGACGCCGCCGGCCGTGGGTGCCAGTCCGACCGGCCCTGGGTGCCCGGCGCCGAGCGCCTGGTGGCCAGCTGCCTGGCCGACCTGACCACGGCCGGTACGGTCGCCAGTGGCCACACCAACCCCCTGGACTACGGCGGCCTGCAGGCGACACTCGGCGTGGTCAACCCCTCCGGTGTCCCGGGCGTCCAGCTCGACGGCTACTTCCCGGACAGCTCCACCACCAACACCAACCACGGCTGGAACCACGACAGTCAGTTCGTGATCCGGCTGCCCGAGCACTGGAACGGCGGCCTGGTGGTCGCCGGGCCGCCCGGTATCCGGCGGCAGTACGCCAACGACCAGATCATCAGCGACCAGGTGCTGGCGAAGGGCTTCGCCTACGCCGCCACCGACAAGGGCAACACCGGACCCCAGCTCTACCGGGACGGCGACAAGCCGGGCGACGCGATCATGGAGTGGCACCTGAGGGTGGCCCAACTGACGGTCGCGGCCAAGCTGGCGGCGGCCAAGCACTACGGGCGGGCGCCCAGCCACACCTACGCCGCCGGGCTCTCGGCGGCCGGGTACCTGGTTCGCTGGCAGATCGAGCACTTCCCGCAGCTCTACTCGGGCGGCGTGGACTGGAACGGGCTGATGATCAACAAGGAGGAACCCAACCTGCTGAGCAACCTTCCGCCCGCGTTGCGGGCCTATCCCCGACTGGACCGGAAGGAGCCCGGCGCGCTGGAGGCGATGTACGCCGCCGGGTACCCGGCGGGCTCCGAGAAGCTCTGGCCCATCAACTACCAGACCCAATGGGACTCCCTGCAGCGGGTGATCCGCGAGGAGCTGGACCCGGAGTACGACGGCGCGACCGAGGCCGGCACCCCGTTCTGCCCGGAGGGCACGGGCGCCGGCTGCGACACCGACTACGACTACGCCACCCGCCCGCAGCAGGTGCACGACGCGGTCGGTCGGGTCTCGTTGAACGGCCGGATCGGTAAGCCGCTGATCTCCATCCAGGGCACCCTCGACGCCCTGCTGCCGATCACCAGGAGCGGCGACGTCTACGACCGCATGGTCACCGACGCGGGCCGGGCCGACCTGCACCGGTACTACCGGATCACCGGCGGTACCCACGTCGACGCCCTGGTCGCGGCCGACACGAGCCGCCTCCGCCCGATGCAGTCCTGCTTCGTGACGGCTTTCGACGCCCTGGTGAGCTGGACCAGGAACGGCGTGGTCCCGGCCCCGAGCCACACCTCGCCGGAGCCGGTCGGGGACAGCTGCTCGGCCGGTCAGTAGGCCGGTGTACCAGCGGGTCGGCAACGGACGCCGGGTCGGCAGTGGGGTTCCGCCGACTGCCGGCCCGGCGTTCCCGGACGACCTGGGCGACGAACTGCGGGGCGGTGGACCGTTTGAAGGGGGTCTGCAGGGGGGGCTTGAGTGCGGACTTCTCCAGATCCGGCCGATGGTCGACTTCGACAGGCCGGTGCGGGGGCCATCGTGGCCCGTGCAGTGGCGCGGTGGTCCGGTCGGCGGTCTCCTGCACCCGGACGCGGTGCCTGGCGAACCAGCCGTTGACCGCCAGCTGCGGCGAGCGTGCGAAAAGCTGTGCGCCGGTGAGCAGACACTTGACGGCGGCCAGCGGCCCGAGCGGCTGAGGCCGTGTCACGAGGCTTGTCGTCGGTCCGGCTTGACGGGGCCTGGAGGGCAGGCTGCGCGCCGGGGGTCAGTCCTCCAGGGGGATCCGGAGGGTGCGGAGGGTGGCGGCGAGCATCCGGTACTGGCCGACGAGGATGACGAGTTCGATGAGCTGCCGGTCGTCGTACAGGCGGCGCAGGGCGTCCCAGGTGCGGTCGGTCAGCTCGCCCAGGTCGTGGATCTCGTCCGTCGCGCGCAGGACGAGCAGGTCCTCGCCGTCCCAGTGGCCGTCCAGGGCAGGGGAGTCGAGGGAGGCGATGGCCTCCTCGCTGAGGCCGGCCGCGCGGGCGAGGGGGACGTGGTGCGCCCACTCGTACGCGCAGGCGGACCGGTGGGCGGTGCGGAGGATCGCGAGTTCGCGTGCGCGGGCCGGGAGCAGACCGGTGAGCAGCAGGGTGCCCGCGAATCCCACCCAGGTGCGGAACAGTTCGGGGTGGCGCGCCAGCACGGTGAAGACGTTCAGCGGGGCGTCCGCCGGGCCGGGGACGGTGAGCGGGAGCGTCCGGGCGATCTCCTGCCAGGTGTCGGGCGGGACCGGTTCGATCCTGGGGGAGGGGCCGGCGGGTCGGGGTGGGGTCGGTGCGGGCATGGGGCGTCCTCGGGTGCTGAGGGGGTGTCACGGGTGCGTGGTGACCGGGCTTTCACGGTACCCACGGGCGCGTGCGTTCCGGAGCAACCCGGCCGCCCGGGGCGATTGGACGGCGGCGCCGCGCACGTCTACATTCCTGTAGACGCATGTGAGGGGCGGAGTGCCGGCATATCGGTCTCCTGCCTGTTTGCCCGATGTCCTTGGGAAGGGTGCACGTGAGCGCGATCACTGTCGGACAGGCGGTTGTCCTGGGCATCGTGGAGGGGGTGACCGAGTTCCTGCCGGTCTCCTCGACCGGCCACCTGAAGATCACCGAGGGGCTGATGGGCATCCCGGTGGACGACACCTCCGTGGTCGGTTTCACCGCCGTCATCCAGGTCGGCGCGATCGCCGCCGTGCTGCTCTACTTCCTCAAGGACATCGTGCGGATCGTCTCCGCCTGGGGGCGCGGCCTGGTGAACCGCGAGGAGCGCTACCACCACGACTACAAGTTCGCCTGGTGGGTCATCTACGCCACGATCCCGATCGTCGTGGTCGGCCTCGGGGCCAAGTCGCTGATCAAGGGCCCGCTGGCGTCGCTCTGGGTGGTCGCCGGGTCCCTGATCGTCGGCAGCGGCGTGATGTGGGCGGCCGACCAGATGGGTCGTCACAAGCGCGGCGAGGACGACACCTCGTTCAAGGACGCGATGATCGTCGGTTCGGCGCAGATCCTGGCGCTGCTCTTCCCCGGCTTCTCGCGCTCGGGTGCGACGATGTCCGCCGGTCTGATGCTCGACCTCGACCGGGTGGCCGCCACCCGGCTCTCCTTCTTCCTCGGCATCCCCGCCCTCACCGGGGCCGGCCTGTACGAGCTGAAGGACGCCCTGGGCAGCGGGACCGGCACCCTGCCGCTGGTGGTCGGCACCGCAGTCTCGTTCGTTGTCGCGTACGCCTCGATCGCCTGGCTGCTGAAGTACGTCGCCAAGCACTCGTTCAACGTCTTCGTGATCTACCGGATCGTCATCGGCCTGCTCCTCTTCGGCCTGCTCGGGACCGGCGTGCTGAACGCCTGACCGGCGGGTTCAGGCGAGGGCGGTGGTCGGCAGGGTGAAGGCGGTGACCAGGACGGCGACGCGGGCGTGGTGGTAGCGGTCCCCGCGGTCGCCCTCACCTGACCCGCTGTCAGGCGGACGGCCACGGGCTGTCCCGGTGCGGGCAGGCGGGCCGGAGCACTACCGGGCGCTGTCCGGCGGACCCGGCGGGCGGACGGTGCCGAGCAGCAGGGTGACCAGCTCCTCGATCACCTGGTCGAGGGTGGCCTCGAACTGACCGGCCGTCCAGTCGTGCAGCAGCCCGTTGACCGCGCCGATGAACGCCGTCGCGGCGATCCCGAAGTTCCGGGGCGCGGCCTCGCCCCGGGCGACGGCCGCCTCCGCCTCGGCCACGATCAGCTGCACCCAGCGCGAGCGCCGGAGCAGCCGCTGGCGCTCCAGCTCCTCGCTGACGCCGATGATCTCGACGAACGCGATCCGCAGCCGGCGCCGGTCCTCGGTGGCCGCGGTGACGTAGGCCCGCAGCACGGCGCCGATCCGCTGCTCGAAGGTGAGACCGGCCGCGTCGGCGAGCGCCCGGAGCACGGCCCGCTCGGTCCGGTCGTTGACCAGCAGGTGCAACTGCGCGAGCACGTCCTCCAGGTTGCGGAACTCCTCGTAGAACTGACGGGTCGACAGCCCGGCCGCCTCGCACAGCCCCGTCACCGACGCCGCCCGGTAGCCGGGCCGGTCGCCGAACTGTTGCAGCCCGGCGGCCAGGAAGCGCTCCCGCCGCTCGGTCCGCCGCTCCTGTGCCGACCTGCCGCCGTACGTACCCGTGGCCAGTCCCACTGCCCCAACCCTCCGCCGTCCCCCGCCGATTGTCGCGTACCGGGGTCTTGCCAGGGGCGCCGAGGGGTCCCTACCGTCGAGTAGCACCAATCTGACTATCCGTCTTTTCAGACTTCTGTGTGCACCGGCGAAGGAGCCGCGATGTCCCCCGTCCGATCCAGGCGTTCCCGGCACGTCCGAACCCTCGGCGCCCTCACCGCCGCGCTCGGCCTGCTGGTCACCGGCACCGGCGCCGCTGCGGGCACCGGCGGACCGCAGGGCCCGGCGTCGCTCCTGCGGGAGGTGATGTTCGTCGGCAACAACTGGGACGGCACCGCCGACGTGATCCGCTCCGGCGGTGACCTGGCCAGGATCGGCCGGGTGAACGTCGTCCCGGACAAGGACCAGCGCCTCACCGAGATCTACCTCAACCCGGTGAAGCTCGCCTACTTCCTCG
Source organism: Kitasatospora sp. NPDC101801 (assembly GCF_044766665.1). Classification (NCBI taxonomy): domain Bacteria; kingdom Bacillati; phylum Actinomycetota; class Actinomycetes; order Kitasatosporales; family Streptomycetaceae; genus Kitasatospora; species Kitasatospora sp. NPDC101801. The sequence goes on from NZ_JBIWML010000009.1 coordinate 7,673, forward strand.
GCATCCGGCTGGGCCCCGGCGAGGGCCACGACCAGTTCGTCGACGACATGTACTCCACACCGGACGGCTCGTCGGTGGTGGTCTCGCGTCCGAGCTTCGCCGACGTGGTGTCCATCGACCTCGGCAGCGGCCGGATCAACTGGCGCTTCCCCGTGTCGGGTTACCGCTCCGACCACATGGCGGTCTCCCCCGACGGCACCCGGGTCGCGGTCTCCGCCTCCACCTCGAACACCGTGCACGTCCTGGACATCCGGACGGGTGCCGAGCTCGGCTCCTTCCGCACCGGCGACAAGCCGCACGAGAACCTCTTCGCCGAGGGCGGCCGACGGATCTGGAACATGTCGATCGGCGAGGTCAACACCGCGCTGGACGCCCCGTGGCTGGACTGGACGAAGGGCGACCGCCGGATCACCGTGGTCGACGCCGACACCCTCGCCCCGGTCAAGGTGATCGACATGCGCGAACGGCTGGACGCCTTCGGCCGCCCCGATCTCTCCGACGCCGTCCGGCCCGCCGTCTTCACCCCCGACGGGTCGGCGCTCTACTTCCAGGTCTCCTTCTTCAACGGTCTGGTGGAGTACGACGTCGCGGCCGACCGGATCACCCGGGTGAAGACGCTGCCGAAGAACCCCGCCACCAGCGAGGACCGCACCACCTGGGTCAACGACTCGCGGCACCACGGGCTCTCGGTCAGCCCGGCCGGTGACAAGCTGTGCGTGGCGGGCACCATGGACGACTACGCGACCGTGGTCGACCGGGCCACCCTGCAGGAAGGCCCGCTGGTGCCCGCCGCGAAGCCGTACTGGGCGACCGTGAGCGGCGACGGGCGGTCCTGCGTGATCTCCGAGAGCGGCGCCGACCAGGTCACCGCGATCGACTTCGCCACCGGTCTGCGGACGGCGACCGTCGCGGTCGGCGACCACCCCCAGCGGGTCCGCCTCGGCCACGTGCCGGCCGCCTGGACCGGGCCCAGCTCCGGCTGATCGACCGTCAGCCCTCGGCCCCGGCGCGGGACTTGCCGCGCCGGGGCGCCGCCTTGCCGCGGATCTCCTCGGTGGCCGCCCGGAATGCGGGTGCGGCGCGGGCGAAGTAGTCGAAGAGCACCGCCTGCTGCTCCGGCGGATAGCTGCCGATCAGCGCCGCGATGTGCCGGCGGGCCGGGCCGACCACGTCCTCGACCCGGTCCAACGCGTCCGGCACGGGCTCCACGATGACGCGGCGCCGGTCCGCCGGGTCGGCGGTGCGCCGGGCGTAGCCTGCCCGTTCGAGGCGGTCGATCAACCGGGTGGTCGCCCCGGTGGTCAGCCCGGTGCGGGCGGAGAGCTCACCGGAGGACAGGCCCCCCTCCAGGGTGATGAGGCTGAGGGCGTACCACTCCGAGGTGTGCAGGCCGGCCGCCTCCGCGCTGGCGAGCCCCTGGAGCCCGACCGCGTCCAGGTACTGCCGGAAGACCGTGTGCGCTCCCGCACCGTTGCCTGTTGCCATGACCCGGGTCTCCCTCTACTTTAATATCTGCACGCATGCAGATACTGCATGTGGACAGCATCTGCTTCAGTCTAACCAAAGGGGAGTGGTCCGTCATGCAGTCCACCAGCGAGCCCATCGCCATCCAGGCCGTGCTGAACCGGTTGGTCGACGCCTGGGGGCGCCAGGACGCCGAGGCGTACGGCGAGTTGTTCACCGAGGACGCCACCTACGTCACGTACGTCGGCACCTTCTACCAGGGGCGCCACGACATCGTGGCCAGCCACCGCGCCCTGTTCGAAGGCTTCGCCAAGGGCACCAGGCTGGCCGACGAGACCCTGGCGATCCGCTTCCCCGCCCCCGGCGTGGCCGTGGTGAGCGGCCGCGGCGACACCTACAAGGGCAGCCGGCCCGCGAAGCTCGGCAAGATCCAGACGTACACACTCGTGCTCGGGGCCGACGGCGAGTGGCGGATCGCGGCCTTCCAGAACACCAGGCGCAGGCCGCTGACGGAGGCGGTGTCCTACCGGCTCGCCCCGGGCCTGGTCCCGGTGGCCGAGCGCCGGTGACCCGCACCACCCTTGGCGCGCTGCACCGCAAGACCCGTCCGACCGTCGTCCCCGGCACGGCCAACTCCCTCTTCGCCCTGGCGGCCCGCGTGCTACCGCGCCGCGCGGTACTCGCGATGCCCAGCCGCTGACGCCGGTCACGGCGAGCAGGTCGGGCGCGGCGACAGCGGACTCCGTGCCATCCGCACGACGTCCCGCAGAAGCCCAAGGCTCGCCGACCAGCTGCAACCGGCGTAAGGACAAGACGAATCGACGAGGGAAACCGGGACGGTAACGGAAGGCATTCCCGATAGGCCGTCAATTCGCGGGAGCCCCCCGGCACGGACTGGACGGCCCGCCACGACCGGCGGCCAGGAGAAGCAGCCGGATGGACGGGCCGGCAGACGGCCTCAGCCGACCGGGGTTCCCGGCGGGGACGTCCGGGGGATCGGTGTGCCGATCTGCACGGTGACGCAGTAAGTACCGCTGCCGGGCGGGGTGACCTGACCGGGTGGGCACGTGGTGGGGCGAGCCGGGACGTGGCTGATCGTCGGCCGGGGCCCCGGGTCGGTGTTCGCACGGCGAGTGGCAGACGGCTTCGGGGTCGCCGCAGGCGCAGGTGTGCGGGTTGTCGTCCGCTCCGGCTGCGGAGGGGTCGGTGACGTGACCAGCTCCGGCGAGGCACTGGGCGAGGGGCTCGGTGCGGAGCTCGGGGTCGGGCTCACGCTCGGGGACGGGCCGGTGGTGGGGGTGAGGCCGACAGGCTCCCGGACGGGTGCGGCGGCCGGAGTGTGACCACCTCGGAGTGCAAAACCGCCCATGCCCGCCAGAGCCAGCGCGCCGGCCCCGATCACCAGGCCGAGCGGGAGCCCGCGCAGGCGCCCCGGTCGGGCCGGCTGCTGATCGTCGTTGCTCTCCGCCATCGCCGTGCCCCGCCCGCTCGACCGTCTCGACCTTGCGGATCCCAGCCGTGGCGGAAGTCCTCGCCGCTTCCTGGGTGCGGCGCGGGATCCGGTCGAAGTTCGCAGCTCATGCCGCACGGTGGGCCCCACGGCCGCGAGGTCAACTACACTCCGCACACCACTGCGGACATGACGTCAGGGGTACCGCACCCCAACCAGGACGAGGCGCAGCCCGGTGCCGGTCGTCGGCTTCGGCGGCGACCGGCTCGATCACAACGACAGGACCATCTGTGGCAACCGATTACGACGCTCCGCGCAAGACCGACGACGACAGCTCGACGGACAGCATCGAGGAACTGAAGGCCCACCGCAGCGACAAGGCGGCCTCCGCCATCGACGCCGTCGACGCCCTGGAGGCCGCCGACGGATCGGAGCTGCCCGGCGCCGACCTCTCGGGCGAGGAACTCACCGTCGCCGTCCAGCCCATGCTGAACGACGAGTTCACCTGCACCAGCTGCTTCCTCGTCCACCACCGCAGCAGGCTCGCCCGCCTCAAGAACAACCAGCCCATCTGCAACGACTGCGACTGACCCACCCGCCCCACGGGCCCCGGGCGGTGGCCCGGGGCGGTGGGCCCGGGGTGCTGCCGCCTCGCCGGACTTCGTACGGAGAGCGCGGTCGGCTCCGCCCGGTGCGGCCGGGTGGGTCAGAAGATGGACCAGCCGGTGAGGGTGGTGAGGGCGTCGAGGGCGGTGATGCCGGCGGTGGAGTTGCCGTGGTGGTCCAGGGCGGGGCCCCAGGTGCAGATGGTGCAGCGGCCGGGGATGACGGCGATGATGCCGCCGCCCACGCCGCTCTTGGCGGGGAGTCCGACGCGGTGGGCGAACTCGCCGGCGGCGTCGTAGGTGCCGCCGATCAGCATGACCGCGTTGATCCGCTTGGCTTCGCTGCGGGTGAGCAGGCGGGTGGCGTCGGCGCGCAGGCCGTGGCGGGCCAGGAAGCCTGCGGCCCGGGCGAGGTCGCGGCAGTTCATGGCCAGGGAGCACTGCCAGAAGTAGTGGTCCAGGACGTCGGGGACGGGGTTGTCGAGCCGGCCGTGGTCGGCGAGCAGGTGGGCCAGGGCGGCGTTGCGGTGTCCGTGGCGGCTCTCGCAGAAGGCGACCTCGGTGTCGAAGTCGACGCGGGGGTTGCCGCTCTCGGTGCGCAGGAAGGCGCGCAGCGCGCCGCGCGCGTCGCCGGTCAGGGTCAGCAGCCGGTCGGTGACGACCAAGGCTCCGGCGTTGACGAAGGGATTGCGGGGGATCCCGTGCTCGCGTTCCAGTTGGGCCAGCGAGTTGAAGGGGGAGCCGGAGGGCTCCTTGCCCACGCGGCTCCACAGGGCGTCGCCGTCGGCGGCCAGGACCAGAGCCAGGGTGAAGACCTTCGACAGGGACTGGATGGAGAAGGGCTCCAGCCAGTCCCCGGTCCCGTGCGGTCTCAGCCGGGGGTTCGCCTCCGCGATCGCGAGGCCGAACCGGCCCGGATCGACCGAGGCCAGGGCCGGGATGTACTGCGCGACGCGGCCGCCGGTCAGTGCCGGTTGGACCGCGTGGGTGATGTCTTCGAACAGCACTCGGTAGTCCATGGTCCCCCCGGAGTGTGACGCAGCCGTCACTGCGTGTCTCCAGCATCGGGCGGACTGTCGGATGCCGGAAGGGCCGGGACAGAGGTTTCGTGCGCACGCTATGGTTACTCTGGGAGTGCACGATGCAACTGAGAGTGATAGTCGGATGATGGACCAGGTCAACCCGGATGACGATGCTGCTTGCGCCCACCCGACGGGTCCGCCGGTGGTTCCGGGCGTGGACGAGATGACCTCGCCCCCCGCGGTGGTCAAGTGCATGGGCCGCACCTACGGGACCACCTGCGCCCACGGCGCGGTGGCCGTCACCGACATCACCGACATCACCTGTCCCGTGCCGCTGGGCGACGCGCTGCCGGACGGCAGCGGCACCTGGGAGGTGCGGAGCGTCGGCGGACGGAACCTCGCCCCGGCCCGGGACTTGCTGCACGCGGTCGCGCTGCTGCGCGGGTTCCACTGGCCGACCCACCACCTGGGCTGACCCGGCGGGTGGCCGATCCGGCGCGCTCGACGTCGTCAACGGCCGGTACCAGAGGGCGCTTTGGCGGCTCGACCACGTCGGTGCCCAGGCTCGCCTTCGCCGGCCTCGGAGTGCTCGCCCCGGCCACCGCAGGTGGTCGGTTCGTCCCGGCCGGCAGTGGCACCGCTGGCGGCACCCCCGAGGCGGCCGGTGGTGGTCTCCGCCGGCCGGGACGGTGCTGGGCCAGGGCAGGTCCGGGCGGGGCCGGCGCCCCGCCGGGCCGTGTCCGGCGCCAGCTCCACCATGCTCAGCCATCCACCGGCCGGCGGCTGACGGGCTCGTTCGGCGGCCCGTGGTCGAAGCTTGTCCGGCTTGCAACAGTGACGCCCTGTCAGAGGTCGGCCTGCCCTGATTGGCCCGTTATGTCCCCGCTGGGCGGCGGGGTGCGCACACCCGCCGAACGTCGGATCGGAGTGGGGGCTCTTCGCGCGGACGGAGATGCAAAAGTTATCCGGCGGTCGGCGGCCACCGGTCGGGTAGGGCAGTCGACCCCTCGCGTGCAGGTCGGAGCGGGTGGCGCCTTGATGGTGTGTGTACGTGCCATGCCCTCGGGTGTGGTCCGCAAGGCCGGTCAGGCTCCGGACTGTTGAAAGACGCCCGGTGTTGAACGGCGGCTGGACACCACGTCGCGGCCGGGTTCGACGGCCAGGGGGTCGGGGGGCGTACCGGGCGTGGAGGCCGCCGCAGTCTCTGCAGGTGACCGGTGCGGACGGGTGGCTTCCGGCTGTGGTGGCCGACCCGGGCCCGGCCCGGGGCGACGTCGGGGCGGGCCGCTCCGGCGGGGCAGGAGGTGACTTTCGCCGGGCAGTTCGCCGTAGTGGCTGATGTGAGGTGAGGTGAAGTCGCGTCATGAGGGGCACCGGCGCCGACGAGTGGGGCTAGATTCTCTGCCCTGTAGTGACGGAGCGTCACTCTCCGGACCTCACCGAGGTGTTGAACTCGCCGGCGGGAGGGCGCCTGAGGCCGACTCCCTGCCTGGGTGCCAGGTGTTGCTGTCTGTTCGTGTGCGTTTGACGATGTGAGCGAGGTGATCACTCCAGGCCGTGCCGCCGTATCGGAAGGGTTGTGACGTGAAGAGAACCTGCAGGTTCGATCAGTGGAGGGTGAGTTACCCGACGGCCCCGGCGCAGGTGCTGGTGGCCACGGCCTTCCGCCACCCGCAGCGGGGACCGGTCGAGTGCCCGGCGGCCGAGCTGGTGGGCGGGGTCCTGTCGAGGCGGGGCTTCGAGGTCCGCTTCCTGTCGTTCGAAGAGCACCGATTGGGCGAAGGTGACCGCGAACGGGTGGGCGGGACCGTGATGTCGGCACTCTCCTTCCAGCTGCGCGACGGCCGGGTGCTCGGGCTGGCCGCCGCCGGCGCCGGCGCGGGGGAGGAGGCGGCCAGAGCGGCGGTCGAGGAGTGGGCGACGGTGCTGCGCACCCGTCGGATGATGGTGGCCGGTGCGGACCCGCTCTGTCCTGGCGAGCGGGCGGAGGCCGAGACGATCCGCCGGTTGGCGGCGGGCGGGCGGTCGAGGCTGTTCGTGCTCGGCACTCCCGCGTGGGGGCGGCTGCACGGCGCGGGACGTCCCGAGGTGCAGGTGGTCCGGGACCTGGCGGCCGTCCCCGACGGCGCGACGGTGGTGATAGCCGCGGCCGGGGTGGCGACGGCGGCCAGGGCGGAGGCGGTGGGGCGGGGGTTGGAGGTGGTCGACGCGACCTGCCCCCTGGTGGGCGCCGCGCATCGGGAAGTCCGGCGGATGGCCGGGCAGGGGGAGACCGTCCTGGTCGTCGGGCGCGCGAAGGGGCCGGCGGCGGGCCCGATGCTCGGGCAGGCGCCGCAGGTCACCGCACTGGTCGAAGGTGCGGCCCAGGCGGACGCGGTGCCGGTGGCGGACCCGGGCAAGGTCGGCGTGGTGATCCAGCCCGGCCTGCCGCTGGAGGAGGCGGAGCGCCTCGCGGAGCGGGTCCGGGCCAGGTTCGGCCACATCATTCCCCAGGACCCCGCCACCTACTGCCACGCCGTCAGCGACCGCAGGGCGGCGCTGCGCTCGCTGGCCGAGCGCTGCGACCTCCTGTTGGCCGTCGGGCCGTCGGGCGATCCGGACGTGGCCCGCACCCTCGCGGCGGCCCGGGCGGGCCGGGCGGTGGTCCGGCACGTGGAGGCGGCGTCGGACATCGAACCGCACTGGCTCGAGGGGGTGGCGGTGCTCGGACTGGCCCCGAGCTCGGGGACGCTCCCGGGCACGGCGGCGGCTCTGCTGTCCGTACTGGAAGGGCTCGGGCCGAGCACCACGGACCTGCACGAGGTGACCACCCGGCCGTGGGCCGAACCGGACCGGGCGGAGGCGCCCGCCCGTGAGCCGTTCGCCCTGGTGCCGGAGGCATCGGGCGATTTCAACGCCCCGGCACGTTTCAACAGGTAGCCCTCCTCGGCCCCTGTCACGCAGTGGCACCCGGCACGTTAGCTGGGTGCGCCGGTCCAGGCGGGCGCCTCCGACAGGACGGAGGCGCCCGCGCCCGGCGCCCACTCGACCGAAGGAGCCGCCGTGGCACCGCCACGTCCAGGAGACCCGATCCCCGGCCTGTACTGCCCGGCCGTCCCCGAGCCCGATGCCGCGACCGTGGCGGAGGTGGACGCGCGGATCGCGGAGTGGGTCGCCCGTGAGGACGTCTGCCCGCCGCAGTGGCGGGACGGGCTCGTCGGCTTCGGCGTCGGGCGGGCGGTCGTGCTCCAGTACCCCGACTTCGCCACCATCGACCACCTGATGGCCGCAGCCGAGCTGCTCGCCGCCGAGAACGTGATCGACGACTGCTACGTCGAGGACTTCGGGGGCTCGCCCGAAGGGCTCGGCGCCCGGCTGGTCATCGCCCAGAGCGCCCTCGACCCCGCCCACCTGACCAGCGGGTACGACCTCGACTGGGAGAAGGGCGTGCAGGCGGACGAGGCACTGCGCAGCTACCGCACCGCGATGCGCGACTTCGCGGCCATCGCCACCCCCGCGCAGGCGGACCGGTTCCGGCACGACATGGCCCGCCTGCACCTGGGCTACCTGGCCGAGGCGACCTGGAAGCTCGACGGCCGGGTCCCTGCCGTGTGGGAGTACCTGACGATGCGCCAGTTCAACAACTTCCGGCCCTGTCTGACGATCACCGACTCGGTGGCCGGCTACGAACTGCCCGCCGAGGTGTACGCCCGCCCCGACGTCCAACGGGCGGTGGCACTGGCGTCCAACGCCACCACCCTGGTCAACGACCTCTACTCCTACACCAAAGAACTCCGGATGCAGCACCCGCACCTGAACCTGCCGCTGGTGCTGCTGCCCGAGACGGGCGACGCCAGGAGCGCCTACCTGCGGGCCGTCGAGGTGCACAACGACGTGATGCACGCCTTCGAGGACGACGCGAGCCGGCTGCGCGGCCGACACCCGCAGCTGGACCGGTTCCTGGACGGCCTGGCGGCCTGGGTGACCGGCAACCACCGCTGGCACCAGACCAACACCGACCGCTACACGCTCCCCGACTACTGGACCTGACAGGGCGGCAGGAGATCGTGGGCCACTGCCCGAGGAGCCCCCCGTCAGCCCCGCCTGGGCGCCGTGGACGGCGTCCCGGCCCGGGGTGCGGGGAGCTGTCCGGCACGCAGCAGCACCCGGCGGGCGGCCGGCTCCCGCTGGTAGGTGCGCAGCCCGGTGCGCAGCTCGCGCAGGGCCGTGTCGCCGCGCGCCGACATGACCTGGGGGTAGTCGTCGAGGAACCTGTCCCAGGTGGAGCAGGCGAGTTCGAGGTGCCCCTGGCCGAGCTGGAGCCCGGCCAGGCGGGCGGTGGTGAGCATCCGGGCCCGGCGCTCCTGCCGGGGACGATGGCGCAGCGAGGCGGTCAGCGCCCGGCAGGCCCCGCGGATGTCTCCCGCCGCCGCGAGCACCTCGGCCTGCTGGTGGGCGAACGCGGCCCGGTGGTAGCCACCCAGTGGCGCGCCGCTCCCCTCGCCCTGCTCCAACAGCCGCTCGGCCTGGCCGAGCCGGATCAGGGCCAGCTGCCGGTCGCCGGTGGCCGCCAGGGCGAGCGCCTCCTGCCCGGTGACGAAGGCCGCCGACCGTGGTGACAGGCCGCCGGTCTCCCGGGCCGCGGCCTGGGCGAACTGGAGCGACTGCTGGGTGTTTCCCAAGTGGTGGGCCTGCACGCTCATCTGGCGCAGTGTCATGGCGTAGCGGGGTCGGTCGCTCACCTCGGAGGCGAGCTGGGCGGCGATGCGGAAATACGCCTGGGCAGCGCCGTGGAGGCCGGCGTCGAAGGCGGTGAAGCCGGCGAGATAGGCGAGATCGACGCTGGCCTGACGGAATTTCCGGCTGACCGAGGGTGAGGCCGGTGCGGCCAGGTGGGACGCGATGTCGGTGGAGAGATAAGCCGTCAGGGCAGGGCGCAGGTGGGCTCCGCCGAACACCTCGTCGGCGTCGGCGAACAGGGCCACCATCAGCTCGGCGGCCTGGATGTGCGCCGTTCCGATCCGTCCGCGGGCGGCTTCCGGGCGGGGGCGCCCGGCGACCTCCGGCAGGTCGGGATCGAGCAGGTACGGCAGCCGGCGCAGTGTCTTCAGCCCGATCGGGGTGTCCTCGGTGAGCTCGCGCAGCCGGTCGTGCGGGGCCGGGAGGACCGGCTGGTCGGCGGACGGGTCGGACTGGCCGGCCCGGGGGGCGAGCCCGGCCTCCTGGAGCCCGATGCCGCGGCCGAGTTCCCGGGTGAGGACCTGGCAGATCAGGGCGCACACCTGGTCGCGAGGTCGGGTGCCGGCCAGCCAGTGGGCCACGGCCGTCCGGTCGTAGTGAATGGTCAGTGCACAGCGGACACCTTCGGCATTGACCGATTGTGCCAATTTGTGGCCGGTCCAGCCGGTCTCGTCGAGGAGGGACCGGAGCTTCAGATTCGGCGTTCGACGGACACTCAAGCCAACCCCCTGATCGCGGGCCAATGGCTGACGGAAAATCAGATGTTCAACAGGTGAGGGGCTTTCAACACCCAGCGCACCCCGACGGGTTCCGCGCAGCCGGGAAATGGAGCGTACTGGCTACTCTGGACGCCGGCCGGCCCCGTGGCAAGTCCGCCCGGTGAAGTCCTGATCGCTGTCGAGGACGACGGAAAGGGGACCGGTGATGACCGCCGTCACTGCCGAGTACGGTGAACACCAGAGCGGGCCTCTCCTGGACCGTGCGCGCGGGCTCGTCGATGCCCTGTTGCGTACCTCGGTCCAGGAGATGCCCCCCAGGATGCGGCTGGTCTGCGGCTACCAGCTCGGCTGGTGGGAGGCCGACGGCCGCGCCCGGACCGGGGGAGCGGGCAAGGCCCTGCGCCCCGCGCTGACCCTGGCCGCGGCCCGGGCGGCCGGCGGGGTCGGTGCCGACGCGGTGCCGGCGGCGGCCGCCGTCGAGCTGGTGCACAACTTCTCGCTGCTGCACGACGACGTGCTGGACCGGGACGAGACGCGCCGTCACCGGCCCACCGCCTGGAAGGCGTTCGGCACCACCGACGCGATCATGGCGGGCGACGCGATGTCCGTGCTCGCCCCGCAGGTGCTGGCCCACCAGGACCACCCGGCACTGGCCGAGTCGGTGCGCCGCCTCGGCGTCTGCGTCGCCGAGCTGTGCGAGGGCCAGCACCTGGACTGCGCCTTCGAGCAGCGCGGCGAGGTCAGCCTCCGCGAGTGCCTGGAGATGGTGGCGGGGAAGACCGGCGCACTGCTCGGACTGTCCTGCGCGCTCGGGGCGCTCGCCGTCGGGGCACCCGCCGGGACGGTGACGGCATTGGACGCCTTCGGCCGCCAACTGGGCCTGGCGTTCCAACTGGTCGACGACCTGCTCGGGATCTGGGGCGACCCCGCCGTCACCGGCAAGCCCGCCGGCGCCGACCTGCAGGTCCGGAAGAAGTCCCTGCCCGTCGTCGCGGCCCTCGCCGGCGGGACCGAGCCCGCCCGTCGGCTGCGCGCCCTCTACACCCTGCGCCGCCCGCTCAACACGGCCGAGGTGACCCGGGCCGCCGAACTGGTGGAGCAGGCCGGCGGCCGGGCCTGGGCCGAGGAACAGGCCCGGCTGTACACGGTCTCGGCGTTGGAGACCCTCGACCTTTCCCTGCCGCCCGGCGGCGACAGCACCGCGCTGCGCGCGCTGGCCGCGATGATCACCCGGAGGAAGCTGTGACCGCTGAGCCGGGCCGACCCCGGTCCCGTACCGTACTGCTGGCCGCGCCCCGGTCGTTCTGTGCCGGGGTGGAGCGGGCCATCGACGCGGTGGAACGCCTGCTGGACGCCCCGGGCCGGTCCGAGCCGGTGTACGTCCGCAAGCAGATCGTGCACAACACCCACGTGGTGGCCGACCTGGCCGGGCGCGGCGCGGTCTTCGTCGAGGAACTCGACGCCGTACCCGAGGGCGCCACCGTGGTCTTCTCCGCCCACGGCGTCTCGCCGGAGGTCCGACGCCAGGCGGCGGAGCAGCGGTTGACGGTCGTCGACGCGACCTGCCCGCTGGTGACCAAGGTGCACTCCGAGGCGCGCCGCTTCGCCGCCCGGGGCGACACCATCGTGCTGATCGGGCACGCCGGTCACGAGGAGGTGGAGGGCACCCTCGGCGAGGCACCGCGGTCCACCGTCCTGATCGAGACACCGGAACAGGCCGCCGAGTTGGAGGTCGCGGACGACTCCCGGGTCTCCTACCTGACCCAGACCACGCTGGCGCTGGACGAGACCGCCGAGGTGGTCCAGGCGCTGCGCACCCGCTTCCCGCTGCTCCAGTCCCCGCCCGGGGACGACATCTGCTACGCGACGACGAACCGTCAACTCGCCGTCGAGGCGGTGGCGGAGCGGTCCGACCTGGTGCTGGTGGTCGGCTCCGCGAACTCCTCCAACTCGGTGCGGATGGTCGAGGTGGTCCGCCGGCGCGGCACCCCCGCGCACCTGATCGAGGACGCCGGCGGCATCGACCCCGCCTGGATCGAGGCGGCGGACACCATCGGCCTGTCCGCCGGGGCCTCCGCACCGCCCGCCCTGGTCGGCGAAGTGATCGAGTTCCTGGGCCGGTTCGGTCCGCTGACGGTCGAGGAGCACATCACCACCGTGGAAGACATCACCTTCGGACCGCCCGCACCAGTGAGGGACCAGTCATGACCGCACCCACCACCGTCGGCACCGGGCCGGAGCTGCGGCAACCCGACCTGCTCGCCGGCCTGGACGGCCCCGAGGACCTCAGGAAGCTGCCGGCTGACGGCCTGCCCGAGCTGGCGGAGCAGATCCGGGCCCTGCTGATCGACAAGGTCAGCGCGGTGGGCGGGCACCTGGGCCCCAACCTCGGGGTGGTCGAGCTGACCCTCGCGCTGCACCGGGTGTTCCGCTCCCCGCACGACACCCTGCTGTTCGACACGGGTCACCAGTGCTACGTGCACAAGATGCTGACCGGGCGTCAGCACGACTTCGACGGCCTGCGGCAGGCCGGCGGCCTGTCCGGCTACCCGAGCCGGGCCGAGTCGGACCACGACGTGATCGAGAACAGCCACGCCTCCACGGTGCTGTCCTACGCCGACGGCATCGCCAAGGCCCGGGCCCTGAACGGCGGGAGCGACCGGGCGGTGGTCGCGGTCATCGGTGACGGCGCGCTGACCGGCGGGCTCGCCCTGGAGGCACTCAACAACCTCGGCGCCGCCCCCGGTCGTCCGGTGGTGGTGGTCCTCAACGACAACGGACGCTCCTACGCCCCCACCGCGGGCGCGCTCGCCATCCACCTGGCCGCACTGCGCGGCGGTACGGCGGCGGGCAACCTGTTCGAACAGCTGGGCCTGGCCTACCTCGGCCCGGTCGACGGGCACGACACGGCCGCGCTGGAGCTGGCGCTCGGTCAGGCGCGTGCCTTGGAGAGACCGGTGGTCGTCCACGTGGTCACCGACAAGGGGCACGGCTACCTGCCGGCGCTGGCCGACCGGGCCGAGAAGATGCACGCCGTCGGGGTGCTGGACCCGCTCACCGGCCTGCCCCGTTCGGCGGCCGCGCAGCCCACCTGGACCGACGTGTTCGCCGAGCACGTCACCGAGTTGGGCGCGCACTACTCCGACCTGGTCACCATCACCGCCGCCATGCCGGGGCCGACCGGACTGTCCCGGTTCGCCGACCGCTTCCCCGACCGGTTCTTCGACGTCGGGATCGCCGAGCAGCACGCGGTGGCCAGCGCGGCGGGCCTGGCCACCGCCGGGGCGCGGGCCCTGGTGGCGGTCTACTCGACCTTCCTCAACCGCGCCTACGACCAGGTGCTGATGGACGTGGCCCTGCACCGGCTGCCCGTCACCTTCGTGCTGGACCGGGCGGGCGTCACCGGACCCGACGGCCCCAGTCACCACGGCATGTGGGACATCCCCCTGCTCGCCTCCGTCCCCGGCATGCGGGTCGCCGTCCCGCGCGACCCGGCCGGTCTGCGGACCCTGCTCGCCGAGGCCGTCGACGAACAGGAACACCCCACCGCCGTACGGTTCCCCAAAGCCGTCGCGGGCGCCGACATCGCGGCCCTGCACCAGGTGGGGCCCGTCGACGTCCTGTTCCGCTCCACCGTCCACGAAGTCCTGATCGTCGCGGTCGGGCCGTTGGCGGACGAGTGTGTGAAGGCGGGTCGGTATCTGGCCGACACCGGTATCGGGGCGACCGTGGTCGACCCGCGCTGGGTGCTCCCCGTACCCGCCGAGCTCGTCACCCTCGCCCGGCAGCACCGCCTGGTGGTCACGGTCGAGGACAACATCCGCAACGGCGGTGTCGGCGCGGCCGTCGCCCGGGCGCTGGCCGACGCCGGGGTACAGGTGCCCGTCACCACGATGGGCCTGCCGGACCGCTTCCTCGAACACGGACCGCGCGCCGACCTGCTGGCCGCCGCCGGACTGACCGCCAAGGGCATCGTGCACACCGTGCTGTGCGCCAGGGCCGACCGGCCCCATCCCCGTACCTGAGCAGTCGAAGGAGTCCTGATGCCGCCGTCGCAGGTGCCACGCCGTCACTCCCGTCGGATCCAGGTCGGTTCGGTCCCGGTGGGTGGTGACGCCCCGATCTCGGTGCAGACCATGACCACCACGCTGACCGCCGACGTCGACGCCACCCTCCAGCAGATCGCCGCGATCACCGCCGCCGGGTGCGACATCGTCCGGGTCGCGGTTCCGTCCCAGGACGACGCCCGGGCGCTGCCGGAGATCGTCCGCAAGTCGCCGATCCCGGTGATCGCCGACATCCACTTCCAGCCGCGCTACGTCTTCGCTGCGATTGACGCCGGGTGTGCGGCGGTGCGGGTGAACCCCGGCAACATCAAGGCCTTCGACGACAAGGTCAAGGAGATCGCCCAGGCGGCCGCCGCCGCGAACATCCCGATCCGGATCGGCGTCAACGCCGGCTCCCTCGACAACCGACTGCTCGTCAAGTACGGCAAGGCCACCCCCGAGGCCCTGGTCGAGTCGGCGCTCTGGGAGTGCTCGCTCTTCGAGGAGCACGGCTTCCGTGACCTCAAGATCGCCGTCAAGCACCACGACCCCCGCACCATGATTGCCGCCTACCAGCTCCTCGCCGAATCCTGCGACTACCCCCTGCACCTCGGCGTCACCGAAGCGGGCCCCGAACTCCAGGGTGCCGTCAAATCCGCCGTCGCCTTCGGGATCCTGCTCAACCAGGGGATCGGTGACACCATCCGGGTGTCCACCTCCGCCCCACCCGTCGAGCAGGTGAAGGCCGGCAGTCACATCCTCCAGTCCCTGGGCCTGCGGCCCAGGAAGCTGGAGATCGTGTCCTGCCCGGGCTGCGGGCGGTTGCAGGTCGACATCCACCGGCTGAGCCGGGAGGTGGAGGCGGCGTTCGAGGGTTTCCCGATCCCGCTGCGGGTGGCGGTGATGGGGTGCGTGGTGAACGGTCCCGGTGAATCCCGCGAGGCCGATCTCGGGGTCTCCTCCGGCAACGGGAAGGGGCAGATCTACGTCAAGGGTGAGATCGTCCGCACCGTGCCCGAATCCCGCATCGTCGAAGCCCTGTTGGAGGAGGCGATGCGGCTGGCCGAGGAAGGCGGTCCGGCCGAGCCGGCCGAGTAGCGGCGCCGCCCGCCGCCGTCCCCCCGACCGGTGGGCAGGCGGCGGGCCGTCGCACCGACCTCAGTCGGTGAGGTTCTCGCAGCTGGTGAAGGTGGCGCCGCCGGTTGCCGCGCCACAGGTGTCGTCGCCGGCACCGCCGTCGACGGTGACGTCCACCGCTTCGCCCCGCAGGCTGATGATGTCGTCGCCGTCGGCGGAGAAATCGCCGCCACCGTTGATGTCGGCTTTCTCGACCGCCGGGTCGTGGGTAATACCCGCACCTGCCGTGAAGGTCATGCGGTCGTTGCCGGGGCCGCCCTTCACAGCGGTCCGGTCGCCGCCGGGACCGGTGACAGCGGGTCCCGCTTCCGCTGCGGAGTCTCCACCGGTGACGGAGATGGTGTCCGCCCCCCGGTCACCGTCCAGTGCGCCCCGCGAGATCCCGGTCCCGCCGCGGCCGGCGTTGTACTGCGGGCTGGAGGAGACGCCGCCCTGGCCGCCGGTGATGGTGAAGGTGTCGTCGCCCTCGAAGGCCAGCAGCCCGGGGACGGAGTCTCCGCCCCACACGCGCCCGTAGCCGACCGCGTCGCCACCGTGACCCGCCGGGCCCTCTCCGGCGGTGGCGGCGCCGCTTCCGCCGGTGACGGTGATGAAGTCACCGCGTGCCCCGCCGGTCAGCTCGCCGGCTACGGCGTCGCCGCCGTCGCCGCCGTAGCCGGCCCCCTGGGCGCCTCCGGCGCCACCGGTGACGCGGATGGTGTCCACACCGTCCTCGGCGTCCAGCGCGTCCGCCAGGCCCGGGTCTCCGCCGTGCACGGCCCCGGTTCCGCCGATCCCGACCCCGCCGTCGGCGGAGAGGTAGCCCGCTCCGCCGAGGACCGTGATCCGGTCGGCCCCGGCCCCGCCGCGGACCTCACCCTCGACCGCGGTGCCGCCGACAGCCTCGGAGAGCTGGGAGCCGCCCGGACCACCGTTCCCGCCGCGCACCTCCAAGGTGTCGTCCCCGTCGCCGCCGTGCACCAGGCCGTTCAGGAAGATGCCCGGCCCGCCACCGTCGTTGCTGGTGCCGGGGCCGCCGGTGACCGTGATGGTGTCGTTGCC
This sequence comes from Kitasatospora sp. NPDC101801, assembly GCF_044766665.1. Lineage (NCBI taxonomy): Bacteria > Bacillati > Actinomycetota > Actinomycetes > Kitasatosporales > Streptomycetaceae > Kitasatospora > Kitasatospora sp. NPDC101801. The sequence goes on from NZ_JBIWML010000009.1 coordinate 23,876, forward strand.
CGCCTGACCGCGTACGGCGCCCGAGACCCCGCCCGCCTCGCCGAGCCCCCGGGGTGTGTCGGTGATGACGATGGTGTCGTTGCCGTCGCCGCCGTTGATCTCACCTTCCACCCGCCCGGTCACGGTGATCCGGTCGTCACCGCCCATTCCGTCGATCACGGCACCCTCCGGTACCCCGTTCGTGCAGAGGATCACATCGGCACCGGCCGTCGGCGTCCCCGTGCAGCCGGGCGGCAGCGCTGCGTGCGCCACACCTGCCCACGCCACCGGGGCCAATCCCACGACACCCACCGTCAACATCCGCGCCACGATCGCCGCTGCGCCCACTGACCTGCTCACCCGCGACATCCACTGCTCCTGTTCGTCACCGCACACCACCGGACGGGGAGCGGGGACAGCTGCCCTTCCGCTCGCTCCTTACATTGCGCTCCCGATGGCAACAGTGCGTAATCGACCAGGGCATCCGGGTGAGCGGACGACTCCAAGCCCGTGCGCACGGCGGGGTGGTGATGAACGGTCAGGTCGGCTCGTGTCCTGCGGCGGCCCGGGGCCGTTGTTCGGGTGAGGACGTCGGCGGGCCGTCAACGGGAGTGGCCCGTCGGCCGGTCCGCCGCCCGAGATCCGAGGATGATCATGGCAGGCTCCAAGCCCCGCAGGGACAGCAAGGCCGGCAAGGCCAGGGCGAGCAGGGAGAGCAGGAGGCAGGCCGCGGAACGGAACGGCTCGGGAGAGTGGTTCGGCAGCGGGGTGCACGGTGCGCGGGGCCTGATGCACCTCGACGTGCGCGTCGCCGGCGACGGACTGCTGATCACCAGCTCGCCGGTCGAGGTGGACGGGAGTCCCGGGATGTGGCGGTTGCGGCTGCGCGACGACGGGAGTCAGGGCCTGCGGGATCTCGCGGCTGCGTTCCGCAGCGGCACGGCGTACGTGCTCGGTGATCAGGGTGGTGCATCGGGACCCGTCATGTTCTTCCCGCATCCCGAGCAGCCGGGGGTTGGGTCGCTGGTTCGTACCCGCCCGGCCGATCCCGGTGCTGAGGGAGGCACCGAGATCGTGCGCCGCGCCGACCTGCCGCTGCCGCTGTGGGCGGAAGCCGGATTCGCCATGGGTCCGATCCTCGCTGCGCTGAAGTCCGGTGTGCCGTCCGAGCGGTGGGACCAGGAGGACGTCCTGGCCTGTCCCGGGTGCCTGCGGCCCGTCTACGGGAAGGAGGCCTCCACCGGCGTGCTGGTCGGGGGCGCGTTTCCACTGGTCGGCCTGTGCCGGATCTGCGTGAGCGGACAGACGCTGCGCGCGGTCCGCGAGACGGGCGTGGTCATTCCCGAGCAGCAGCGGGTCGTCCTCGCGTCCCTGGAAGGCGCCCGAACCGCCTGAACGGCTTCCTCGCCCGAGTGCGGGCCGCCGTCGGCCGCGCCATCTCGGTTGATGGCGGAAGCCGGCGGCGGAGATGATCCGGTGACAGTGCCGAGGGCGTTCGAGCGGATTCGACGGTGCTCCCCCATTCGGTCGCACCGTCACGAACGGCCCTGCCGGGTAAGGCTATTGGCGGCAGAGAAGAGCATTCGGCCCTCAAGGGCGCGCGCGGAGTGGGCCGACCGGGTTGAGGTGTCACGCCAGGTGGGTGTGATCATCAGCCCGATGGCGGATCTGCCGGTTTGAGTCAAGGGGAATCCTGTAACTATTCGATAAATATTTGCCACAGCTGTGGGCTGTGCAGGTGAGTCCTGCGCGCCCCACCAATGAGGGGACCGGTAGATGCCCAGACTCGCGATGCGGGTGGTCGGCGCCGCGGCGGCCGTAACGTTCCTGGGCGTCGGCGGCCCGGCGTTCGCGGCGCCCAGGGACGGGATGCCCCCGGCGTGGTGTGCCGATCACCCCTCCCGATGCGGCATGACCCCTTCGCCCCAGCCGGCGAAGGCAGCTGCCGCCGACCCGGCCCCGGGAAGCGGTCGGCCCGCCGATCCACCGGCCGCCGACTGCCCCGTGCCGTCCGGGAGTCCGGCCGGAGCCGCCGCCTGCCCCACCGGTCCAGGGGTCGTACCGGCGGCCGCGCCGGCCCCGCTCGCGCTGATCACGGTGGACCCGGGTGTCGCGCGGCCGGGAGGCACGGTGCACCTGCACACCGGAGCCCCCTGCCCGGGCGGAACGGAGACCGTGTCCTCCGCGGCCTTCGCGGCACCGGTCCCGCTCGGACCCGACAGTCCCGGTGGTCAGGCGACCGTTCCGGCGAACACGCCGCCGGGCACCTACCCGGTCACCGCCACCTGCGCCGGGGACCCGGTCGCCACCGGCAGCGTCGTCGTCGCGGACCCGGCCGCTCCGGCCGCCGGCGGTGGCTGGGGAGCGGGCGCCGGCCCCGCCGACGCCGCCCTCGTCCTGGCCGGCTACGGCGCGCTGATGCTGACCGGCGGGGCCGGTACCGCCGCAGCGCTGCGACTGGTGCGGCGCAAGCTCGGCGGAGCCGTGGCCGGTGCCTGAACGCAGGCCGCGCCGGGTCCGGCGCGCCTTGGAAGTGCTGTCCGGTGCGCTGCTGTTCGTCGCCCTGGTCGGGGCGGTCCGCAACGCCGTCATCGCCCCCGAGCCGCGACCACCCGCTCCGGCGCAGCCCGCCCCCCGGTCGCCGAGTGCGCACACCGACCCGCCCGCTCCCGAGCGACGGTCTCCCGGCGCGCACGCGCCGTTGTCGCCCTCCACCCCCCTGCGGCTCTCCATCGCCGCCATCAAGCTCACCGCACCGCTGCTGGCGCTGGGAACGGACGGCAAGGGCAGGCCGGAGCTGCCGCCCTACGCCATGCCGGACGCCGCGGCCTGGCTGCGCGACACCCCCACGCCCGGTGCGCCGGGGGCCGCCGTGTTGGCCGGCCACGTCGACACCCCGAGCGGCCGCGCGGTGTTCTGGTCGCTGTCCGCGGTCCCCGTCGGCGCTGCCGTCGAGATCAGCCGACTCGACGGCAGCACCGCCACCTTCACCGTCGACCAGGTCAAGACGTTCCCGCGCACCGCGTTTCCCGCGAGTCTCGTCTACGCGCCGACCCCGGCGGCCGAACTCCGCATCATCACCTGCGGCGGGACGTACGACCACCGCCACCACGAGTACACGGACAACGTCGTGCTCTTCGCCCACCTCACCGACGCCCACTGACGGCCGACCGGGGGCCGGGGGTTCGTCAGGCGGTCGGCGTCGGTGAGTCCGGGCTGAGCAACCGGGAGAGGGCGAACGATCCGCTTCCCTTGGGCTGCACGTCGACGATGAGGGTGTCCACGGCCGTCCTCGTCCACAGCTCCGCCGCACCCGCGTCGGAGTCACCGGAGCCGGGAACGAGGGACCTGCCCTGCCCTCCGACGCTCACCGCGTTCTGATCGTGGACGACGGCGGTCAACGGCATCCCACGACTCATCAGGGTCGCCGGAGCGGAGCCGTTGGACACCATGAAGGAGACCGAGCCCTGTGACTGGTCGAGGCCCGCCACGGCGAAGCGCAGCCGGACCGGCTTGGTCAGCGTGACGGTCATCCGGTAGCCAGTTCCCTGAGGGAGGATCAGGGCACTGCTCGCGAGCTGGGGCGAGACGGTGAGTGGGCCGGTGTGGCGGGCGAACCGGTCACTCCAGTAGCGCTGCGACGGGCCCCCGGGGGACACGGCGATGACCGCTGCCCAGCCGTTGTCGGCGGTCCCGCCGCCGAAGGTCGGGGTCCTCTCGAGATCGGACGGTCGCACCGAGCCCCAGTCGACGGAGACTCCCGTCACCGCCTCGCCGTCGAACGTGCCGATGCGCATCGGGGCTTTCGAAGCCTCGGCAGGTCCGGGCGTCACGGCCGACCCCAGTGTGACGCACAGCAGGATGGTCACCAGTCGACGGATCCGCCTCCCGGGCGGGTGCGGTGACGGGTCGTCGGCCTTCGGGGTGCGCACGGCGGTGAGTGCGACGGGTGTGGACACGATTGGCCTCCTGGGCAACAGGGTTGATGACACGAAAGTCATATCCGCGAGGCCGGTCCGGCTCACACGTACCGGTGGAAGATCACTGATTCAGAGGGGAAGGAGGGTGCTCGTTCCGGGCCCGGCCGACTGCCGTGGCGGCGCGTGCGCGGATGGACCAGTGCGGCATCACCCGGGGGAGTGGAATCGGCAGCCGTCCGGGTGGAGCCGACCCCCGGTGCGAATCGGCGACTCGCGTGGACCCCGGTCGGCCGGGTTCAATCGCCGCCGTGCACCCATCTCTGCCGAACCGCCCCGTCCCGTCCCGACGCCTGCTTCTGGGGGGTGCGGCCGCCTTGGCCGCCACTGCGGCGGCGTGGAGTGCCGAGCGGGTCCTGCCCCGCTCGCCGCAGGTCCCGGCCCCGCCGCCGCAGGCGGTCCCGGCCGTCCGCCAACCTGGCCTCGACGCACCGCAGTTGCCCCATGCGCTGCTCCTGGCGTACGACCTTCCGGACGCCTCGGGCAGCCGGGTGGCGACCGCGTTGGGCGAGGTGCTCGGCGGGTGGACCGGCACCACCAGGACGGCGGCGGTCACCGCGGTCCTGGGCATCGGTCCCGGCCTGCCCCGGCGCGTTCCGCTGCACGTCCCCGAAGCGTTCGGCGAACTGCCCGCGCTGCCCGGGGACCGGCTGGACCCGGCTCGCAGCGGCGCGGACGTCCTGCTGCAGTTGTCCGGTGACGATCCGGAAGTCCTCGGTGCGACGGCGGAGCTGTTGGACCGGCAGGCGGGTGGGCTGCTGGCGCCCCGCTGGCGCCAGGCCGGCCACCTGCCGCCCACGCCGGCCGGTGAGACGCCCCGCAACCTGTTCGCCTTCAAGGACGGCACCGCCAACCCCGGTGCGTCGGGGGAGCGGTGGATCTGGCTGCCGGACGGGCCCCACGCGGGCGGGACGTTCCTGGTGTACCGCCGGATCGCCATGCGCACCGGGGCCTTCGCCGGACTGTCCGTCGAGGAGCAGGAAGCGGTCATCGGACGCCACCGTGACGACGGTCGGCCGCTCGGCGGTGCGCAGGAGCACGACGAGCCGGACCTCGGTGCCAAGACCGCGAACGGCCGCTACGTGATCCCCGCCACGGCCCACGTCCGCGCCGCCAACCCACGTCTCGACGGCGGTGCCCGGATGCTGCGACGGGGTTACACGTACTCGGACGGGCCAGACGACGAGGGCCTTCTGTTCTGTGCCTATATGACGGACCCGGCGCTCTTCGTCCGGGTGCAGCGGCGGATGGCCGAGAGCGACGCCCTCACCCCCTTCGTCGAACACCGCGCCTCAGCCGTGCTCTACGTGCCGCCCGGTGCACCGGCGGGGGCGTCGTTGGGGGAGAGCCTGTTCGCCGCGGGGTGACCTCGGAGCCGAACCGGGGGAACGGGTGCGAACTTCACTGTGCCGTACGTCGGTTGGAATCATTCGAGCAGAGGGTCGATTCGGGGTGGCGGGGACCCTCAGGACCGGTCGTTCGAGCCGGTGCCAGACTGGTATATCTGGCGACATGTCCGAAACACTACATCTTGTTCCCTGGTCGCCGGGGTGCCGGTGGAAGCCGATGCTGCTCGCCGTGACGATCCTCATCTCGCTTGCCGGCGCCGGTGGATGCGGCAGTGGCGAGCGGGCCGCGCCGCCGCCGCCCCCGGCCGTCATCCGGGTGCCGGAGGATGCGCCGACCATCCAGAGGGCGGTCGACCGGGCCCGGCCCGACGACCGCGTGCTGGTGTCACCCGGAACGTACCGGGAGAGCGTTCGGATCACCCGCGAGCGGATCGTGCTGCAGGGTACCGATCGCAACTCGGTGGTCATCGACGGTGAGTTCAGGCGTGGCGACGGTGTCGTGGTCACCGGCGCGGGGTCGGCGGTGGAGAACATGACGGTCCGCAACAACCTGTTCAACGGTGTGCTGTTCACCGGGATCACCGATCCGAACTTCCAGGGCAGGGGCGGCAGCAGCGGCGAGTACCAGGCCATGGACACGACGAAGTTCCCGGCGATGCGCGGGTTCCGCGCCTCGTACGTCACCGCCTACAACAACGGCCTGTACGGCATCTACGCGTTCGACACCCGGGACGGGTTGATCGAGCACTCCTACGCCTCCGGCCATGCCGACTCCGGCTTCTACGTGGGCCAGTGCGACCCGTGCGACACCTTGGTCCGCGGCAACCTGGCCGAACACAACGCGATCGGTGCCGAGTTCACGAACTCCTCGGCCGGGCTCCAGGTGGTGGGCAACAGGTTCTCCGCCAATCGGGTCGGGGTGTCGATGGGCTCCGACACCCTGGAGGCGCTGGCGCCGCAGCACGGCGCCGTCTTCGCGGGGAACGTGGTCACCGACAACGCCGACGCCGGCACCCCGGAGCAGGCGGACGGTGGTTTCGGCATCGGCATCGGCCTCGGCGGGGGTGTCGCCAACACGGTGACGAACAACCTGGTGACGGGCAACCCGACGGCGGGCGTCATCGTCGCCGCCGCGAACGGATTCGCCCCGGCCGACAACCGGTTGAGCGGAAACACCGTGACGGGCAACGGAGTCGACCTCGCCTTCACCGGCCGTCCGGAGGCCGGCGCGACCGGCAACTGCTTCACGGGCAACAACGCGGGAACCAGCGCCCCGACCGACGCGCTGGCGGGCACCTGTCCGCTGGCGACCGCAGGAAGCGTCGTCCCGGCCACGGCCCCGCCAGGGATTTCCTTTCACGACGTGCCGGCGCCGGGGCCGCAGGCCGCTGCTCCCGTCGGCTTCGGCGGCGCCCCGATGACCGGTTCGGCGGTGCTGGCCGATCCGGCCAAGGCGCCGCTCCCCACGGACCCGAAGGCGGTGCCGCAGTGGTGACCGAAGACCCCGGCAGCGCGGGCCCCCGGGATGCCCGGCAGTGGCTCCTGTGCGGAGTCGCGGTGCTCGCGGTGGTCGCCGCGACCACGTCCTGCGGCCCGAAGGGCGGCGGAGGCGGCAGCCACTCGGTGACCGGACCGGAGGCCGAACGCCTCTCCACCGTCCGGTTCACGGCCGGGCTGGCCGGCGGGGCCCGGTTCGCCGCCGTGCTCTCGGGGAGGGCCGGCCAGTACGAGTCGATGTCCGGGCAGGTGGACTGGAAGGGGCACCTCGCCGAGGCGACCCTGACCACCAAGCGTGCGGACGGCACCGCAGGGCACTTCACGATCGTCTGGAACCAGAAGGCGCTGGCGGCGAAGGACCTCGACACCGAAGTGCTGCAAGGGAAGGCCGGTTGGCAGACCCGGCCCCTGGACCCGGAGCGATCGACCTTCGACCGGGCGGTCTGGACCCTGCTCGCGATCCCCTCCGACCGGCCCGAGAACCCGATGTTGCTGGCCTCCGGCGGTGCCAGGTGGCTGCGTCGCGACCGGGTGGGGGAGACCTCCGCCGACGTCTTCCGGGGGCCGGGCCAGCGGTCGGAGCAGCAGCAGGCCACTGCTGCGGCCACCGCGGCCCCCGAGTTCTGGGTGGACGACTCCGGGCAGCTGATCCGTTTCCAGGCGCCTATCGAAAATGGGATGTTCAGCTCTGATTTCTCGGGGTGGGGGAAGCAGGAGATCACTGATTCAGCCGAATTGGCCGGGGCTGGTGATTTGAAGCAGATTGCGCCCAATGGTGGCTCCTAGGCCTATCCATGTGGGCTGACAGAGTGGTGTATGTGCGACACGTCGAGTAAATGATCAGGTGATGTCGGCGCGGCGCGTTACGAATATGCCCGGTCGAAGTTGATGGTCACTGACTTGATGTCATATCAAATGCTCGGCCCATTTGAGGCGCGGCTCCAATCGGTGATGCCGTGACATTTTTCCGTGACAAGGTGTCGCGAAAGGGATTTCGTATGCAGAGGTGGACCGCGCCCGTACGGGGATCACTATCCTCCCGCAGGGTCGCCATGGGGACGGGGCTCATCGTCCTACTGAGCTCGTCCGCGATCGGCCTGGCAAATGCAGCCACGGTGACCATCGGGGCGAATGCTGCGGTGGTGCAGGACGGGTCAGGTGAATTCACCGCCTCGGATGGGCCGGGCCTGGACAGTGGCCCGAAGAACGGCATTGTACGCACCAACGACACCATCGCCTATCAGATCGAGATCCAGGCGCTGACCGGTACGGCCAATCGGCCGAGGTTCACCGTCAACGCGCCGCCCAACACGCAGTGGACCACGCTGCCGCAGAAATGCACCGGTGCCGGTTCAGGCATCGCGGGCGGCACGCTCACCTGTGTGCTGCCCGACATGACCTCGCAGACCGAGCAGGTGCCGCTCGTCCTGCAGGTGCTGGGGACCGCGAAGAACCAGGACAAGGTCAAGATCTCGGTCCAGGCCACTGCGGACAACGCCGACCAGGGAGGTTCGACCGCCGACTCGCCGGACACCACGGTGAGCGCGCAGCCCAAGTACAACCTCATCAAGAACGGCAAGTACGGGTACGGCGACAAGCCGGCCACCGGGCCGAACGGTGAGGCCGGCCGGCTGCTGACCATGCCGATCGTGGTGGAGGCCCGGACCGTCGACCCGGCGCGTTCGGACTTCAGCAAGCTGGGTCAGGAGACGCTGGTCTCGCCGCTGAAGTTCACCGACGACCTGTCGAAGCTGATGGACGGCAACCCGACCACGGGCACCCGGCTGTACACCTGGGACCCGTCGGGGAAGCCGGCCTGCGCGGCCAACGACGCGACGATCCCGAACGCGCCGTACGGCCAGCCGGGTCTGGGGAGCGCAGCCGCCACCACCGTCGGCAGCGGTACCTACGCCTGCACGCAGGCCGCGGCCGGCGGCAACGTCGACGTAACCATCACGGACGCCGTCAGCACCCCGCCCTCGTACCCGACCAAGGGCGCGGACGGTACCGACCTGCCGAAGAGCTCCGGGGTCGTCAGCGCGGGCTACCTGCGGATCTGGGTGCCCCAGACGGAGATCGACGCCCTCACGGCGGCCTCCTCGGGCAGCGCCCTGCTGACCAACACCTACACCGGGTTCTCGCCCACCTCCACGAGCGGTCAGACGAACTACGGTTCCGGCGGCTCCGAGCCGCTGGCGGACAACTCCCAGACGGTCGGTGTCAACGGCACCGGTGCCTTCGGCAAGGAGTACGAGGATTCGGCCGGCGGTCCCCCCGGCACGGCACCTAAGAAGAAGGACAACAACGCCCTGGTGACCCCCGGCACCCAGGTGCGGTCCCACCTCTTCATCAACACCTTCGACAACGCCGACAACCCGGGCTTCATCGCCTGTGACGTCTTCGGTGACGGCAACCAGCACCTGAGCAAAGCCCCGGCCAACAACGGCCTGAACGCGACCGGTCAGTACGCGACCGTGGTCCCTGCCGACCCGACCGTCACGATCGAGTACGCCGCCTACACGGCCGAGCCGCCGTCCGGTGCGCTGGGCCGGAAGCTCGACCCGGTCGGTGCCGACTCGCAGCGCAGGCAGAAGTGCGAGGACGCCGACGGCCCGTGGTTCACCAACCCGGAGGACGTCCTGGGCGGCATCGCCGAGGTCGGTAAGGTCCGCTTCAAGACCTCGATGCCGAAGGGTGGGGCCCGGGACTTCTACACCTTCCTGACGGTCAACCAGAACAGTCTGCAGCAGGGTGACATCGTCCGCAACGCCGCCATGTACAAGCCGCTCAGCGGCACCTGGCAGAACGACATCAAGTCGGCGTACGCCCCGGCGGTCAACGGTGTCATCGACCCGAACAAGAACTACGCGAGCGGGGCGCTGTCGGACCATCTGATCGTCACCCCGGTGCTGGCCCGGGTCGACAAGAAGACCGTCGACCCCGGCACGGAGGCGCTGAACACCCCGGACCTGCAGCGCCAGGTCCTCAAGGGACAGACGTTCACCTTCGCCCTCTACCCGTCGGTCAAGTCGAACGCGGACGCGCCGGACAACCAGGACCTCACGGTCGTCGACACGCTGCCCGCAGGCTTCACCTACGTGGCGGGCAGTGCGTCGGTCCCGGAGAAGTCGGCGGTCAAGAACGCCGACGGCACCACCACGGTCACCTGGGTGCTGGCGGACCAGAAGACGAACGGCGCGATCGCCCCGATCACCTACAGCGTCTCGACCGACGGGAGCGCAGCGGAGGGGACGTACCAGAACAAGGTCGTCATCTCCACGCCGGACGACCTCAGCCCCGAGGAGCAGCGGCAGGCCCAGCGTGCGGTGACCATCGTCGCCGGCACCGGTATCACCGTGCGGAAGTCCACGGAGACGCCCAAGGTGCCGCGCAACTCGGACCTGGTCTGGAAGCTGACCTACAACAACCCGCAGACCCTGCCGCTCACCGGCATGGACATCATCGACGAGTTGCCGTGGGTCGGTGACGGCAGGACGCCGGCGACGAAGTTCTCCGGGACCCTCGCCTTCAAGTCGCTGGCGGCGGTGCCGGACGACGCCCTGGTGACGCTCAAGTTCACCTCCGCCGCGCACGGCAGCATCAAGGTGGACCCGACCGATCCGTCCAACAAGGCGGGCGGTGCCACCAAGTGGTGCGCCAAGCCGGAGTTCGGCCAGGCGAACTGCCCGGCGAACGACGCGGCGGTCACCGGTGTCATGGTCAGCGACCCGCGGACGCTGGCGCCGAGCCAGTCCCGTGACCTGTCGCTGGTGCTGACGCCGAACGGCAACGAGGACGGCGACGTCTACACCAACAACTTCGGGTTGCACGCCCGCGAGCTGGTGTTCCCCGTTGTCTCCAACGACGTGCCGATCCGGGTCACTTCGGAGCCGACTCCGACGCCGACGCCGACGCCGACGCCGACTCCGTCTCCGACTCCGACGCCGACGCCGACTCCGACGCCGACTCCGTCTCCGACTCCGACGCCGACGCCGACTCCGACTCCGACGCCGACTCCGTCTCCGACTCCGACGCCGACGCCGACTCCGACTCCGACGCCGAGCCCGAGCCCGAGCAAGCCGCCGAAGCCGCCGAAGCCGGAGCTGCCGAACACCGGAACGAACCTGATCTGGGCGGAGCTCGCGCTCGCGAGCCTGCTCGCCGGTGGAACGCTGGTCGTCGTGGTGAGGCACAAGCGCAAGGCCCAGGACGGCTAGTCGTCCGAGCCGTCAGCCCGGGGCGGGACCATCGCGTCTGTGGTCCCGCCCCGGGCCTGTCCATGTCGTCAACTGTTCCGCGTACAACCCATGAGGAGCCCGATGGCCCTGACCGCAGTGCCTGCCGCACCACTTCCGGCCGGCCCTGAATCCCAGCAGCCCACTCGGCCGTGGCCGGCGTCCGTCGCCATGGCGGGCACACTGTCGGTGGCCGGCGCGTGCATGATCATCTTCAATGAGTACCTCCGCGCCCTGGAGGCCAGGGGCGCGGCCTGGCTCTACTCGCTGTTCCTGGACGAGACGACCGCAGCGGTGAAGACCGCACTGCTCGTCAACTTCGACAACGCGAAGATCGTCGGCGTCGACGTCACCCAGTCGTGCAGTTCCGCGCTGCTCGTCCCGCCGTTCCTGCTGATGGCGGCGGCCGTGCTGCTGTCGGCCCGTCGGACCGCCCGCGAGGTGCTCGGAGGACTCGCCCTGGCGGCGGGGATCGTGGTGCTCGGCAACCTGATCCGGCTGGTGCTGATCGCCCTGGTCACGGTGCACTACGGCCAGGAGGGCTACCTCTGGTCGCACACCCTCGGGGGATCGGCGCTCAGCATGGTCACGATGATCCTGGCCCTCGCGGCGTTCCTGCGGTACGGGGTGCGTGGAGGTCGGCTGGAGCGGCGGCCCGCCGACGGCTCCGCCCAGGGAGGTGTGGTCTGATGCGACTGCTGATCGCCATCGCCCAGAGCCTGTCACTCGTCCTGTGCAGCATCTTCGTGCTCTACGTCACCACCCTGATCCGGGCCTACCGTGCCTGGCGGCCGCAGCCGTTCGGCCGCTCGGAGGACTTCCAGTGGCACTTCCTCATCCCGTGCCGGGACGAGGAGGCCGTGATCGGCGGGACCGTCTCCAACCTGCGCGGGAAGTTCCCCGGCGCGCACCTGTGGGTGATCGACGACGACTCGGAGGACGCCACCGGCGCGATCGTGGCCGCGTTCGCCTCCAACGACGAGCACGTCCATCTGGTGGCGCGCCGCCGACCGGAGGCCCGGACGGGCAAGGGGGACGCGCTGAACGCGGCCTACCGGGCGCTCGAAGCCTGGCTGCCGCCGGACGCCGACCCCAACCGCGTGGTGGTCGGGGTCTTCGACGCCGACGGCTCACCCGAGCCGGACTGCCTCGACGCCTGCGCCGCGCCGCACCTGTTCGGCGACCCCACGGTCGGGGCCGTGCAGATCGAGGTGCGCATCCTGAACCTGGACGACCGCCACCTGCTGCCCGACCGCGGCCGGGCCGCCAATCTGTTCGCCCGCACGCTCCTGCGCATGCAGGACATCGAGTTCCGGGTGCCGATCGCCGCCCTGCAGTTGGTGCGCCGGCGGATCGGCACGGTCGGCATGGGCGGCAACGGACAGTTCACCCGCCTGACCGCGCTGCGCGACATCGACGAGGGGAGCGGCATGCCTTGGCGCGGATCACTGCTCGAGGACTTCGAGCTCGGCCTGCACGTGCTGCTCGCCGGGTGGCGCAACGAGTACACCAGGGACACCTACGTCGCGCAGGAGGGCCTGTTCAACCTCAAGCGTCTGATCACCCAGCGAACCAGGTGGGGCCAGGGCAACATGCAGTGCTCGCGGTACATGCCGGACGCCTGGTCCTCCTACCACGTGACGAACGCCGGGGTCTCGGAGCTCACCTACTACCTGGTGCAACCCTGGCTGCAGATCCTCGGCACCTTCGTCTACCCGCTGCCGCTGCTCGCCGTTGGGGTGACCGCCCTGTTCAACCCGGCGGGCCTGCGGTCCTTCCTGATGGACGGAGGGTGGGCACTGTTCGCGGCCTACCTGGTCGTCGGGGCGGGCCAATTCGCGATCTGGGCGTTCCTTTACGTGGCGGCGAATGAGCGGCGCAGCGGCTGGTGGCGGGCGGCCGGGTGGGGAATGGCATACACGCTGTATACGTATAAATTCTACGTGACCTCCTGGAAGGCGATGGTGCGCCTTCTCACCGGCCGCACCGGCTGGTCGAAGACCCGGAGAAATGCGGAGATTGTCTTCGACGGCCCGATCGCCAAGGAGGCGTGAGAAATTCCGGGCGGGGGTGCCAGGGTGGCGACCGGGCCGATGTTGCGTAGCTAATCATTTTTCCCGCATTTCTCGCGCCTGCGCTGAACGGCCCAATTGAACGAGTGTGACCAGGACGTCCCCTGCTGCGGCAGGGGACGTCCTCGTTGTTTTGCGACTGGGCCGAATGCGCTGTTCCGGCTACTTCGGACGGAGTTTCTCCTAATGGCCCATCAGCAATGTTCGCCGCCGATTCACGCCTCGGAGCGTTGCGGCATACCGGTGAATCTCTCCGTGTGGCGAGTCTGTGAAGGGTGCATCGGAGGCCAGGTCAGTGTCGAATGCTCCTGTGCGCCGCTCACTCCGTCCGTCTGTGGACGACCATCGGGTTTCGGTGTCACAAGTCCACACGAGACTCGGAGGACATTGTCGTGCGTTTTGCTGCGTACCGATCGAGATCGCCTCGGTGGCGGCGCGCGGTGACCGGCTTCACGGTGATCTGCTGGCCCATTTTCGGAGCCGCAGCCGTACTGGTGACCGCGCCCACCGCCCTGCATCAGGCGGTCGAATCACTTTCACCCGCGCTGTACCGACCCGTCGGTGACACCCGGTTCCGGGCCGAAGCCGACTTCTCCCAGCCCACCGCGCTGCGCTACGTCGAGGCGGGCATGGTCACCATGCTGCGCGCCGAAACGACCGGCCCTGGCATCGCCGGGACGACGGTGGACAGCAATGCCGACCCGAGCGGCAACGTCAACATCCAGACCGGAGCCCCCGGCCGGAACGACCACACCTTCGACATCGGGATCTACCCGTCGCCGGTGTTCCCGCTGCTCGGGGACGGCCCGCTGGCGACGTTCACCGGTTCGCTGGCCATCGTCGGCCTCGGCACGGGCTTCGTCCTGTGGCGGCGCGGCAGCCGCTCGGTGGCCTGGCGAGCCGCGAGGCGCCCGGCGTGACCGTCACTCACAGCTCGAGACAACGAGCCGACGTAGGGAGACCAACGCAGTGAGCAACACCCGTAGGGCCAGGGGCCGCGTGCGGGCCGGCACCTTGGTCGCCGTGCTGGCCACGACCGGCACGCTGCTGGTCCCGATGGCCGCCGCCGCGCCGGGCGACGGCACGATCACCGTCACCGTCATCCACGACACCGACTCCAGCGGTACCTTCCGGTCGGGCAAGCCCGGTGTGGCCGGGCAGACCATCACCGTCACGGACGACACCAACACCAAGGTCACCGGGACCACCGGCGCCGACGGCGTCGCGACCTTCGACGCGTCGGCACTGGCGTCGCTGACCACCGGCAAGTACCGGGTGGAGATGCTCCAGCCGGCGGCGCCGTGGTGGTACGGGCCGGCCTATGGGCCCCGCAAGAAGCCGGTGCCGTCGGAGGAGCCCGACGGTGACCAGACCGGTACGCCGCTGTCCTCCTCGGTCGAGTTCGTCGACGTCTCCGGGGGCAAGAACGCCTCGCTGACGATCGGCGTGGTCGACCCCACCGGGAGTGCGCCGAATCCGGACGTGCTCAAGCGCGCCAAGGCCATCGCGGCACCGATCTACCTCGGGGCGACGGTCTCTTCAAGCCCCGGTGTACCCTCGCCCACAGCGCCGGCACTCATCACGTGGGGCACCGACGACCGCGGTGTCCAGGCCCAGCCGAACGTGATCGCCACGATGCCCGAGATCGGCGCGACCTGGGGGTTGGTGTGGCACGACTCCAAGAAGCTGTACATGGAGGGTGCCTTCCTCCGCAGGTCGACGTACTACGGTCCCGGTGGTTCCGGTGCCATCTACGCGACCGACCCGGAGACGAAGAAGTCGGCGTTGATCGCCACGGTGCCCGGCGCCGGCGACACCAAGCACCGGTTCCCGCGGGCGGGGGACACCCACTACCCGTTCTACCGTGACTCGATGGCGGTGTGGGACAGGACGAGCAAGGAGGGCCTCGGGGCGCTGGAGCTCACACCGGACGAGAAGACGCTGTTCACGGTGAACCTCAACACCAAGGAACTGGTGACGCTCGACGTCTCCGGGGCCACCGTCGCCACCGATCCCACCAAGCAGCCGGCGCCGGTCAGCCCGAACAAGACCGTTGCCATCCCCAACCAGTGCGCGAACGCGGACGACTGGCGTCCCTGGGGCCTCGGCTACCAGGAGAAGGAGAAGAAGGTCTACGTCGGCGGCGTCTGCTCGGGCGAGTCGCTGAACAACGGTGGCCCCCCAAGCAGGCTGGCGCCCGACAGTGCGGTGGCCGCGCTGAAGGCGGTCGTGCTCCGCTACGACCCGGCGACCGGGGCGTTCGAGTCCGCGCCCGCCTTCACCCAGAGCCTGGACTACGACCGGGCGAACATCTGCACCGTCTGCGGTGGTGGCGTGCAGCAGCTGCGCTGGAACCCGTGGTTCCCGAAGGGTGTCAACGGGTGGTACGGGAGCGGGACCGCCTGGGACGCCTACGCGCAGCCGATCCTGTCGGAGATCGAGTTCGACAAGTCCGGCAACATGATCCTCGACTTCCGGGACCGCTTCGGTGACCAGGTCGGCCTGAAGGACTACGGGCCGATCGACCAGCCGTTCACGTCCCAGAGCACGGTCGGCGGCACCGGCGGTGACCTGCGCAGGGTCTGCCTGGTCGGTGGGGCCTACGTGTGGGACGACGGTTCGAACCGGGCCTGTCCCGGAACGGTCGGCCAGGGCAGGTACTCGGGCACCCGCAGGCCCTACTACCTGCGGAACGGAAGGCCGAACACGAAGCCGTCGGACGGCTACTTCAGCGACTCGTGGGCGTACACGACCAACCACATCCCCCAGGGCGGCCTGGCGTACGACCGGGTTTCCGACATGACCGTGACCACGGCGGTCGACCCCCTCACCCTGGGCGACGGCAACGCCTACACCGGCGGTGTCCGCTGGTTCGACAATTCCACCGGTCTGTCGAAGGGAACGGCCGGAGGTGGCTACCAGCCGTACTCCAACCAGCTCTGGCGGACCGTCACCTTCGGCAAGGGCAACGGTATGGGTGACCTGGCGCTGGTGCAGGCCAGGGAGATTCCGCCCACGCCGGGTGTGCTTCCGATCCAGATCGGCAACCGGGTGTGGTTCGACACCAACAAGGACGGCATCCAGCAGCCGGGTGAGTCGCCGCTCGGCAACGTCCACCTGGTGCTCTGGAACGACCGCGAGGAGCCGATCGCCGAGGTCCGCACCAACGACAAGGGGCAGTGGAACTTCTGGGTGGAGCCCAACACCACCTACAAGCTGACCATGGACATGGCCCCGGAGGACGGATGGACCGGCCTGCCGGCCGGTGTCGACCCCGCCACGCTGGTGTTCACCAAGCAGTTCTCGGTGACGGCCCAGCCGCCGCTCAAGCGTGAGTCGTCGGAGAACCCCAAGTTCCCGGTCACCTCCACGGTCGAGTTCCGGACGCCCGCGTCCGGGAGTGCCGTGACGCCGGAGCAGCTCAACTCGCTCGTCACGAAGGGGATCGACGGCCGGGGCTAGTCCCGGACCGATCGTCTCCTGATTGGCTGCGCTGCGGCCCAGGGCCCTGTGAAGCCCGGGCCGCAGCGCTCTTCTGTGCCCCCTGCGGCGGTGTCCGCCGCTCCTGCCGGACCCTGTTATGGAAGGAAGGCCTTGATGGCCCCAAGCTGTTCGTCCCGGGTTGCCGTGGTTGTCGGAACCCGGCCCGAGATCGTCAAAGTCGCCCACATCGTCGGGCTGTTGGGCAACCAGGGATACCTCGTCAACACGGGGCAGCACTACGACCACGACATGTCGGGCGCCTTCCTGAACGGTCTGACGCCTCCCGAGGTGGTCCTGAGCGGGGTGGGAGCGCAGCCGCGCTCCCGGCAGTTCGCCAGGATCATCGAAGGGCTCGGCGAGCACTTCGACCGGCAGCCGGCCGCCGCCGTGGTGGTCCAGGGCGACACGAACACCGCGGCCGCCGCAGCCCAGGCCGCGCACTTCGCCGGCATCCCGGTCATCCACGTCGAAGCCGGTCTGCGCTCCAGGGACCGGGCGATGCCCGAGGAGATCAACCGCATGCTGGTCGGGGTGCTCGCGGACTGGCACTGTGCTCCGACCCGCCGGGACGCCGATAACCTCGTCAACGAGGGCGTCGACCGGTCCAGGATCATGCTGACCGGCAACACCATCGTCGAAGCCACCCAGGCGGCCGTCCCCAGGGACGGTGAGCGGCACGCCCTGCTGGCCCGGCACGGACTGGAGCACGGCCGGTACATCCTGGCCACCATCCACCGGCCGGAGAACACCGACGACCCGGAGCGACTGGCCGCCATCCTCACCCAGTTCGCGAAGCTCCCGCTGCCGGTGTTCTTCGCCGCCCACCCGCGCACCCGGGCCGCAGCCGCCCGGCACGAACTCCAGGCGGACCTGGACCGGCTCAGCCCGTCCGGGCCGCTGGACCACCGGACCTACCTGGCGCTGGCGAGCTCCGCGCGACTGCTGATCTCCGACTCCGGCGGGCTCCAGGAGGAGACCACCGTGCTGAAGAAGCCGCTGATCGTCGTCCGGAACTCCACCGAGCGCCCCGAGTCGATCGAGGCCGGCTTCGCCCACCTGGTGGCGCCCGGCCCGCAGATCACCAGGGTCGCTCAGGCCCTCCTCGACGACGTCGGGCTCGACCAGCGCCTGGCGTCGACCCCCAGCCCGTACGGAGACGGCCAAGCGTCCCGGCGCATCGCCGCCCTGGCGCGCAGCTACGTCGTCTGATCCCCGAAGCGGAGGGCCCGGCCCGACTCGCTGCTGCCGCAGGGGATCGGGCCGGGCCCTCCGCCAGGGCGGCCGCGATGGCAGACCCGCGATGGGACGCGGCCGACCGGGTGGTGCTGCCGCGACACATCAAATCATGATCACGAAAGCCCGCTCGCACGGATTACCAATGTTCATGACGTGCTCCGTCGCCAGTGGCATGACGCCTCCTCGGGCGAGCTACCGGGCGGAACGCGGAGCCGGAAGCGCCGATGCCGCAGTGCGGATGTCCAGATAGCAGCCCGCGAAAGGGATTCTTGTATGCACAGGTGGACTGCGGCCACGTGGGGGTCCCTGACCCCACGGCGGATCGCGATGGGGACGACGATCCTCGTCCTGCTGAGCTCGACAGCCGGGGGCCTGGCCTACGCCGCGCCCGTCACGATCGGTGCCAATGCCGCCGTCATCCAGGACGGGTCCGGCGAGTTCACCTTGTCCGACGGTCCTGGACTGGACAGCAGCCCGACCAACGGCATCGTCCGTACCAACGACACCATCGCCTACCGGATCGAGATCCAGGCGCTGCGGGGCACGGCCGAGCGGCCGCGCTTCACGGTGCAGGCTCCGCCGAACACCCGGTGGCCGGTGCTTCCCGACAAGTGCACCGGTGCGGGGTCGGGCATCAGTGACAGCGGGCTGCTCACCTGCGTCCTGCCCGACATGACGGCGCAGACCCAGCAGGTCCCGCTCGTCCTGCAGGTCCTGGGCACCGCGAAGAACGGCGACAAGCTCAACATCGCGGTCAACGCCACGGCCAACAACTCCGACAGTGCGACCGGCACCACCGCCACCTCGCCGGACACCACGGTCAGCGCGCTGCCGAAGTACAACCTGGTCAAGGACGGCAAGTACTCCTACACCGACCGGCCGGCCGCCGGCCCGAACGGGGAGCCCGGCCGGGTCCAGACCATGCCGATCGTGGTGGAGGCCCGGACCGTAGACCCGGCACGCGGGGACTTCAGCAAGCTCGGCCAGGAGACGCTTGTCTCCCCGATGACGTTCACCGACGACCTGACGAAGCTGCTGAACGGCGATCCGACCAAGGGCGCCCGGCTGTACACCTGGGACGCGGCGAATCCGGCCTGCGGCACCAACGACGCCACCATCCCGAACGCACCGTACGGCCGTTCCGGACTCGGGAACGCCACCAACACCACAGCGAACAGCGGCAGTTACGGGTGCACCCAGGGTGCTGCGGGCGACAACATCCAGGTCACCATCACCGGCGCGAACAGCACGCCCGAGACCTACCCGACCAAGGGCGCGACCGGTACGGACCTGGCGAAGAACTCCGGGGTGATCAGCGCCGGCTTCCTGCGGATCTGGATCCCGCAGACGGAACTCGACGCCACCGCAACGAAGTCCGGTGGCAACGCGCTGCTGACCGACACGTACACCAACTTCTCGCCGGTCTCCACCAGCGGTCAGACGAACTACGGTCAGGGTGGCTCCGAGCCGACGGAGGACAACTCCCAGCAGATCGGCGTCAACGCCAGCGGCACCTTCGGCAAGGAGTACGAGTCCTTCGACGGCTACGCGCCCGGCACCGCGCCGAAGAAGAAGGACAACAACGCGCTGGTGACCCCCGGTACGCCGGTCCGCTCGCATGTGTTCATCAACTCCTCGGACACGTCCGACAACCCCAACTTCGTCGCCTGCGACATCTTCGGCGACGGCAACCAGCGGATCAGCAAGGCCCCTGCGGGCAACCGCCTGAACGCCGACGGCCAGTACGCGGCCGTCATCCCGCCCACGCCGGCCGTGACGATCGAGTACGCCGCCTACCGGACCACCCCGCCGACCACTGCGCTCGCACTCCGGCTCGACCCGATCGGCGCCGGCGCCCAGCTGCGGCAGACCTGCGACGACGCGGACGGCCCGTGGTTCGACAGCCCGGAGAAGGTTCCGGGCGGGGTGGCCGCAGCCGGCAAGGTCCGCTTCAGGACGCCGATGCCCGCGGGTGGTGGCCGTGACTTCTACACCTTCCTGACGGTCAACGACACCGGCCTGAACCGTGGTCAGATCGTCCGCAACGCGGCCGTGTTCAAGCCGCTGAGCGGCACCTGGACACGCGACACCAGGTCGGCGTACGCTCCGGCCGTCAGCGGTGTGATCGACCCCAACAAGAACTACGCCAGCGGCAACCTGGCCGACCACCTGATCATCACCCCGATCCTCGCCCGCGTCGACAAGAAGACCGTCGACCCCGGTGCCGAGGCAGGGAACACCCCCGACCAGCAGCGGCAGGTCCTCAAGGGCCAGACGTTCACGTTCGGCCTCTACCCGTCGCTCAAGTCGAACGCCGCGGCGCCCGGCCCGCAGGATGTGACGGTCGTCGACACCCTGCCGAAGGGCTTCAGCTACGTCGCGGGCAGTGCCTCGGTCGCCGAGCAGTCGGCGGTCAAGAACGCGGACGGCACCACCACCGTCACCTGGGTGCTGCGGGCTCAGCAGGCCAACACCACGATCGCCCCGATCACCTACAAGGTCTCGACGGACGCCGACGCGGCCGAGGGCTCCTACCAGAACAAGGTGACGGTCTCGGCCCCCGACGACCTCAGCCCGGTCGAGCTGCGGACCGCCACGCGGGCGCTCTCCGTCGTCGCCGGTACGGGCATCACGGTGAGCAAGAGCACCGACACCCCGACCGTCCCCCGGGACACGGACCTGCCGTGGAAGCTGACCTACAGCAACCCGCAGACCCTTCCGCTGCGCGGGGTCGACATCATCGACGAGCTGCCGTGGGTGGGTGACGGCCGGACCCCGGCCACGAAGTTCTCCGGCACCCTCGCCTTCAAGTCGCTCCAGGCGATTCCGGACGACCCGCTGGTCACCCTGAAGTTCACTGCGGCCACGCACGGGACCATCAAGCCCGACCCGGCCGACACCTCGAACAAGCCTGGCGGCACCACCAAGTGGTGTGCCAAGTCCGAGTTCGGCCAGGCCGGCTGCCCGGCCGGCGACGCCGCAGTCACCGCCGTCATGGTCAGCGACCCGCGCGAGCTCGCGCCGGGCAAGTCGCGTGACCTGTCGCTGGTGCTGACGCCGACCGGGAACGTCGGGAAGGACATCTACACCAACAACTTCAGCCTGCACGCTCGGGACCTGGTCTTCCCGGTGATCTCCAACGACGTGCCGATCGAGGTTCCGGAGGATCCGGCGCCGAGTCCGTCGCCGTCGCCGAGCCCGAGTCCGTCGCCGAGTCCGAGCCCGAGTCCGTCGCCGAGTCCTAGCCCGAGCCCGTCTCCTAGCCCGAGCCCGTCTCCTAGCCCGAGCCCGTCTCCGAGCCCGAGCCCGTCTCCTAGCCCGAGCCCGTCTCCGAGCCCGAGCCCGTCTCCGAGCCCGAGCCCGTCTCCCTCGCCGAGTCCGAGTCCGAGCCCGAGTCCGTCGCCGAGTCCGAGCCCGAGCCCGTCGCCGAGCCCGTCTCCGTCGCCGAGTCCGAGCCCGAGCCCGTCTCCCTCGCCGAGCCCGTCTCCGTCGCCGAGTCCGAGCCCGAGCCCGTCTCCCTCGCCGAGCCCGTCGCCGTCGCCGTCGCCGTCGCCGTCGCCGAGTCCGAGCCCGTCTCCCTCGCCGAGTCCGAGTCCGAGCCCGTCGCCGAGCCCGTCTCCGAGCCCGTCGCCGAGCCCGTCTCCGTCGCCGAGTCCGAGCCCGTCTCCCTCGCCGAGTCCGAGCCCGAGCCCGTCTCCCTCGCCGAGCCCGTCGCGGCCGCCGACTCCGCCGGGGCCCAGGCCGCCGCTTCCGAACACGGGCGTCACCGTCTTCTGGGCAGAGCTCGCAGGCGCGATGATGCTCGCCAGTGGCACGCTGATCGTCATGGTGACGCGTAAGCGCAAGTCCCAGGGCTAGTAGCACCTGACCATCGGCCCGGGGCAGGACCGCCAGATCGGCGGTCCTGCCCCGGGCCGATCCATGACAGGAGTCGATGCCGTCCTCGGCCGTCGCCACCAACGGCGGTCACTCCGTGGGCATGCCCGACTCGCGGAGTCCTGCGGGTCCGTGAGACCAATTGCCTATGGTCGCAGAATCCCCCGGAGCCCGTGAAAAATCAGTCGGCAGCCACCGCCCGCTCGCCCGCGTGCGGTCCGCAGGCTCGCCGACCAGCTCTCTGCGGCAGCCCCCGGGCCGGCCCGATGCCCGCCTCACCGCAGCAGTCACCTCGGCACCGGGCCTCCCGGCGGGCGTTTCGTGAGCTGGGGCGACGTTCACCGCACCCGTCTGGTCCAAGCTGTGACGCCCGTGCGGCTGCCCCTGCTCATCCTGCTCGTCGTCGCGGTGGCCGACGTGGGCACGGGTCAGGACACGGTCTTCTATCCCTTCCTGATCCTCTGTCCCGCGCTTGCCGCACTCACCGCGACGCCCAGGGCGGTGGTGCTGGTCGGTCTCGTCTGCTTCCCGGTGCGTTACCTGCTCTCGCGCTACGACCACCCGGAAGAACCGCTCACCTCCTCGGTCTTCCTCGCCAACAGCGCGGTGTTCCTGGTCGCGATCGTCCTGTGTGCGTACCAGGCCCGCCTGCGCATCCGCCGTGAGACCACCCTCGCGGACGTGACCTCCGTCGCCCTGGCCGCCCAGGAGGTCCTGCTGCCGACCCTGCCGAGCACCGTGGGCGGGGTACGGATCAGCATGCGGTACTTCGCCGCCGCGGCCGAGGCGCGGATCGGCGGAGACCTGTACGCGGCCGTCGACACCCCGTTCGGTACCCGCATCCTGATCGCCGACGTCTGCGGCAAGGGGCTCGGCGCGGTGCGGACCGCATCGCTCGTGCTGAGCGCCTTCCGCGAAGCCGCCCTGGACGACCCCGACCTCGCGACGGTGGCCCACCGGGCCGACACGAACGTCAGCCGCTTCAGCGACGACGGCGACTTCGTCACCGCCCTCCTGGTCGAGGTGCACCCCACCCATCTCGCCCTGCTGCACCGGGGGCACGTCGCCCCGATCCTGGTCGGCCCGTCCGGCGTCCGCGACCTCGACCCGCCCGCACCCGGCCTGCCGCTCGGACTCGGCCAGCTGGGACCGGAGGCCGACACTCCGTGGACGACGGCCTTCCACCCCGGCGAGGTCCTGGTACTGGTGACTGACGGTGTGTTGGAGGCTCGGGATGCGAACGGTGCCTTCTACCCGCTCCACGACCGGCTCGGGGTGCTGATGGATCCACCCGACCCCGATCACGCGTGGGGTCAGGGCAACCTGGACCGGGCCGCCGACCGCATCGGCGCCGACCTGCTCGGGCACGCCCACGGCAAGGCGAGGAACGACGACGCCGTCGTCATGCTGATCACCCGCACCGGGCCGGCCTGACCGAGCCCTGTGCGCGGGCCCTGCGGCGCAGTCGGACTTCGACGCGACCGTCCCGCACATGACCCTGGCTCAGCGCGAGACCCTGACCGGGCTGCTCGCCCGCGTCCACCCGGGGCATCCCTGGACTGCCGAGCTGTAGCCGTCCCTCCAACGGTGAACTCTCGCATGGCGCAGTGACGTCTTCCGTGGGTCGGGATGCGAGGGGTGCGGATCGCCCGTAGCGTCTGGGCATGGGCGATGACGTGCGGCTTCCTGGCGGGCTCGGTTCGGTGCGGATGGACGGCGAGCTGCCGGCACGCGCGGACCTGGGGTCGGTGTTCGACGAGCTCGACCACCAGATGGCCTGTCAGGCGTACCTGTGGGCGCTGCCACTGGTGTCGTACGCGCAGTGGCAGAAGGTCCATCAGGAGGTGTTCGGGGCGGGCCCGTTCGACCTGGTCCGCTACGTGAGCTACCGGGACCGGCTCGGTCTGATCACCGCGAACGCCACCACCCCCTACATCCTCAACTTCATCGACCTCTCCGCCACCGGCCCGCTGGTGATCGAACTCCCGGCCGGTCCCACCGCCGGTGGAGTTTCCGACTTCTGGCAGCGCGAGATCGCGGTGATGGGCGAGATGGGCCCCGACCAGGGCCGGGGCGGAAGCTATGTGGTCCTCGCCCCCGGGCAGGAGGCCCCGGCGGACGCCGACGGGCTGCACGTGCTGACCTCGACCGGCACCAACATCATGTTCGGGTTCCGCACCCTGGACCCCGACCCGGTCCGCTCGAAGGAGCTGGTGGACGCGGTCCGGCTCTACCCGTACGGGCAGCGAGAGAGTACGCCCGCGACCCGGATCGTCTCCCCGCAGGGCCGTCCGTGGTCCGGTGACCAGCCGCGCGGCCTGGAGTACTGGCAGCGCCTGCACGCCATCTACCAGGACGAGGTGGTCGACGAACGCGACCGTTTCTTCCTCGCCATGCTCAAGCAGCTCGGCATCGAGAAGGGCCGGCCCTTCAACCCCGACGACCGGCTGACCCGCCTGCTCACCCGGGCGAGCGCGGCGGGCGAGCTGATGGCCCAAGCGAACGCCTTTGCCAAGCGGTTCGACGGCTCCCGCTACTGGCCCGACCGCCAGTGGGACCTGGTCCTGATGCTTGACCGCTCCGACCAGCGCGCCGAGCACCACGACCAACTCCTGGAGCGCGCCGCCTGGTTCTACGAAGCCGTCAGCTTCTCCGCCGCCATGAAGAGCCAGACCCCCGGCCTGGGCCAGGCATACCTGGCCACCTACACCGGCGGCGACGGCGAGTGGCTGGACGGCGGCCGCGCCTACACCCTGCACGTGCCCGCCGACGTGCCCGCCAAGCTGTTCTGGTCCGCCACCGTCTACGACGCCGCCACCCGCTGCCTGATCGACAACCCCCAGCAGCGCGGCGACCGCGGCTCCCGCGACCCCGACCTGACCCGAAACCCCGACGGCTCCGTCGACCTCCACTTCGGCCCCGAGCCTCCGGCCGACGGTGAGTCGAACTGGGTGCAGACGCTGCCCGGCAAGCACTGGTTCGCCTACTTCCGGTTCTACGGGCCCCTGGAGCCCTACTTCGACCACAGCTGGAAGCTCGGCGACCTCACCCCTGGCTGACCTACCGGCGATGGGCGGCCCGGGATGTGGTCAGGGCCGTGCCGCCGGGCCCTCCCCCCGGTCGTGCTGCCCGTCCCGGGCCGGGGGTTCGGGCCGCAGGGCCCGGTCGACCAGCGGTCCCGCCACCCCGAGGTAGTCCTCAGGGCGGCACAGCCCGGCCAGCGCCTCCGGGGTGAACACGCTTTCCAGCTCCGGGAGTTCGGCGAGCACCTCGGCGAGCTCCCGGCCGGTGGCGGCGGCGGTTGCCGCCGCCCGGGAGGACAGTGCGCGGGCGGCTGCCCGGCCGAGCCGGGGGGTGAGGACGGCGGAGATCCGCTCGGAGACGATCTGACTGCCGGTCAGCGCGAGGTTGGCCGCCATCCGGTCGGGCCGTACCTGTAGGCCGGCGGTGAGCTCCACCGCCGTGTGCGCGGCGCCGCCGGTCAGCCGGAGCGCCTCGCGCAGCAGCTGCCACTCGGCGTGCCAGACGCCGCCGGAGCGCTCGTCCTCGGTGACCAGGCACTGCGTCAGACCGGCGGCGATGACCGGCACCTGGAGCGCGGCGCTGCGGATCAGGGTGGAGAGCACCGGGTTCTGCTTGTGCGGCATGGCGGAGGAGGCGCCGCGGCCGGCCACCGGCTGTTCGCCGACCTCGCCGATCTCGGTCCGGGTCAGCACCTGTACGTCGACCGCCAGCTTCCCGAGCGCCCCGGCCGTGAACGCGAGCGCGGCGGCCAGGTCGGCGATCGGGGTCCGCAGAGCGTGCCAGGGCAGGACCGGCCGGGCCAGGCCGGTCTCGGCGGCGAAGCCGTCGACCAGGCGGTCCAGGTAGCCACCCGGGTCCTGGTCGGTCGAGGGGTCGGCGGCCCGGGCGTACTCGAGGTACCCGGCCAGCGTGCCGGCCGCGCCGCCCAGGGAGACCGGCAGCCCGCCCTGCTCGACCAGCGCCAGCCGGCGGTTCGCGTCCAGCACCAACTGCCGCCAGCCGGCCGCCTTCAGGCCGAAGGTGGTCGGCACGGCCTGGAGGGCGAGGGTGCGTCCCGCCATGGGGGTGGACCGGTGGGCGGCGGCCAGCCCGGCGAGCGCCTCGGCCACCCGGTCCAGGTCCGCCCGGATGATCCGCAGGGCGCGGGCCGCGACCAGCATCGCCCCGGTGTCCAGGATGTCCTGGCTGGTCGATCCCGAGTGGACGTACTCGGCGGCCTCGGGGTGCTCGGTGGCCACCAGCTCGGTCAGGGTCCGGACCAGGCCGACCACCGGATTGGCGGTCTCCCGGGAGGCGAGTGCGAGTGCCCTTACGTCGAAGTTCTCGACCCGGGCGAGGGCCGTGACGGTCTCGGCCGCGGGTTTCGGCAGCACCCCCAGCCCCGCCTGGGTCCTGGCCAGCGCCGCTTCGGCGTCCAGCATGGCCTGGAGCCAGGCCCGGTCGCCGACCGCCGATTCGATCGGGGTGCCGGCCCGGACCGGCGAGAGCAGACCGGTGTCCGCCTCCGCCTCGGTTGGCAGGGTCTCGGGAATCACGCGCTGGCTCCTATCCTGTCGGCTTCCTGGTGCTCCACGGGCCGGAGCGAAAGTATGACGCGAGCGATCGCGTCCGAGTCGCCCAGGGTCACGGAGTCCACCCCGGGGCGGATACCGGCCGCCGTGACCCAGTGCACGCCCTCGGTGGGGACCCCGTAGGCGAACCGGCGCGGGTGCGCCCGTCCCGCGGCGTCGACCACCCGGTACGGACGGCCGGTCACGTGCAGCCCGCCGGTCTCGTGGCCGTCGGTGCCCGGCGTCCGGTAGGGGGTGATCTGGCCGGCGTCCAGCAGCTGTCGCAGCAGCGGGTCGGCGGTCCGGCGCAGGTCGGGCTCGGGCAGCCGGGCCTCGATCAGCACGGTGGCCAGGACCGGCGGCCCCGGCACCCGGCCGGACCGGGCGACGAAGGCCCGGCGGTCGGTGTCGACGCTCACCGTGGTTCCGGGGCCGGTGAGTTCGAGTATGCCCGCCTCGATCAGCGCGATCATCTGCTCGATCCGGGCGGCCGGCGGGCCGATCGACAGGAACGCGTTGAGCGGGGTGTACCAGCGCTCCAGGTCCTCGCGGTGCGAGCCGCCGGTCAGGCCGCCGTGGTCCACCGCGAGCCGGATCTCGTTGCGCAGGTCGCGCAGCACGTCCAGCGCCGCCTTCAGCGGGCCCCGGAGATTGCCGGCCCGCGCCTCCCGGACGTCCTGGGCCAGGTACCCGAGCAGCCAGCTCCGGAACTCCGTCCGGTCGCCGAACTCCCGGTCCGCACACGGCCGGGTGAGGCGGTCCCAGTCCCAGTGGTCCGCCCGGTCGATGCCGTACGCGTGCAGCAGTTCGGCCCGCTGCTCGGCCCGCTCGGCCGTCAGGTAGAGCTCGGTGAACGGCTCCCGGTCGGCCGGGCGGTCGCGGGCGTCCAGCAGCGCGCCGTAGTACACGCTCTCCACCTCGCGGGCGATCAGCGGCCAGAGGTCGCGGCGGAAGTCGAGCCGGGTGTCCCGCTGCCGCAGCCTGGTGACGAGTTCGGCCGAGAGCAGCTTGGGGAAGTACCGCCCGTAGGCACCCTTCTGGTTCTCGCCGCGTGCCTGGTAGGGCACACCGCGCCGTGAACTCGCGTGGAGCACGGGCTCCTTGCCGGAGGCGTGGTAGACCAGTCGGCCGTCCTCGCGGGTGAACGTGCCGCCGCGGCCCTCGGTGAGCAGCGCCAGCTGGTCGAAGAAGTTCAGCCCGAGGCCGCGCACCAGGACGTGTTCCCCCGGTCGGATGGCGCTCAGTTCGGCGTCGGCCGGGTTGCCCGGTGGCAGGTATCCGAGCCCCAGTCTCGCGGCGGTGTCGGCCAGTTGCCGCTCCTCCGGGCCGAGTACGGCCGGTACGTGACCCTGGGCCAGCACCACGGCGTCCAGCTCGCCGATCGTGCTGCCGTCCGCGAGCCGGACCTGCTGTGACCGCTCCCCGGTGAGGGCGACCGCCCGGGAGCGGTGCACCCGGACCGTGAGGTGACCCGGCGCGCGCTCGACCAGGCGCTCGAACATGGCCCGCAGGTAGGCGCCGTAGAACGCCCGGGTGGGGTAGGAGTCCGGGCCCAACTCCGCTGCCTCGGCGAGCACATCCGCCGCGGCCCCGGAGGGCGAGCGGGCCCACTCGTACAGGCTCGGCCCGGGCTCGACCGGGCCGTCGATCCGCACGCTGTCGTCGGTGAACACGGTGACCTGGGAGGCCACGGTGTTCATCAGCAGGTGCCGCGACTGGTCGGTGCGCCAGACCCCGCCCGCACCGGGCGGGCTGGGGTCGATCAGGTGCACGGTCAGGGGGCGGGGGAAGGGGTCGGCCCGCTCGTTGGCACAGAGCCGTTCCAGCACCGAGAGCCCTCGGGGGCCCGCGCCGATCAGGCAGACGTTCATCCGGGGCCCGGTCATGACCGGTGCCACGGTGCGCGGTTCGTGAATGCCGGCCGGTGCCGACGGGCGTCCGGCTCCTTCGGAGCCGGGTGGATGTTCCACACCATGCCCCCCCAATCCTTGGCGTCAGTTGCGGAATTCCTGCAACGTGCGTCTGGAGTGAGGGAGCTCTCGACCACGGCTAACCTGGATGATCAGCATCATGCCCAGCGCCCGGCGCCGGAGTCAAACGCGCTCCGGACTCCGGCGGCCTGAGCTGCGCTCTGACGTCGGGTCAGCTCCCAGGGGCCTTCGCTACGGGGCGGCTGGTCACCGGATCCAGCCGCCGGGGCCGGGGCGGAGTGCCATGAAGCCGTCCAGGGGCTCGAAGCCGAGGGTGCGGTACAGGCTCGCGCCGGCGGCGGTGGCGCGCAGTTCGACGGACCCGCAGCCGCGGTCCTTGAGCGCCTCGACGAGTGCGGTGGTGACGGCGCGGCCGTGGCCGAGCCGTCGGTGGGCGGGGTCGGTGGCGACGGTGTGGATGCGGCCCCACCGGCCGGTGGGGAAGGCGGGGCCGAGGTACCCGCGGTAGACGATGCCGATGGCGCACGCGGCGAGGCCGCCGTCGGCGGTGGGGACGACGTAGGCGAGCAGGTTCGGGTCGGTGCCCAGGCGGTCCCGCATGTCGTCGCGGAAGGTGGTGCGCCACTCGTCGGTGAGCGGGCCGCCGTCGAGGACGGCCACGCGCAGGCGCAGCAACTCGTCGGCGTCCTCGGGCCCGGCGGGCCTGGCAGCGGTGCTGGTCATCGGCTGGTCCTCTCCTTGGCGCGGTGAGCGGTCGTCCTTCGGAGCCGGCGTCGGTTCTGCGGGTACCGATTCTGGCGAGCGCGACCCTGTCCCGGCCGGGCCGCGTTCGCTCGATCAGGACATGAGCGAGTGATACTAATTGGCCGGGGAGCGCGCAGTCTGCCGTGGTGCTCCGGGCGGGGAGAAGGGTTGCCATGACCAACACTGCCGAGGAGCGCAGGGCGCGCATTCTCGAGGTCGTCCGTGAACTGGGTTCGGTCCGGGTGATGGATCTGGCGGCCCGGATCGGTACCGCGCCGGTCACCGTACGGCGGGATGTGGCGGCTCTCGCCGAGAGCGGTCTGCTGCGCCGTTCGCACGGTGCCGTCTCGCTTCCCCGTGAGGCGCTCGCGCCGGGTGCGGAGGGCCGTGAGCGGGTGATCGGGATGCTGGTGCCGAGCGTGGGTTCCTATTTCGACGAGGTGATCGACGGAGCGCGCGCGGCGGCCGCCGCGGCGGGGGCCCGGCTGCTGCTCGGCATCGCCTCGTACGAGTCCACGGACGACCGGGCCCAGGTGGACCAGTTGCTGGACTCGGGGCTGGACGGGCTGCTGCTGACGCCGAACTGGCGCCCGGGTACCGGTGCCGGTGACACGGCGTGGGTCCGGGACCTGCCGGTCCCGGCCGTCCTGGTCGAGCGGCTCGCCCCGCCGGACAGCGTCGCGGCCGAGTTGGACGCGGTCGGGTCGGACCACCAGCACGGCGTCCTGCTGGCCCTGCGGCACCTGCAGCGGCTGGGGCACGGGTCGGTGCTGCTCGCCGCGCGGGAGGACACCTGGACCGCGTACCAGGTGCGGGCGGGTTACCAGGAGGGGGTGCGGCTGCTCGGGCTCGCGCCGCAGCCGGTGATCGACATCCACCGTCCCGGGCTCGACTCGGAGGTCATCGCCGGGCGGGTCGCCGAGGCGGTCGGCAAGGGTGTGCGGGCCGTGCTGGTCCACAACGACCAGGAGGCGATCCAGTTGGCGCCGCTGCTGCGGGCCCGGGGGCTGCGGGCCCCCGACGACCTGGCGCTGATCTCGTACGACGACGTGTTCGCCGCGTTGGCGGCGCCGGCGCTGACCGCCGTCGCCCCGCCCAAGCGGGCGGTGGGCGCCGAGGCGGTCGAACTGATGCTGCGGCGGATCGACGGCGGGGCCGAGCTGCCGGTCCACCACGTCCGGCTGCTGCCGGAGTTGAAGGTCCGTACGTCGTGCGGCGGCGTGCCGGAGGGCGGGGCCCGCTGAGCGGTCGGCGCAGCGGGCCGGCCGGTCAGGCGGTCAGTCGGCGCAGGAAGTGCGCGCCGGGGCCCAGCAGTTGGTCCAGCGGGGCGGCGGCGGGGAACCAGGGGGCCTCGTACTCCCAGGAGACCCAGCAGTCGCGGGGGAGCAGGGCGAGGCACCCGGCGACGGGCAGCACGCCGGCACCGAGCGGCAGCGGGGTGAGGTCGTGCGCTCCGGCGATGTCCTTGACCTGGACGTAGCCGAGGCGGGGGGCGAGAGCGGCGTACGACTCGGCGGGTGACTCGCCCGCGAGGTGGGTGTGCATCAGGTCCCAGAGTGCGCCGACGAAGGGGTGGTCCACCCCTTCGAGCATCCTGGCCACGTCCCGCCCGCCGCGGTGCGAGTCGTGCGTCTCCACCAGGATCCGGACACCCAGGTCCCCGGCGGCGTCGGCCACGGCCGTCAGCCGGCGGGCCGCCCGGGCGTCGGCCTCGGCTGCGGGGCCGTCGCCGCCGCGCGGGAAGACCCGGAGGTGACGGGCGCCGAGGCCGGCCGCGAGGCGGAGCTGGCCGAGCAGGTCGTCGATCAGACGGGCGTCGTCGCCGGGGGCCGCGATGCCCAGGTAGCCGGCGACGCTCAGCGCGGTGACGCCCGCGGCGGTGAGCGCCGACCGGGTGGCCGCCCGCTGGCCGGCGGACATCCCGGGGCGGACGGGCTCGCCGGGGGAGCAGCGCAGTTCCAAACCGGTGTAGCCGTGGGCGTCGGCCGCCCGGAGGTGGTCGGTGAGCGGGCGGCCGGGCAGGCCCAGGGTGGAGAAGGCGAGTGGCACGGTGCTCACGCCCCTGGGTGGACGGTGACGGTGACCTGGCCCGGGGTGAGCACGGCCTCGTACCGGCTGCCGTCGGTCCGGCGCACGCGCAGCCGGGGCCCGTCGGTGTGCACGTCGAGGCCGGGGAAGCTCCGGGGTGCGGTCCGGTCGAGTCTGGAG
The DNA here is from genome assembly GCF_044766665.1 of Kitasatospora sp. NPDC101801. Lineage (NCBI taxonomy): Bacteria > Bacillati > Actinomycetota > Actinomycetes > Kitasatosporales > Streptomycetaceae > Kitasatospora > Kitasatospora sp. NPDC101801. Next base: position 55,037 of record NZ_JBIWML010000009.1, read on the forward strand.
ACGCTGACGAACAGTGAGGCCGCGCGGCCCGTGCTGCCGGTCAGGACCGGTACCGCGCCGACCGGGCCGAGGGCGGTGCCGGTCGGCAGCCGGTGCGGGGCGACGGCGGTGAAGCCGTCGACGTTCCGCAGGGTGGAGGTCAGGTGTCCTCCCCGCCGGTCGGTGGCGCAGCAGTGGGCGAGCGGTCCGGCCGTCCGGGTCTCGGCTCCGGCTCCCGCGACGGCCCAGCCGCTGTGCCGCACCTCGGTGCCGGGTTCGGCACCGGTGACCAGGTGGGCATGGATCTCGTCGGACCCCGAGACGAGGACCACCGAGGTGACGGTGACACCGGGCAGTTCACGGCCCTCGATGCGGGGATGGTGCAGGGAGGCGGCCCAGCCGTCGCCGGTGCCGAGCGGGTGGATCCGGCCGCGTTCGCTGGTCCGCCCGCCGATCACCAGGCCGAAGTGGTTGTCGGGAGGGCCCTCGAAGACCGGGCCGGTGGCGGTGGAGTGGGCGAGCCGGGCGTAGAGCGGGTTGTCGGGCAGGACCTGGTCGGCGGGTTGGTCGTCGCTGCCGTGGTTGTGCAGGCGGACCAGGCCGTCGGCGGTGGAGTGGACCAGCCAGCCGGGCTGCGGCAGTGCGAGGACGGCGTCGGCCGCCTCGGTCGGTCCCGGTTCCTCGGTGGCCGTCCAGACGGGGTGGCGGTCGGGCAGGAGCAGACCGAGGAAGCCCTTGTTCGCCCAGTAGGGGGAGGCGGGCCCGGAGTACGTCTGGACCATGGGGTCGAAGGGGCCGAACCAGCCGAGCGCGAGCAGTCCGTCCGCGTCCACGGCGCCGCCGTCGAGGAAGTACCGCAGTGCGCCGGAGGCGATCCGGCGGGTGGCGCCGGGGGTGAGCGGGGTGTGTCCGGTGAGGGCTCCGGCCCACAGCGGCGCCGCGGCGGCGAAGCGGTAGATGAGGGAGCGGCCCTGGTGCATCGGTGCCCCGTCGGCGCCGAAGGTGCGGGCGTGGCCCTCCAGGTGTGCGGCGAGGCGGGGGCCGTAGGTGTCGAGCAGGTGCTGGTCGCCGCTCAGGTGGGCGTGCAGGAGGGGGTAGAGGTGGAGGGCCCAGCCGTTGTAGTGGTCGAAGGCGCGCGGGCGTCCGTCGGTGTACCAGCCGTCGCCGAGGTACCACTGCTCGATCCGCTCGAGTCCTCGGTCGGCCGCACGCTGTGCGCTGCCGTCGTGGTCGAGTCCGACCTCGGCCAGGAAGGCGCCCACCATGGCGGGGAAGAGCCACCAGTTGTTGTCCACCGGTGAGGGCCGCAGGCCCGGGGCCAGCCAGGCGCGGACCTGTTCGCGGGTCGGCTCGTCCAGGGTGTCCCAGAGCCACGGCCGGGTGAGGCGCAGCGCGACGGCGATCGAGGCGGCCTCCACCAGGGCCTGGGGGCAGGTGGCGATGTCCGGCCAGGAGACCTGGTCGCCGTCGGCGAGATCGCGCTCGGCGGTCGGGGCCCGGGTGCCGGCGGCCAGCCCCCGGGCGTAGTCGCGGAGCAGGCCGGCGGGGTCCTCGCCGCCGGCTCCGGCCACCCGGAAGGCCGCGAGCAGGAACGTCCTGGCGTAACCCTCCAGGGCGTCGGAGCGCCGTCCGGACCGGCTCGGGCGACCGCCGGGAAGGTCGAGGAGGGCGTGGTCGGGGCCGGCGTGCGGCCGGACCGCGGCCAGCAGGGCGTCCGCGACCGCCTCCCAGTGCGCCCTGGTCCATCCGGTGTACGGGCTGAGCGTTCGGTCCTCGGGGGGAAGCTCGATCGAGGGCATGGCCGGCTCCTAGGTCGGGGCTGTCGATCGAATCTAGGAAGAGTCGGATCAACCGTCAAGTCATATTGACCAAATGATCGTTGCTCTAAATCGCTCTGTGACCTGGCCGCAGTTCAGGGATAGGGGGAGCATTTTCCGTCGGTCTCGATCCGATCACTTCGGATCAAGTGATCCAGTGCTCTTGACTCCGATCGGAGATCGGTCGCAGGATGATCCCACTCGCCGGCCAGTCATTCGAGGACCGGCAGATCCGGCACCCCGCCCCCTCCCCAGGAGCCGCGCCATGACCAGCAGCCCTTCCCCCGCCCGCAGCCGCAGAACCCGCCGCACCGCCATCGCCCTCGCCGCCTCCGCCGTCTCCGTCGCGCTCGTCGCGGGCTGCGGCAGCAGCGGTGACAGTGCCGCCCCCGCCGGTGACGGGCAGCCTGTGACCATCACCTTCTGGGGTTGGGCCAAGGGGACCCAGGAGGTCGTGAACGCGTTCAACGCCTCGCACAAGGACGTCCAGGTCGCCTTCGAGGCGATCCCCTCCGGCGCCGCGGGCGGCTACGCGAAGATCGCCAACGCGGTCAAGGCGGGCAACGCCCCTGACCTGTTCAACACCGAGTACGGGCAGTTGCCGGACTTCGTCAGCCAGGGCGCGGTGCAGGACATCTCCAAGCTGGTGTCCAGCGACCTCAAGGGCAAGTACCTGCCGCAGTCGGTGGAGCTCACCACGCTCGGCGGCAAGAACTGGGCGCTGCCGCTGGACGCGGCCCCGCAGGCCTTCTTCTACCGCAAGGACCTGTTCGAGAAGGCCGGCATCACCGCCCCGCCGAAGACCTGGGACGAGTACCGCGCCGACGCGGAGAAGCTGAAGAAGGCCGTCCCCGACAGCCGGATCGGCACCTTCTTCCCCGACGACCCGAGCACCCTCGAGGCACTGGCCTGGCAGAACGGGGCGCACTGGTTCACCGGTGTCAGCGACGCCTGGCGGGTGGAGCTCAACGGGGGCGAGACCAACCGCGTCACCGACTACTGGCAGAAGCTGATCTCGGACGACCTGGTCCGCGTCCAGCCGTCCTTCAGCCAGCAGTGGACCGCCTCGCTGCAGAAGGGCGAGACCGCCGCCTACGTCGGCGCGGCCTGGGGCGGCGGCGTCCTCAAGGGCACCGTGCCCGACGCCGCCGGCAAGTGGGCGGTCGCCCCGGTCCCGAGCTGGGACGGCAAGCCCGCCAGCGGCATGCTCGGCGGCACCACCTTCGCGGTCTCCAAGGAGAGCAAGAAGGCCAAGGCCGCCCTCGAGTTCGCCACCTGGGCCACCACCACGCCCGAGGGCATCCAGGCCCGGATCGCCTCCGGCACCTCCTCGATGTTCCCCGCCGCACCCGCGCTGGTGCCGGTGGCCAAGGCCGCCTTCAGCACCGACTTCTACGGCGGCCAGGACATCTACTCCGTCTTCAGCGCCGCGGCCGAGTCGATCAAGCCGAACTGGCAGTGGGGCCCCGCCATGGCCGCCACCAACGGCTCGATCAAGGACGCGTTCGGCAAGCTGACCCAGGGCGGCACCGTCCAGGCCGGCGTCGACGCCGGCCAGCAGGCCACCGTCGCCGAGATGAAGAACCGCGGACTCAAGGTCGCCCAGTGACCAGCCACACCACCACGCCCTCCCGCGCCGCCACCGAGCGGCGGCGCGGGAGGAGCGGGGCCCCCGCGCTCCTGCTGGCGCCGTTCTTCGTGCTGTTCACCGGGTGCACGCTGATCCCGATCGGCTACGCGATCTACCTGAGCCTGTTCAGCGAACGCCGTTCCGGCCTGGGGTTCGGCGGGAGCGAGAACGTCTTCACCGGGATCGGCAACTACACCCGGGCGCTCACCGACCACGCCTTCCTGGACGGCTTCGCGAACATCGCCCAGTACTGCCTGGTCTACATCCCGGTGATGGTCGGCTTCTCGCTGCTGCTCGCCCTGCTGCTCGACTCCACGCTGGCCCGGGCCCGCCGGTTCTTCCAACTGGCGCTGTTCATGCCGCACGCGGTGCCCGGCATCATCGCCGCGCTGATCTGGATGTACCTCTACACCCCCGGCATCAGCCCGGTGATCGACGCGCTGAACGCCGCGGGCGCCGAGGGCGACATCCTCGGCCACCCGCTCGCCGCCGTGGTCAACATCGCGGCCTGGGAGTGGACCGGCTACAACATGGTGATCTTCTACGCCGCGCTGCAGGCCATCCCGCGCGAGGTGCTGGAGGCCGCCGTGGTGGACGGCGCGGGGCCGCTGCGCACCGCGTTCAGCGTCAAGATCCCGCTGATCCGCGCCTCGCTCACGATGGTCGGACTCTTCACCGTGATCGGCTCGCTCCAGCTCTTCACCGAACCGATGATCCTGCACGGCACCTCCCCGGGCGTGACCAGCGCCTGGACCCCCAACATGTACGCCTACACCGCCGCCTTCGAGCGCGGCGACTACGGACTGGCCGCCGCGTCCTCCGTCCTGCTCGCCGTCGCCGCCGCGGCCCTCTCCCTCATCGTCACCCGGATCAGCCGCAGCCGGTCCGACCGACGTACGGAGGCCACCCGATGATCTCCCGCTCCCGACCCGCCCGGCCCGGGCCGCAGCGCCCGGCCGGCCGCCGCCCGTGGACCCTCTCCAAGACCGTGGTCAACGGCGCCCTGCTCCTGGCCACCCTCTACACCCTGCTGCCGCTGGCCTGGCTGCTCACCGCCGCCGCCAAGAACACCGGCGACCTGCTGGTCGGCAACACCCTCACCCCCGCCCGCTGGCACCTCGGCGAGAACCTCCAGCACCTGGTCAGCGCCGACGACGGCATCTACTTCCGCTGGTACCTCAACTCCCTGCTGTACGCCGGACTCGGGGCCCTGCTCTGCGCGTTCGTCTGCGTCTGCGCCGGCTACGCCTTCGAGGTCTACGCCTTCCGCGGCAAGGAGAAGCTCTTCGGCCTGGTGCTGGTGGGCGTCCTCGTCCCCACCACCGCCACCGCCCTGCCGATGTACCTGATCGCCTCCAAGATCGGCATCGTGAACACCTTCTGGGCGGTCTTCCTGCCCTCCCTGGTCTTCCCCTTCGGCGTGTACCTCTCCCGCGTCTTCTGCGGCGGCTACATCCCGGGCGAGGTGCTGGAGGCCGCCCGGATGGACGGGGCCGGCGAGCTGCGCATCTTCTGGTCGATCGGTCTGAAGATGGTGATGCCCGGCTTCGTGACGGTGTTCCTGTTCCAGTTCACCGCGATCTGGAACAACTTCTTCCTGCCGTTGGTGATGCTCTCCGACAACGACCTCTTCCCGGTCAGCCTCGGCCTCTACACGTGGAACACCGAGACGCACGCCTTCCCCGAGTACTACCCGCTGGTCGTCACCGGCTCGCTGCTCGCCGTCCTCCCGCTGGTCGTCGCCTTCGTCGCCTTGCAACGGCACTGGAAGGCCGGACTGACCGCCGGCAGCGTCAAATGACCACGCCACCGGCCCATCCCGAAGCACGACTGGAGACCCGAGTGCCCCACCAGCAGACCGTGTCCACCGGCTCCGCCAGCCCGGAGCAAGCGGTCGGCCGGCGGCCCCGGGCCCTGCTCGCCATGCACCCGACGCTCGCCCCCCAACTCCTCGACCCCCTCACCCTGGGCCGGCTCACCGGCCTGGCCAGCTTCGATCCGGCCGTGGTCGTCGACGACTTCAGCACCCCCGAGGCCGTCGCCGCGCTCGCCGACACCGAGGTGATCCTGTCGAGCTGGGGCTGCCCGCCGATCGACGAAGGAGTCCTCGCCGCAGCTCCGCAGCTGCGGGCCGTCATCCACGCCGCGGGCTCGGTCAAGCACCACGTCACCGACGCCTGCTGGGAGCGTGGCCTCCAGGTCACCTCGGCCGCCTGGGCCAACGCCCTCCCGGTCGCCGAGTACACCGTCGCGGCCGTCCTGTTCGCCAACAAGCAGATCCTCCGGCTGGCCGCCGAGTACCGCCAGCACCGCGCCCCCGGCGACTGGATCCACAGCCACCCCACCATCGGCAACTACCGCCGCACCGTCGGCATCGTGGGCGCCTCCCGGATCGGCCGCCGCGTCATCGAACTGCTGCGGCCGTACGACCTGGACCTGCTGCTGCACGACCCCTACCTGGACGCCGGCCAGGCAGCCGTCCTCGGCACCCGGCCCGTCGGCCTCGACGAACTCTGCGAGCAGAGCGACGTGGTCAGCGTCCACGCACCCGAACTCCCCGCCACCCGGCACCTGATCGACCGTCGTCGGCTCGCCCTGATGAAGGACGGCGCCACCCTGATCAACACCTCGCGGGGCTCCCTGATCGACCAGGACGCCCTGATCGAGGAGCTGGCGGCCGACCGCCTCAACGCCGTGCTCGACGTCACCACCCCCGACGTGCTGCCGGCCGACTCCCCGCTCTACGACCTGCCCAACGTGCTGCTCACCCCGCACGCGGCCGGCTCCCTGGGCAGCGAACTGCACCGGATGGCGGGCGCCGCCGCGGACGAACTCGCCCGCTACGCCGCCGGGCTGCCCTTCGCCCACCCGGTCCTGCCGCAGGACATCCACCGCAGCGCCTGACGGGCTGTCACCCCTGGTGACAGCCCGGACGGGACGCCCGCCGCCCGGGCAGGTGCCCACCCACCACGACAAGAGGAGTACCAGTCCCATGCCCCGCACAGTGATCGGCATCGTCATGAACGGTGTCACCGGCCGGATGGGCTACCGCCAGCACCTGGTCCGTTCGATCCTCGCCATCCGCGAACAGGGCGGCCTCGCCCTGGCGAACGGCGAGGTTCTGTGGCCCGAGCCGATCCTGGTCGGCCGCAGCGAGTCCAAGCTCAAGGAGCTCGCCGACCGGCACGGGCTGGCGCACTGGACCACCTCCCTCGACGAGGCGCTCGCCCACCCGCTCGCCGAGGTCTACTTCGACGCCCAGGTGACCCCGGCCCGCGAGCCGGCGATCCGTCGGGCCATCGCGGCCGGCAAGCACATCTACACCGAGAAGCCGACCGCCGAATCGCTGGCTGCGGCACTGGAGCTGGCGCGGCTGGCGCGGGCGGCCGGGGTGTGCAACGGCGCGGTGCAGGACAAGCTGTTCCTGCCCGGGCTGCTCAAGCTCAAGCGACTGGTGGACGGCGGCTTCTTCGGCCGGATCCTGTCGGTGCGCGGCGAGTTCGGCTACTGGGTGTTCGAGGGCGACTGGCAGAGCGCCCAGCGCCCGTCCTGGAACTACCGCGCCGAGGACGGCGGCGGGATGATCCTGGACATGTTCCCGCACTGGCAGTACGTGCTGGAGGGCATCGTCGCCCCGATCCGCTCGGTCTACGCCCACACGGCCACCCACATCCCGCAGCGGGTCGACGAGCAGGGCCGGCCCTACGCCGCCACCGCCGACGACGCCGCGTACGGCATCTTCGAGCTCGACGGCGGCATCACCGCGCAGATCAACTCCTCCTGGGCGGTGCGCGTGGACCGGGACGAGCTGGTCGAGTTCCAGGTCGACGGCACCGAGGGCAGCGCGGTGGCGGGCCTGCGCAATTGCCGTTTCCAGCACCGGGCTTCGACCCCCAAGCCGGTCTGGAACCCGGACCTGCCGGTCACCGAGTCGTTCCGCGACCAGTGGCAGCAGGTGCCCGACAACGCCGAGTTCGACAACGGCTTCAAGATCCAGTGGGAGCTGTTCCTGCGGCACGTGGCGACCGGGTCGGAGTACCGCTGGGACCTGCTGGAGGGCGCCAAGGGCGTCCAGCTCGCCGAACTGGGGCTGCGCTCCGCCCGCGAGGGCCGCCGCCTCGACGTGCCCGAGCTGGAGATCTGACCCATGGTCACCAGCATCCTCACGGCCGACGACGGCCTGCCGCCGCAGCCCGGCGGGGCCCCGCTGAGCCGGATCGCCTTCGCCGCCGCCCACGTGGTGGCCGACCCCCGGGGTGAGAACGCCCCGGGAGCACCCGCGGCCGTCGACTGGGACGCCACGCTCGCCTTCCGCCACCACCTGTGGTCGCTCGGCCTCGGCGTGGCCGACGCGATGGACACCGCGCAGCGCGGCATGGGCCTGGACTGGGCCGCCACCAAGGAGCTGATCACCCGCTCCGGGGCCGAGGCGCGCACGGTGGGCGGCCGGCTGGCCTGTGGCGTCGGCACCGACCAACTGACTTCGCCCGACGCGTCGTTGGCGCAGATCCTGGCCGCGTACGAGGAGCAGCTCGCCGTCGTGGAGGAAGCCGGCGCCCAGCCGATCCTGATGGCCAGCCGTGCGCTCGCCGCCGCCGCCGACGGGCCCGAGGACTACCTGCACGTCTACGGCCGGCTGCTCTCCCAGTCGCGCGAGCCCGTCATCCTGCACTGGCTCGGCGAGATGTTCGACCCGGCACTGGCGGGGTACTGGGGCTCGGCCGACCTCGACCGGGCCACCGGCACCGTGCTGGACCTGATCCGCGAGCACGCCGACCGGATCGACGGCATCAAGGTCTCCCTGCTGGCCGCCGACCACGAGATCGCCCTGCGCCGGGCCCTGCCCGAGGGCGTCCGCCTCTACACCGGTGACGACTTCAACTATCCGCAGCTGATCCGCGGTGACGAACTCGGTCACAGTCACGCCCTGTTGGGGATCTTCGACCCGATCGCCCCGGTCGCGGCCGCCGCCCTGCGCGCCCTCGACGCCGGGGACCTCGACGGCTACGACAGGTTGCTGGCACCGACGCTGCCGCTGGCCCGGCACCTGTTCGCCGCACCGACGTACCACTACAAGACGGGCATTGTCTTCCTGGCCTGGCTCGCCGGGCACCAGGGGCACTTCACGATGGTGGCCGGCGCCCAGAGCGGCCGCTCCGTCCCGCACCTGATCGAGCTGTCCCGCCTGGCGGAGGCGGCCGGCATCCTGCCGGACCCGGTTCTCGCCGCCCAGCGGATGGGCCGCTTCCGCGCCGTCGCGGGGGTGGAGTCGTGAAGGGCCTGTCGCTGAACCAGATCACCACCAAGGGCTGGAGCCTGCCGGAGGCCGTCCGGGGCTGCGCGGAAGCGGGGATCCCGGCGATCGGGCTGTGGCGCGACAAGGTCGCCGAGGTCGGGGTCGCCACGGCCGCGACACTGGTGCGCGACGCGGGGCTAGCGGTGAGCAGCCTGTGCCGGGGCGGGTTCCTCACCCCTACCGACCCGGCGGGCCGCCGGGCCGCGCTGGCCGAGAACCTCCGCGCCCTGGAGGAGGCCGCCGAACTCGGCACCGACACGCTGGTGATGGTGGTCGGCGGTCTGCCCGACGGTGATCGCGACCTGGCGGGGGCGCGGTCCCGGGTGGCCGACCTGGTGGCCGAACTCGCCTCGCACGCGGGTGACTTCGGTGTCCGGATGGCCATCGAGCCGCTGCACCCGATGTTCTGCGCCGACCGGGCCGTGGTGTCCACGCTGGGCCAGGCCCTCGACCTCGCCGAGCAGTTCCCCGCCGACCAGGTCGGCGTGGTGGTCGACAGCTACCACGTCTGGTGGGACCCGCAGTTGGCCGCGCAGATCGCCCGGGCCGGCGCGGGCGGCCGGATCGCCTCGTACCAGGTCTGCGACTGGATGCTGCCGCTGCCCGCCGACGCCCTGCTCGGGCGGGGCCACGTCGGCGACGGCCACATCGACTTCCGCGCCATGACCGACCAGGTCACCGCCGCCGGCTACACCGGCTGGGTCGAGGTCGAGATCTTCAACGAGGACGTCTGGCGGACGCCCGGCGAGCAGACCCTGAGGACCGTGATCGAGCGTCATCTCGCCCATGTGATCGCCCCGTGAGGGTGGTCATCGCCCCCGACTCCTTCAAGGGCACCGTCACGGCCGGGGACGCTGCCCGGGCGCTGGCCGACGGCTGGCGCTCCGTCAGACCGGACGACCGGCTGGTGCTCCGTCCGATGGCCGACGGCGGCGAGGGCACCCTCGCCGCCGTCGCGGCCGCCCACCCGGGAACCGTCCTGATCCGGGTGGAGGGCTGCACCGGCCCCGACGGCCGGCCCGTCGACGGCGCGTACGCGCTCCTCCCGGACGGCACCGCCGTGGTCGAGCTCGCCACCGTCAGCGGCCTGCCGCTGGCGGCGGATCCCGCCCCGCTCACCGCCACCACCCGGGGCACCGGTGAGCTGGTCGCCGCCGCACTCGACCAGGGTGCCCGGCGCCTGGTGGTCGCCCTCGGCGGCTCGGCCTCCACCGACGGCGGAACCGGCCTGCTGGCCGGCCTGGGCCTGTCGGTGCTCGACGCCGACGGTGCACCGCTCCCGGACGGCGGCGGCGCACTCTCCCGGGCCCACCGGATCGACCGGGGCCGGTTCCGGGCCGCCCCCCGCGACGGCGTCGACCTGCTCACCGACGTCGGCAATCCGCTGCTCGGCCCCGACGGTGCCGCCGCCGTGTACGGACCGCAGAAGGGCGCCGGCCCGGCCGACGTCGAGCAGCTCGAGCGGGGGCTCACCCGCCTGGTCGAACTGCTCGGGGGTGACCCGGACCAGCCGGGCGCCGGCGCCGCCGGGGGCACCGCGTACGGGTTGACGGCCGCCTGGGGTGCCGTCGTCACGCCGGGGGCGGCAGCGGTCGCCGAACTGCTCCGCCTGGACGAGGCTCTTGCGGACGCGGACCTGGTGATCACCGGCGAGGGCCGGTACGACGCCACCAGTCTGCTCGGCAAGGTGGTCGGCGAGGTGGTGGGCCGGGCGGCGCGGGCCGGGGTGAGTGCCCGCATCGTCGCGGGGGAGTCCGACGAGGACGTGGCGGTGACGCTGACCGGGCTCGCCGGCAGCTCCGTGACGGCGCGTCAGGATGCGCCGCGCTGGCTGCACGAGGCAGGGGCGCTGCTGGCCCGCGAGGCGGGGGGGGGCGGGGGGGGGGGGGGGGGGGGGGGGGGGGGGGGGGGGGGGGGGGGGGGGGGGCGCGGCGGGGCCCCCCCCCGCCCCCCCCCCCCCCCCCCCCCCCCCCCCCCCCCCCCCCCCCCCGGAGGTAGCAACGTAGAGCTGCCCGACCTCGGCCGGGCCACCCCGCGCTCCGCTCGTCTTCATCGCCAAGGCACCCGCTTGGTCAATCCACCGCCCCCTCCCCATGGTCGGTGCCCCGTGAGAGGCTGATCCCGCCATCCCCGTACGGGGACCAGATGATCGACCAGGGGGCGGGGTGTACGTCACAGAGTTCGGCCTCTCCAACGTCCGGAGCTTCCATGGGGCCCGTGCGGTGGACGCGCTCGTGCTGCCCCAGCCCGAGGATGGCGGCAGTTGGACTGTGATCGCAGGCCGGAACGGCTCCGGAAAGTCCACGCTCCTACGCGCCCTGGCCCTCGCACTCGCGGGCCCACAGGTGGCACGCGCCCTCGGCCAGGATTTCGGCGGCTGGATCACCACCGGTGAGACGGCTGCCTGGTGCCAGGCAACCGTCTCACCCGACTACACGGTCGACCAACTCACCGGCCGAGGTCGAGGACCGGACGGTCGCATGGTGCTCGGCCTGGACTGGACGCTGCCGGACATCGGTGACGCCACGTTCGGCAACCCATTCGGCAACCCCGTACAGCCTTCACTGTCCCCGTATGACGGTGTCAATTACGGTTCTCCTTCGTCTGCCCGCGGCCCCTGGCGTGACCATCCGCAAGGCTGGTTCTGCGCCGCGTACGGCCCGTTCCGGCGTCTCGTGGGCGGCAGCGGAGAAGCCCAACGCCTAATGCTCGCGCCGGGGCCTGCCGGGCGGATGGCCTCGCTCTTCCACGAGGACGCCTCGCTAGCCGAGGGCGTCAGCTGGCTCAAGGAGTTGCGACTGCGCAGCTTGGAGGGCCGCGAGGAAGCCACTGAACTGCTGGATTTCGTCAAGGAATTGCTCTCCGACGGCCTACTGCCCGACGGCTACCGGGCGCTGCGGGTCTCGTCTGAGGGACTTTGGGTGGCCCCGACCGACACCCCGGATCGTGCTTATCCGCTGCGGGAGATGAGCGACGGCTTCCGAACCGTCGTGGCGTTGGTCCTCGATCTGGTCCGACAACTCCAAACCGCGTATGGAACCCTCAACGCTGGAACGGACGACGCTGGCCGGCCAGTCGTACGAATGCCGGGTGTGGTCATCATCGACGAGGTGGACGCGCATCTGCACGTCACCTGGCAGCGACGTATCGGTGACTGGCTGAAGAGCCACTTCCCGAGGATCCAGTTCATCGTCACCAGCCACAGTCCGTACATCTGCCAGGCCGCGGACCCGGGCGGGCTGATCCGGTTGCCGGGGCCGGAAGAGCAGCGAGCGCCGGAGGTAGTCGCGCCAGATCTGTACCAGCGGATCGTGTACGGCAGTGGTGAGGACGCCGTCCTATCCGAGCTCTTCGGCCTGGAGACCCCGTACTCCGAGCGTGCGGACAAGCTGCGAAGGCTCCTCGTACGCCTGGAAGAGAAGGTGTTCGACGGCGAGGCGGACGACAACGAAGTCGCGGAGTACAAGAAGTTGGCGGCCGAGTTGACGAGTTCCCGCACAGCACGGGTCTACGAGATGGCGGCGCACCTGGCGGGTGGCGAGTGATCCCCGTACATCGACTGCCTGCCACGCACACGATGACTAAACTGTGCGACTTCCGCACGGAGAAGATTCGGGAGGCGGGAGCCACCAGCCAGGCCGCCCATGAACAATGGAAGGCCGCGAAGGCTGCCCGAATTCATATCAAGGGTCTGCTTGAACAGATGGCACCGGGTCGCGTCCGCTGCATGTACTGCCTGGACAACCAGGGCACCGATATCGACCACTTCGAGCCGAAGGCTCGCACCCCGCTACGCACCTTCTGCTGGGATAACCACGTGCTCGCTTGTTCTTACTGCAACAGTAATGTGAAGCGCGACCTATTCCCCTGCGATCCCGCAACCGGCGCCTGTCTGCTCATCGACCCGACGGTGGACGACCCAGCGGACCATCTGAAGTTGCTGCTGAAGTCGGGGGAGCTGAAATGGCGCACGTCCAAGGGGCGGCGCAGCATCGAGGTCTTCGGGCTGAACCGCCCCATGCTGCGGCAAGGCCGAGCGGATGCCTGCGGGGTATTCATCTCCGAAATCGTCCGGTGGCATGACCAGGTACGGCTCGGGAAGGTCGAGGCAGCTACGCGCACGGCCGTACGATTGCGTCAGTCAGGTTTCCCCGATGTGCTCCGCACGCTTGAAGGCGTAGCCGGAACACCTCTGGCCTCAGTCCTGGAAGACCGGTACTTCCCCGAGGCCCTGGCCGCTTGGGTTGCTATCCCCAATTGTCAGAGGGTGATTCCCTCGATGCGTGCGGGGCATACAGTCACACTGTCAGCGGGATCCTGATCCGTGATCAGTTGGATGCCACCCGACAGAAGGGTCATCGACCGCTTGTGGCACAGTCCTCTTGAGCCAGCGGCCGACAAGGACCAGCTGACGGTGTTACTGGACTCCGCGCACTGGGAACACGATGACCGCACTGGGACAGCATCACTGGGAGCACCAACGCTGTGGGATCTGAACGTCGGCGGGGCGCCAAGGCAGCCGGCAGCTGTGTGGCCGACGCACTGCTGCACCCGAAACTCAACACGGACGGGAGGTGCGCGGTTGGTAATAGGGTTGTTAGGCTATGAAGTTGGCTCGGATCCTCATGGGACAGGGGAACAGTGTGAGTGAGATTGCCAAAGCAGTAGCCGCGCTTGAGGAGCAGGCCGCCGAGGCTCGCGAACTCCGACAGACCGTCGAACGTGTTGAGACCGAGATCGACGCACGTTTGGACGAACTCCGCGGCATCGGCAGCGCGATCCTCGAGCTCCATTTCGACCTTGATAACCAGATCGCCGAGCATGACTACTCGGCTGTCGAACAGGCAGTCGGAGCCCTTGAGGCGCTGGTGGACATCGCAGAGATCCTTCCCAAGATCGACGCGGTGTTGCTGCTGACCGCGCTCCTGGAGGCCACGCCTACCCCCGACCTCACGGTGCCGATCGAGCTGTTCAAGGCGGCCGAAATGCGCGCCTTCGAGCACCCGCGGTTGACTCAGGAGGACCTCGACCGGCAGTTCCAGACCGAGATGGCCGACTGGTCGGACCCAGCCGAGCAGGACGACCAGTGGGCCGATGACCACTGGAGTGCCGAGCAGGACGCTATCCGGAGCCGTGCTCACTCGGCTGGCGTGCATCTGAGGGAGCTCGTCGACTACATCGGAGACAACCTCTGGCCCACTCTCATCGAGTCGGTCGAGGCCCACTCTCGCGACGATGCAATCGACGTGCTGGCAGCTGTCGCTGCGGCGACGCGTGATGCGAGGCCTGCGTACAAGCTGTACGAGGTCAATTTGTCGGCTCAGTACACGATGAACCCGTCATCGCTCGGTGCAATGGGCGAGTTCATCGCCGATGCCGAGGCTTGGCTTAGGTCCCAAAGGGACTCGTAGGGAACTTCGCCAGTTGCGCGGTTGAGCGGCTATTGAAGAGAAGCCAAGATCACCTGGCCGGCTGACAGTCCCGGGTGGCCCCAGGAAGGACTCATGACGCTACCGGTCGGCGGTGTGCCAGATCCGTGCCAGAAAGGGTGGTGAGCGAAGGGTATCGTCGGTCAGACCGGGCGGCCAAAGGGCCCATCCGGCGCGGTAGCGCCGCAGGTCAGAGGCCGTTTGCGGCTCGGAGGGCCAAAGATTCCCAAGCTCATGTGCTGTTGATGACTTGGCCTGACGCGCTTGTCTCAGCTCGCGTTGGTGAGGTACGACGGCAGCATGCATCGCTGGTCACCTCTGAATGAGCGTCAGCTCTCACTTCTGGCTCGCATCGGCGGGGGTGGGAACCCGGTCACCTCGGATGAGTCCGAACTCGCCCTTACCGCCCGTGCTTTGAAGGAGCGCAGGCTCATCAGCATGCCGAAGGCCGAGGGGGTGAAGTGGCGAGCGGAGATCACCGAGGTAGGCCGTTTCTACCTGGAGCACGGGCATCATCCGGACCGCCCTGCCCCGAAGTCCAAGAGCACGGCCCGGACTTCCGCCGACACGGCATCGCAGAGCGAACCTAAGCAGACAGTCCTGCCGCGTGAGCAGGCCGCCGTTCGGGCGCCTGCAGAGCGGCGGCCGCCGAAGTCGCCGAAGGAATCCAGGGCCGTGAGCGGACCGGCGCTGATCGAGCAAGTCCAGCAGGCGGGCCGCTTCTTGACGATCCCTGATCCGGCGCCGGAGGAGCGGGCAAGGCTACGCCGGTCCTTCGATGCGGCTCGCACCTGCGTGCCTGACGGATACCAGCTGAAGTACAGCGGCCGGGAGAAGGGCGACTTCTTCCTCGGCCTGCTTCGCGACAACGGGCTGGACGACACCGAGTGGAACCGGATCCGCCTCCAGCGCAGCCGGGTCATCACGGACGTGGACGCTGTGATCGCGGCGCTGGAAGCCGATCACAGTGCCTTCGAGGTCTCCGAGGACGTGCTGCCCCGGGTGCTGTCGATCGTCCGGCTCATCGCTCAGGAGGCGGCGGTGCGGCATGGTGACGTGACGGTGACCAAGAAGCGGAAGCAGCCGCGGCCGATGCTCTCCGTCCACGGCAGGACGTGGGAGCTGAGCTTCAAGGAGCGGCAGAAGCAGGTCCAGTTCGTGCCGCAGGCCAAGGGCCGGCGCAAGACGTACGAGTGGCAGCGGGTGACTCCCGCCCACCGGTCCGAGCCGTCCGGCGAACTCGACCTTCAGGTGATCGAACCGCACCCCTACGGCTACGGGTACAGCGGTGGCTGGAAGAAGGACTGCGCCGACACTCCGAAGCGGCCGCTGGAGGAGCAGATCAGCTCGCTCTTCCGGGCGCTGAAGACCCGCGCCGAGGAACAGGAGCGCCTCCAGCTGGAGCGCGAAGCCGAGCAACGCCGACAGCGGGAAGAACGCGAGAAGGCGGAGGCCGAGCGGCAACGGCTGGCGACCGAGCAGAAGGAGCGCCAGCAGCGGGACTGGCAGGCCGCAGTGGCGGCGGCCGGCAGCAAGGCCGTAGAAGCCGCACGCCTCGAACGGTTCGGTTCAGCCCTGGAGCGCTGGCAGGGAGCGCGGGAGATCAGGGAGTTCTGCACGGCGCTGGACGAAGCCGCGAGCCGAGCTGACGATGTGGCAGAGGCACAGCGGTTTCGCGAGTGGTCCGCCTGGGGCAGAGCGGAGGCGGATCGGATCGACCCGACGGCTCCCGGAATCGGGCTCGGCGTCGAGGTTTTCGACACCGAGCCCACGGGCGACGCGCTCCGGCCCTTTCTCAACGGGTGGAGCCCGCACCGGCCGGAGAAAGAGGCGCCACCCGCCGAGCCCGCCCCGTCGCGGCAGCAGGCCGATCCGTGGCGCGAGGTCAGCGCCGCACCTCGGGACCAAGGCTGGAGACACGGACCCCAAGGTCGCGCTCAATGGTGGAGGCGATGACACCGTGCCCTCGGTCGCGCAGGGCCTTCAAGGACCGCTCGACGATGCTGCCGAGCCGCTCGACCTCGGCCCGCAGCGCGAGCAACTCGTCGAACCGCTCCACCCGCTCCTGACCACACCACTCGCGGACCGTCCGGAGCATCTCGTCCTCAGCCTGTAGCTTCCGGTCGTCCCGGCGGTTCCACGACTGCCATGAGGGCTGCGCACGCTCCTGGTCGAGGGCCTCCTGCCGGCGCTCGACCTCCGGGAGGATCTCCTCAGCCAGGACCTCCGCAGCCCGCCGTGCGATCCGCTCGGTGACCGGCCAGCCTGCCAGCAACAGGCCGCTCCGGGTCTCATGAAGCATCGGGTCGGCACGCAGCTCAGCAGCATCGAGCCCGAGCCGGTCAGCGGTGGCATCGAGAGCAGTGAGCTCCAGAACGCCGGCATCGGCCGCCGTCGTGCGCAGCCGAATCTGGTTCTTGGGGCGGACGAAGCCGAGAACCATCCGGGCTGTCTCGAACTCTGCGGTCTTCCGCACTTGCCGGGACGCTTCGGTCAACGCCAGTTCAGCAGCGTCGTCACCTTGGAAGAGCGCGACGTCGTCCCACAACGCGACCAGTGATGCCGGAGCGACCCAGTCCTGCAGCCCGGCGTCCTCACCTTCGAGGAACCGGACGTGCACCTGTGTGGAACGGCGCGGGCCGCCCACCCGGACGATCTCCACTCGGCGGACCGCGCCGCCTAGCATCTTGGGCTGGGCTCGGTAGGCCCAGTTCTCGCCGATCTCCATCCTGCTATTGAGCCAGGTCACAGCGGCCCCTCGCTACCACTTCCCTATGGTTCGCGGTGATCGGAGGAGCGGGCCGCATCAGGAAGCGGCGGAATCGGGCACCGACCCGCCGCTCACCTGTCGTGCAATCAGATCGCGCCCGCGGGGATGGTTCCGAGGCGGCCTGCCTGGAAGTCCTCCATGGCCTGCTGGAGTTCGCGGTGGCTGTTCATCACGAACGGGCCGTAGTGGGCGACCGGCTCCCTGATCGGCAGACCGCCGAGGAGGACGACCTCGAAGTTGGCGCTTCGGGAGTCCTGCGCGGCGTCGGCCCTGATGGTGAGGGAGTCGCCTTCACCGAAGACGACGGACTGCCCCATGTGGAACGGGCGCCGTTCGGCACCTGCGGAGCCAGTGCCGGCGAGGCCGTACGCCAGGGCGTTGAAGTCGGACCGCCAGGGCAGCGTGACCTGGGCACCGGGGTTCACGGACATGTGGATCATCGTGATGGGCGTGTGGGTGGCGCCGGGGCCCTTGTGGCCAGCGATGTCACCGGCGATGAGCCGGACGAGCGCGCCGCCGTCCTCGGAGGCGAGCAGCTTCACGCTCGTACCCCGGATGTCCTGGTACTTCGGCGCGATCATCTTGTCCGCGGCGGGCAGGTTCACCCAGAGCTGCAGCCCGTGGAAGAGACCGCCGGACATCACCAGCGACTCCGGCGGGGTCTCGATGTGCAGCAGGCCGGAGCCGGCCGTCATCCACTGGGTGTCGCCGTCGGTGATGACGCCGCCGCCGCCGTGCGAGTCCTGGTGGATGAAGGTGCCGTCGATGATGTACGTGACCGTCTCGAAGCCGCGGTGCGGATGCCAAGGGGTCCCCTTCGGCTCACCAGCCGCATAGTCCACCTCGCCCATCTGGTCCATCATGATGAACGGGTCGAGGTACTTGGTGTTGATCTTCGCGAAGGCCCGGCGGACCGGGAAACCCTCGCCCTCGAAGCCCTCGGGAGCGGTGACCACCGTCAGGACCGGCCGCGACACGTTGGTCGTGGGGTCGGGGGTGGCGACGCGCGGAAGGGTCAACGGGTTCTCGACGGTCACGGCGGGCATGTCGGTCGGCCTCCTTCTGGGGTCTGTGGCCTACATCCGCAAAGGTAGTTCAACTCTCAACAAGAAGCAAGTTGAAAGTTGAACCACATCACGGTGGGCCGGCCGGGCTTGAGTCGGGCGGAACTCAGCCGTACATCCGGCGCATGGTGAAGTCGACCATCTGCTCCACGGCCTTGGCGTCGAACACCATCCGGTGCTCGCCCTCCATGTCCAGCGCGAAGCCGTACCCGGTCGGCAGCAGGTCGAGCACCTCGGCGCCGGTGACGCTGAAGTGCTTGGAGTCCTTGCCCGCGTACCGGCGCAGCTCCTTGAGCGAGCTGAACATCGGGATCACCGGCGTCGGGGTGTTGTGCAGGGCCAGGAAGCCCGGGCGGTCGCCGCGCGGGCAGTGCACCTTCGAGGTGATGAAGATCGCCTGGAAGTCCTCGACCGGCATCGACCCGGTGGTGAAGGCCCGGACCGCGTCCGCGAGGGATGGCGGTGAGGGTTCGGGGTAGAGAGACTGCTGGGGGGCGGCCTGCGGTGGCTGCTCGCCGTACTGGCCGGGGCCCGGCATGCCGTTCATCCCCTGCTGCTGGGCGTGCTGCTGCTGCGCCTGCTGCTGGTAGGGGTCGCCCTGATACCCGGTCTGCTCGTAGCCGTACACAAGGGCAAGGCTATCGGGGGACGTGACCGTGTTCATAGCCCTTTCACGTCGAGGGGCTTGAACAAGTTACTTACGGGTAGCATCATGGTGCCTACTGGTGGGTAAGTGGGGCGCTCGAAGGCGGCGGACCCCGGAAGCGACGAACCGGAGAAACGGTCATGGGTCACTACAAGTCCAACCTGCGTGACGTGGAGTTCAACCTCTTCGAGGTGTTCGGCCGTGACCAGGTGTACGGCACCGGTCCGTTCGCCGACATGGACGTCGAGACCGCGAAGAACATCCTCGCCGAGATCTCGCGTCTCGCCGAGAACGACCTCGCCGCCTCGTTCGTCGACGCCGACCGCAACCCGCCGGTCTTCGACCCGGAGACCAACACGGCGCCGATCCCGGCGACCTTCAAGAAGAGCTACCAGGCGTACATGGACGCCGAGTGGTGGCGGCTGGGCATCCCGGAGGGGATCGGCGGCCAGGTCACCCCGTCCTCGCTGATCTGGGCCTACGCGGAGCAGATCCTCGGCTCCAACCCGGCGATCTGGATGTACTCCTCCGGTCCGGCGTTCGCCGGCGTCGTCTACGACGAGGGCACCGAGGAGCAGCAGAAGGTCGCCCGGCACATGGTCGAGCGCCAGTGGGGCGCCACCATGGTGCTGACCGAGCCGGACGCCGGTTCGGACGTCGGCGCCGGCCGCACCAAGGCGATCAAGCAGGAGGACGGCTCCTGGCACATCGAGGGTGTGAAGCGCTTTATCACCTCGGGCGAGCACGACATGTCCGAGAACATCATCCACCTGGTGCTGGCCCGCCCCGAGGGCGGCAAGCCGGGCACCAAGGGCCTCGGCCTGTACATCGTGCCGAAGTTCGACTTTGACTGGGAGACCGGCGAGCTCGGCGAGCGCAACGGTGCCTACGCGACCAACGTCGAGCACAAGATGGGCCTCAAGGCGTCCAACACCTGCGAGATGACCTTCGGCGCCAAGCACCCCGCCAAGGGCTGGCTGGTCGGCGAGAGCGTCGACGGCATCCGCCAGATGTTCAAGATCATCGAGTTCGCCCGGATGATGGTCGGCACGAAGGCCATCGCCACCCTCTCCACCGGCTACCTGAACGCGCTGGAGTACGCCAAGGAGCGGGTGCAGGGCGCCGACATCTCCAACTTCCTGGACAAGGCCGCCCCGCGCGTCACCATCACCCACCACCCGGACGTCCGCCGCTCGCTGATGACCCAGAAGGCGTACGCCGAGGGCATGCGCGCCCTGGTGCTCTACACCGCCTCGGTCCAGGACGACCTGGTGGCCGCCCGCCTGCGCGGCGAGCACGACGACGCCGCCGAGCGCCTGAACGACCTGCTGCTGCCGATCGTCAAGGGCTACGGCTCGGAGAAGTCCTACGAGCAGCTGGCCCAGTCGCTCCAGACCTTCGGTGGCTCGGGCTTCCTGCAGGAGTACCCGATCGAGCAGTACATCCGGGACGCCAAGATCGACACCCTGTACGAGGGCACCACCGCGATCCAGGGCCTGGACTTCTTCTTCCGGAAGATCGTCAAGGACGGCGGCCAGGCGCTCACCGTGGTCTCCGAGCAGATCAAGAAGTTCCTCGCCACCGGTGAGGGCGGCGACGCCCTGGCCACCGAGCGCGAACTGCTCGGCAAGGCCGCCGGTGACCTGGAGGCGATCGTCGGCAAGCTGCTGGCCGACCTCTCCTCGGTCGAGCAGGACGTCAAGAACATGTACAAGGTGGGCCTCAACACCACCCGCCTGCTGATGGTCTCCGGCGACGTGGTGGTCGGCTGGCTGCTGCTCCGCCAGGCCGCCGTGGCGCTGGCCAAGCTGGAGGCGGGTGCCACCGGCAAGGACGTCGCGTTCTACCAGGGCAAGGTCGCCGGGGCCCGCTTCTTCGCCCGCAACGTGCTGCCGACCGTCACCCCGCAGCGGCTGATCGCCGAGGGTGTCGACAACGAGATCATGGAGCTCGCGGAGGAGGCCTTCTGAGGCCCGCCCCCCATACCGCCTGACACACCCTCAGCACCACGGGGCCCGGTCCACCAGGACCGGGCCCCGTGGTGCATGACCGGTTCCCGGTGCCGCGGCTCCGGCAGCCGCACCCCTGACACCGGCGCTTCACCGTTGTGTCACCGTTGTTGAGTTCACAACGTCATGTCCGTGTACGGGCATATGCTCGGGTGCGAAGACCGGTCCCCCATCCGGCTTCCGCCCTCCCTCAACTCAGGAGCAGCATGTCGACCGCCGCCCGCCCGGCCTCCTTCGACCGAACGCACACCGATGACCTGATCAGTTTCCTCGGCACCTCGCCGTCACCGTTCCACGCGGTGGCCAGTGCGGCCGAGCGGCTGGAGAAGGTCGGCTTCCGTCGAGTGGCCGAGACCGAGGCCTGGGACGCGGCCGCCGGCGGCCGGTACGTCATCCGTGGCGGGGCGCTGATCGCCTGGTACGTCCCCGAGGGCGCGGGCCCCGAGACACCGTTCCGGGTGGTCGGCACCCACACCGACTCGCCCAACCTGCGGGTCAAGCCGGTGCCGGACACCGGTACGTCCGGCTGGCGGCAGGTCGCGGTCGAGATCTACGGCGGCGTGCCGCTGAACACCTGGCTGGACCGCGACCTCGGCCTGTCCGGCCGACTGGCGCTGCGCGACGGCAGCGTGACGCTGGTTCAGCTCGACGAGCCGCTGCTGCGGGTGCCGCAGCTGGCGATCCACCTGGACCGGCAGGTGAACGAGGGCCTCAAGCTGGACAAGCAGCGTCACCTGACGCCGATCTGGGGGATCGGCGCGGTCAACGAGGGCTCCCTGATCGAGTACGTGGCCGAGCGCGCCGGCGTGGCCGCGGACGCCGTGGTGGGCTGGGACTTGATGACGCACGACGTGCAGCCGCCGTCGTACCTGGGCCGCGACCGCGAGCTGCTGGCCGGGCCCCGGCTGGACAACCTGCTCTCGGTGCACGCCGGCACCGCCGCGCTGGCCGCCGTGGCCGGTGGCGACCTGCCGTACATCCCGGTGCTGGCCGCCTTCGACCACGAGGAGAACGGCAGCGAGTCCGACACCGGCGCCCAGGGCCCGCTGCTCGGCAACGTGCTGGACCGCAGCGTGCACGCCCGGGGCGGCTCCCTGGAGGACCGCGCCCGCGCGCTGGCCGGGACGATCTGCCTCTCCTCCGACATGGGGCACGCCGTGCACCCCAACTACAGCGAGCGGCACGAGCCCGGGCACCACCCGATGCCGAACGGCGGGCCGATCCTCAAGGTCAACGTCAACAACCGCTACGCCACCGACGCGGTCGGCCGGGCGGTGTTCGCCGCCGCCTGCGAGAAGGCCGGCGTGCCGTGGCAGACCTTCGTCTCCAACAACTCGATGCCCTGCGGCACCACCATCGGCCCGATCACCGCGGCCCGGCTCGGCATCACCACCGTCGACTGCGGCATCGCGGCGCTCTCCATGCACTCGGCCCGGGAGCTCTGCGGGGCGGACGACCCGTACCTGCTGGCGGCGGCGCTCAAGGCGTTCCTGGAGGGCTGACCGACGCCGAAGGGGGCACCCACCGGGTGGTGGGTGCCCCCTTCGTGACGCGCGCTCGGACGCGCTCGGACGCGGTCAGGCGATCGAGGCGGCGATGATCGCGGCCACCGCGAGGTTGCAGCTGGCGGTCACCCAGACCGCCGGGTGCGGCTCCGGGTCGACCAGGATGGCGCCCAGCTTGCCCGGGGTGACCACGTCCAGCAGCCAGAAGGCCACCGCCATCAGCACCAGGCCGAGCAGGCCGAAGGTGGCCGTCGCGGCCAGGCCCTTCCCGAAGTCGTCGTAGGTGTACATGATCGCGGTGAAGACGATCCCGCCGATCCCGAGCAGCGCGGAGCTGAGCACCACGGCGGCGTTGCGGTTGCGCTCCACCCAGATCTGGTGGCCGAGCTTGCCGGGCGTCAGCAGGTCGACCAGGCCGACCCCGAGCAGCAGCAGGACCACCCCGACCGCGCCGTAAACCGCTGCCGCGCCAAGCCCGTTGACGATGTCGTGCACGGTGAGCCCCCAGGGAGGAACGAGTCGGTGTCCCGGCCCGGGACCGGCCAAAAGATATCCCATGGGACCGGTTTCCGGACCTCCCCAGGAGCACCGTCGGCCATGGCCTCCACTCCGGTCCCCGGGCGCAGACGCTCGGGTTTCGTCTCCCTGGGCAGGTCGGCATCCTGGCGCTCGCTCTGACCGGCCGCTCCTCCGGCGGCAGCACCCCGCGCCGCTGTGTCGGCCCCGGCAGCCTCAAGGTGCCGGACAACCACTCCTGCTCCGACGGCACGGCGGCGGCCGGCCGCTGGTACCACTGCGGCTCCGGTTCCGGCATCGCCACCGGCGGCGCCTTCGCCAAGGGCGACACCAAGCGCGGTGGCTTCGGCTCCCCGAGCGGCTCCTCCGGCTCCGGCGGGGGGTAGGGGCCGCTCGCCCGGGCGGCACCGGGTGCGTGGCTCGCCGGCTTCTGGTCGGTCGCCGATGCTCCGCGTGGACTCCCTCCTCGGCGCCGCCGAGCCACGCACCCCGACAGCCCGATCACCCACCAGGGCGCGCGCTTCCGGCCCCACCTGATCCGCTGACGGTGAGTCAGTCCTCCTCCACCAGGTGGTCGACGCAGACCGCGACGGCGAGCAGCAGTCCGGCGTCCGCGGCGTCGGCCACCCGGACCCCGTAGGTGTCCCGGAACCGGAACCACTTGCGGGAGATCTCGGCGACGGTGTCCCCGTGCGCCTCGATCCGGTACTCCTTGTCGATCAGGTTCCCGTGGATCTCCAGCTCGCCGCCGTCGGCCAGCTCCACGTGGAACTTGTCCCGGAACGGGGTGAACAGCTTCTTCCGGACGGTGGCGATCACGTCCCCGCCACTGTTCTCGATCTTCATGGCGTCCCGGACGGTCAGCGCCTTCTCCTTGATCACCGCGACCAGCCGTCCCTGCGGGTCCTTCAGCTCGAAGGTGTCCCGCAGCCGCAGCACCTTGGCGTCCACCAGGAACGCCTTGGCACCGTCCTCGTCCTCGATCCAGTAGTCGTCCCCGACCGTGAACAGCCGCTCCCTGACCACGTACTTCATCCCGCACCGCCTGACGTCGTGTCGGATCCCCCTGCGGAGAAATACTGCCGGAGGGTCATGCGGTTGGATGGGAACATGGCTACTCGTGCACGTGTCCGCGCCCCCGAACTGGTGGGGAAGGGCGGCTGGCTGAACACCGGCGGCAAGGATCTGTCGCTGGCTGACTTCCGCGGCAAGATCCTGGTCCTCGACTTCTGGACCTTCTGCTGCATCAACTGTCTCCACGTCCTGGACGAACTCCGGGAGCTGGAGGAGAAGCACCGCGACACGGTGGTGATCGTCGGCGTGCACTCGCCCAAGTTCGTGCACGAGGCCGACCACCAGGCCGTGGTGGACGCGGTGGCCCGGTACGAGGTGCACCACCCGGTGCTGGACGATCCGGAGCTGGTGACCTGGAAGCAGTACGCCGTCCGGGCCTGGCCGACGTTGGTGGTGGTCGACCCGGAGGGGTACGTGGTCGCCCAGCACGCCGGGGAGGGGCACGCGCACGCGATCGCGAAGCTGGTCGAGGAGCTGGAGGCGGAGCACGCGGCCAAGGGGACGCTGCGCCGCGGCGACGGCCCGTACGTGGCGCCTGAGGCGGTCGCGGGGGACCTGAAGTTCCCGGGCAAGGCGGTCCAGCTGCCGGACGGGCACTACCTGGTCGCGGACTCGGGGCACCACTCGCTGGTCGAGCTGGCCGAGGACGGCGAGACGGTGGTGCGGCGGATCGGCGACGGCGAGCGCGGCTTCGTGGACGGCACGGCGCCCCGGTTCAGCGAGCCGCAGGGGCTGGCGCTGGCCCCCGAGGGGCTCGGTTACGACGTGGTGGTGGCCGACACGGTGAACCACGCGCTGCGCGCGGTCCGGCTCTCGGACGGCTCGGTCAGCACGCTGGCCGGCACCGGCAAGCAGTGGTGGCAGGGCTCCCCGACCGAGGGGCCGGCCACCGGGGTCGACCTCTCCTCGCCGTGGGACGTGGCGTTCTTCGACGGCCGGGTCTGGATCGCGATGGCCGGGGTGCACCAGCTCTGGGCGTACGACCCGGCGACGGAGACGGTCGCGGTGGCGGCCGGCACCACCAACGAGGGCTTGGTGGACGGCCCGCCGGCGGAGGCGTGGTTCGCCCAGCCGTCCGGGCTGGCGGTCTCGGCGGACGGCGAGCGGCTCTGGGTGGCCGACTCGGAGACCTCGGCGGTGCGCTGGCTCCAGAAGTCAGGCGGGGCACGTGAAACATGGTCCGTGCACACCGCGGTCGGCACCGGCCTGTTCGACTTCGGCCACCGGGACGGCGCCGCCGAGCAGGCGCTGCTCCAGCACCCGCTCGGGGTGACCGTGCTGCCCGACGGCTCGGTGGCGATCGCCGACACCTACAACCACGCGCTGCGCCGCTTCGACCCCGCCACCGGCGAGGTCAGCACGCTGGCCACCGACCTGCGCGAGCCCTCCGGGGCGGTGCTGGTGGACGGCGACATCGTGGTGGTGGAGTCCGCCCGGCACCGGCTGACCAGGCTCCGGCTCCCCGAGGAGGCGGTCCGGGTGGCGGCGGTCGCGCACCGCACCCAGCGGGCGGCGACCGAGGTGGCGCCGGGCGCGCTCCGCCTCGAGGTGGTCTTCCAGGCCCCGAGCGGCCAGAAGCTGGACGAGCGCTACGGCCCGTCCACCCGGCTGCTGGTCAGCTCCACCCCGCCCGAGCTGCTGCTCTCCGGTGCGGGGGCCGACTCCGACCTCTCCCGTGAGCTGGTCCTCTCGGGCGAGCTCACCGAGGGCGTCCTGCACGTCTCCGCGATGGCCGCCTCCTGCGACGACGACCCGGAGATCGAGTACCCGGCCTGCCACGTCCACCAGCAGGACTGGGGCGTCCCGATCCGGATCACCGAGTCCGGCGTCGGCCGGCTGCCGCTGGTGCTCGCGGGTCTGGAGTAGTTCCGGTCAGCCGGCCGCCAGCCGGTCGGTCAGGCGCTCCTTGGCCTCGGGCCACTCGTCCACGAGCATCGAGAAGTACACGCTGTCCCGCCAGCTGCCGTCCCGGCGCTGGCGGGAGCGGCGGAAGGTGCCTTCGTACCGGGCACCGAGGCGCTTGATCGCGTTCTGCGAGCGCTCGTTGAGGTGGTCGGTCTTCCAGCAGACCCGGCCCATCCGGAGATCCTCGAACGCATGGGTGAGCAGCAGCAGCTTGGACTCGGTGTTGACGGCCGTCCGCCAGACCTCGCGGCCGTACCAGGTGCCGCCGATCTCCAGGCTCTCGTCGCGGTCGGAGGCGTCGAAGTAGCAGCTGATGCCTACCGCCCGGCCGGTGTCCAGCCGGATCACCGCGAACGGGTGGCAGTTCGGGTCCTCGATCCGGTCGGTCACGTTGGTGACCATCTCCGCCGGTGTGCCGGGGATGGCCACCGGGATCCAGCGGAACACCTCCTCGTCGCCCCCGGCCGCCTCGAAGAGGTCCGGGGCGTGGGCGGGGGTGAGCGGCTCCAGCCGGACGTGACGGCCGGTCAGGACGACGGGGTAGGGCAGCTTCGCGGTCATGCCGCCACGCTATCCAGTCATTGAACTAGGTGCAACACATATTTGCACTAGTGCAAAGGATCGTCAGTGTGAAGGCTCCGGGAACGCCCCGACCGACGACGAAGGGCCCCGCGCGATTGCGCGGGGCCCTTCCTGTTCGGCTACCCGGTCAGACGAACGAGTTGATCTGGATCGTCTCGGTCCGGCCGGGGCCGACGCCGATCGCCGAGATCGGTGCGCCGGACATCTCCTCCAGCGCCTTCACGTACGCCTGCGCGTTCTTCGGCAGGTCGGCGAAGGTCTGCGCCTTCGAGATGTCCTCGGTCCAGCCGGGGAGGTTCTCGTAGATCGGCTTGGCGTGGTGGAAGTCCGACTGGTTGTACGGGAGCTCCTCGACGCGCTTGCCGTCGATCTCGTACGCCACGCAGACCGGGATCTCCTCCCAGCCGGTCAGCACGTCCAGCTTGGTGAGGAAGAAGTCGGTCAGGCCGTTCACCCGGGTCGCGTACCGGGCGATCACCGCGTCGAACCAGCCGCAGCGCCGGTCGCGCCCGGTGGTGACACCGCGCTCGCCGCCGATCCGCCGCAGCGCGTCGCCGTCGGCGTCCAGCAGCTCGGTCGGGAACGGCCCCGAGCCGACCCGGGTGGTGTACGCCTTCAGGATGCCGATGACCCGGTCGATCTTCGTCGGGCCGATGCCGGCACCGGTGCAGGCGCCACCGGCGGTCGGGTTCGACGAGGTGACGAAGGGGTACGTGCCGTGGTCGACGTCCAGCAGGGTGCCCTGGCCGCCCTCCAGCAGGACGACCTTGTTGGCCTTCAGCGCCTCGTCCAGGACCAGGGTGGTGTCGGCCAGGAAGGGGCGAATCTTCTCGGCGTAGCCGAGGTACTCCTGGACCACCAGGTCGGCCGGGATGGCGCGGCGGTTGTAGAGCTTGACCAGCAGCTGGTTCTTGTCGTGCAGGGCCGCTTCGACCTTCTGGACGAGGATCGACTCGTCGAAGAGGTCCTGGACCCGGATGCCGACGCGGTTGATCTTGTCCGCGTAGGTGGGGCCGATGCCGCGACCGGTGGTGCCGATCCGGCGCTTGCCGAGGAAGCGCTCGGTGACCTTGTCCAGGGTGCGGTGGTACGGCGTGATCAGGTGGGCGTTGCCCGAGATCAGCAGCTTCGAGGTGTCGATGCCGCGGTCGTTCAGGCCGGCCAGCTCGGAGAGCAGCACGCCCGGGTCGATCACCACACCGTTGCCGATCACCGGCGTCACGTTCGGGCTGAGAATGCCGGAAGGCAGCAGGTGCAGGGCGTACTTCTGATCGCCGATGACCACCGTGTGACCGGCGTTGTTGCCGCCCTGGTAGCGAACGACGTAGTCGACGGAGCCGCCGAGGAGGTCCGTCGCCTTCCCCTTGCCCTCGTCTCCCCACTGGGCACCAACGAGCACGAGTGCCGGCACAGGCGTACACCCCTTCCGGTTGGGGCATCCTGCGTAGGCCGCAGTCTGCCCCGAGATAGACGAAGCCCCTGGCGCAATAGCGCAAGGGGCTCTTGCACCGAGAGATTACCTGAGGAAGGACCGGTCGTGTCGTCGCTGTCCACGCCCGAAGACCGCGCCGTCGATCCGGACGCCCCTGGTCAGCTGCTGGTCCTGCTCGACCCGGCGGCCCGGCAGGCCGACGGCGAGTCGGTCCGGATCGCCCGGGACGTGCTCTGCGGGGGTGCGGACGTGAAGGTCGCGCTGCCGGAGAGCCCGTCCGAACTGGACCGGGTGCTGGCCCATCGCGGCCGCCGCCGACCGGTTGTGATCGGTTCCGATCTGGCGCTGCAACGCGTGCTGGGGGCCCTGCACCGACAGCGTGAGCTGGGCACGGACCCGGTCGGCCTGGTCCCGGTCGGGCGGCCCGAGGCGGTGGCGGCCGGCCGATCGCTGGGCGTGCCGGCCCAGCCGGTGGCGGCGGCCAGGGCGGTCCTGCACGGGGCCGCCCGCAAGCTCGACCTGCTGGTGGACGACGGTGGCGGGGTGGCGTTCGGCGGGGTCAGCATCCACACCCACGGCCTCGGCCGCCCGGCCGGACTGCGTTCGCTATGGGCGAAACTGGCTGCGGCCGAGCAGGCGACCCCACTCGGCTCCGACGACCCCAGGCTCCGGATCGAGGCGGACGGCCGGCTGCTGGTGGACCTGGACGAGCCGGTGCACCGGCTGCGGGCCGCCCTGTCCGTCGGCTCCGGCGACATGGAGCTGCTGCTCCAGCTGGCCCGCGGCCCGCACACCGTCCGGGCCACCCGGCTCGCGGTGACCGGCCGGGGCTTCGGCTACCAGGCGGACGGCCGCCGGGTCGGCCCGGTCCGGTCCCGGGTCTGGACCGTCCATCCCGGGGTCTGGCAGCTGCTGCTCCCGGTCACGTGAGCAGCGTCACGTCCGGAGCGCCCGCCCGACGGCCCGTCAGGCCGCCGACCGGGCCACAGTCCGGGTGCGACAAGGCCCGACGCGCATTCAACGAATTGTTGCCGGGAAAAACGCGGGAGCGGTAAGGGGTTTTGTCTACGCGCGTCGCTATCGGATCGGCCAATTCACCGCCCGTTCGCTGTTCGGGAAGGCGTACGGAACTGCCCTAGACTCGAAGACGTGCCACGTGGAGACGGACGACTCAACCACGATCTTCTTCCCGGCGAGAAAGGCCCCCAGGACGCTTGCGGCGTCTTCGGTGTCTGGGCTCCCGGCGAAGAGGTCGCAAAGCTCACGTACTTCGGCCTCTATGCCCTGCAGCACCGCGGACAGGAATCCGCGGGCATCGCAGTCAGCAACGGAGCCCAGATTCTCGTCTTCAAGGACATGGGACTCGTGTCCCAGGTCTTCGACGAGGCCTCGCTGGGTTCGCTGCACGGTCATATCGCCGTCGGACATGCCCGCTACTCGACCACCGGGTCCTCGGTCTGGGAGAACGCCCAGCCGACCTTCCGGGCGACCGTTCACGGTTCGCTGGCCCTCGGCCACAACGGAAACCTGGTCAACACCGCCGAGCTCGCCGAGATGGTGGCCGCACTGCCGGGCGAGGAGCACGTCTCGCGCTCCGGCCGCTCGGCCGCGACCAACGACACCGACCTGGTGACGGCGCTGCTCGCGGGCCACCCCGATCTCTCGATCGAGGAGACCGCCAAGCAGATCCTGCCCAAGGTCAAGGGTGCGTTCTCGCTGGTCTTCATGGACGAGCACACCCTCTACGCGGCCCGTGACCCGCAGGGCATCCGCCCGCTGGTGCTCGGCCGCCTGGAGCGCGGCTGGGTGGTGGCCTCCGAGACGGCCGCCCTCGACATCTGCGGCGCGTCCTTCATCCGCGAGGTCGAGCCCGGCGAGCTGATCGCCATCGACGAGAACGGCATGCGCACCTCGCGCTTCGCCGAGGCCAAGCCCAAGGGCTGCGTCTTCGAGTACGTCTACCTGGCCCGCCCCGACACCTCCATCGCCGGCCGCAACGTGCACCTCTCCCGGGTGGAGATGGGCCGTCGGCTGGCCAAGGAGGCCCCGGTCGAGGCCGACATGGTGATAGCCACTCCCGAGTCCGGTACGCCCGCCGCGATCGGCTACGCCGAGGCCAGCGGCATCCCGTACGGCTCCGGCCTGGTGAAGAACGCCTACGTCGGCCGCACCTTCATCCAGCCCAGCCAGACGATCCGTCAGCTCGGCATCCGGCTGAAGCTGAACCCGCTGCGCGAGGTCATCCAGGGCAAGCGCCTGGTGGTCGTGGACGACTCGATCGTCCGTGGCAACACCCAGCGCGCGCTGGTCCGGATGCTCCGTGAGGCGGGCGCCGCCGAGGTGCACATCCGGATCTCCTCGCCGCCGGTCAAGTGGCCGTGCTTCTTCGGCATCGACTTCGCCACCCGCGCGGAGCTGATCGCCAACGGCATGACGGTGGAGGAGATCGGCCGCACGCTCGGCGCGGACTCCCTCGCCTACATCTCGATCGACGCCATGATCGAGGCCACCACGCAGCCCAAGGACAACCTCTGCCGGGCCTGCTTCGACGGCGTCTACCCGATGGAGCTGCCGGACCCGGCGCTGCTCGGCAAGCTGCTGCTCGAGGCCGAGATCGCCGGTGGCAAGCAGCAGCCCGCAGTGCGCACCAAGCCGACCGGCTCGGACCTGGACGGTGTCCAGTCCCTGCTCGGTGGCCACGGCGCAGCCGACGCGCTCCGGCGTCCGTAGTTCACCAACCCCCGACCCGAGAGGGCCGTCAGCAGTGACCAGCAACCAGAGCAGCGGCGCCACCTACGCCGCCGCAGGTGTCGACATCGAGGCGGGCGACCGCGCCGTCGAGCTCATGAAGCAGTGGGTGAAGAAGGCGGACCGTCCCGAGGTGGTCGGCGGACTCGGCGGCTTCGCCGGGCTCTTCGACGCCTCCGCGTTCAAGCGCTACGCCCGCCCGCTGCTGGCCTCCGCCACCGACGGGGTCGGGACGAAGGTCGCCATCGCGCAGGCGATGGACAAGCACGACACGATCGGCCACGACCTGGTCGGCATGGTCGTCGACGACCTGGTCGTGTGCGGCGCCGAGCCGCTCTTCATGACCGACTACATCTGCGTCGGCAAGGTCGTGCCGGAGCGGGTCGCGGCGATCGTCAAGGGCATCGCCGAGGGCTGCGTGCTGGCCGGCTGCGCGCTGGTCGGCGGCGAGACCGCCGAGCACCCGGGCCTGCTCGGCCCGGACGAGTACGACGTCGCGGGCGCCGGCACCGGTGTGGTGGAGGCGGACGCGCTGCTCGGTGCGGAGCGGGTCAGGGCCGGTGACGTGGTGATCGCGATGGCCGCCTCGGGCCTGCACTCGAACGGCTACTCGCTGGTCCGGCACGTGCTGCTGAACGAGGCCGGCTGGAAGCTGGACCGCAAGGTCGAGGACTTCGGCCGCACCCTCGGCGAGGAGCTGCTCGAGCCGACCCGGATCTACTCGCTGGACTGCCTGGCGCTCACCCGGGCCACCGAGATCCACGCCTTCTCGCACGTCACCGGCGGCGGCCTGGCGGCCAACCTGGCCCGGGTCATCCCGACCGGTCTGCACGCTCGGCTGGACCGCGGCACCTGGTCCCCGCTGCCGGTCTTCCAGACCGTGGCCAAGGTCGGCAACATGGCCGCCCTGGAGATCGAGAAGACCCTGAACATGGGCGTCGGCATGGTCGCCGTGGTCCCGCCGGAGTCGGTCGACACGGTGCTCGCGATCCTGGAGGACCGCGACGTGGAGGCCTGGCTGCTGGGCGACATCGTGGACCGCACCGACGAGCACGGTGACGCGGCGACGCTCTACAACGCGTACGACGGCTTCCAGCTCAGCTGAGCCCGGTTCCGTCCCTGGGGGCCCCTGCGGGGGCCCTCAGGCGTTTCCGCGGCAGCCCCGGGGCGCCGGACCGTGCGGGAACGCCGAAGACCGGCTCGGCGCCCGTGGGCACCGAGCCGGTCAGGTCAGGCTCTTACGCGCGGCGGCGGGACTGGCTGCTGCCCGCGTCCGCTTCCGCGTCGTCATCCTCGTCGGCGTAGAGGTCCGCATACGCCGCGTAGGGATCGTCCTCTTCCTCTTCTTCGATCGGTTCTGGCTTGATCGAAGCGGTGGAGGGCGATACACCCAGCTCGCTGGACAGACGGTTGGCGTCAAAGCCGCCGCCGTTGTACTTCAGCTCGCGGGCGACCTTCGTCTGCTTGGCCTTGGCCCGGCCGCGCCCCATGGGTCGACCCCCTCAACGATGGGGCTCACGGCCCCGAGTCTGACACGTGTTCATGATCAGGAGCGGTCTGCCCGAAGTGGGAGAACCGTCCCTTGGAGCATTAACGGTACCTGTTTCCGCCGCCGAACGGTACGTCGCCGGTGTGACGTGGCGCGCACTGCCACCCCCCGAAACCAGGTCCTTCCAGGTCACGAGGGGATTTTCGGGCTTTCGCAGGCTGTTCAGAGCCTGCCCAGGCCAGTTGTTCCACGACCGATTATCCCCCGGGAGGGGGCCCGACATCGCCCGTTCGGGCTACCGATCGAGAATCCGGTTCCACATCGTGATGCGGGGGAGGAGAGCCTCCCCCGCGGTCACGGCTCAGCTCCGGCGGGCACCGGGCAGCAGCACCGAGCGGAGCGCGCTGATCTCCCGCATCCGGCGCTCGGCCAGCCGGTCGGCGGCCACCGCCGGGGGCACGCCGTCGGCGGCGGCCCGGGTGAAGATCTCCAGCGTGGTGTCGAAGATCTTGGTGGCCTTGGTCTTGGCCCGGTCGAAGTTGTAGCCGCCCTTGTGCTGCGACTCGAACTCGTCGGCGACCTGGATCACGCCGCCGGAGTTCACCAGGTAGTCCGGCGCGTAGAGGATGCCGCGGCCGGCCAGGTCCTTCTCCACGCCCGGGTGGGCCAGCTGGTTGTTGGCCGCGCCGCAGACCACCGCGGTGCCGGCCGCGCCGAGTGCGCCGACGGTGTGGTCGTCCAGCGCGCCGCCGAGTGCGCAGGGGGCGTAGACGTCCAGTCGGGCCTGCAGCAGGGCGGCGGTGTCCGCCACCACCTCGACGTCCGGGTAGGCGGCCCTGACCCGGTTCACGGCGGCCTCGGAGACGTCCGTGACCACCACGGTGGCGCCGTCCGCGACCAGGTGGCCGACCAGGTAGTGGCCGACCTTGCCGACGCCCGCGACGCCGACCCGGCGGCCGCGCAGGGTGGGCTGGCCCCAGCTGGCCTGGGCGGAGGCGCGCATGCCCTGGAAGACGCCGAAGGCGGTCAGCACCGAGGAGTCGCCGGCGCCGCCCTGCTCGGGCGAGCGGCCGGTCACGTAGTCGCACTCGCGGGCCACCACGTCCATGTCCTGCACGTAGGTGCCGACGTCGCAGGCGGTCACGTAGCGGCCGCGCAGCGACTGCACGAAGCGGCCGTAGGCGCGCAGCATCGCCTCGTTCTTCGCCGTGGTCGGGTCGCCGATGATGACGGCCTTGCCGCCGCCGAGGTCGAGCCCGGCGAGCGCGTTCTTGTAGCTCATCCCGCGCGAGAGGTTGAGCGCGTCCTCCAGCGCCGCCTCCTCGGAGACGTACGGGAAGAAGCGGGTGCCGCCGAGGGCCGGGCCGAGGGCGGTGGAGTGGATGGCGATGATGGCCTTGAGGCCGGAGCTGCGGTCGTGGCACAGCACGACCTGCTCGTGGCCGTCGTTCGGCGCGCCGTCCAGCTCGGTACGGAAGATCCTGCTCAGCACGCCGGGTGCGGGGTACGAAGCGGACAGGGTCTGTACGTCGGTCACTGTGGTGACTCCAGTATCTGTGGCCCACTGCTGTGGTGTGGGCGCCTGAAAGGAAGCCTAGCCCTGGGGCCGCGGCCGGTTCTGCCCCTCGGCACAACGATTCAGCCCCGTCCGGGGTACCCCGTCGGCTCCCCCGTGCGACGATGCCGGATGTGACCGCTGTGCGTACCTCGGTGCTCCCGCCCTACGCGGCCCATCTGCGCGTGTACGAGCCGCTGGCCGCCTATCCGGGCCCGGAGCGGGCCCGCTGGCAGGCCTACGCGGCCCGGTACGGCCCGGACGCGGTGGAGGCGGCCCAGGCGGTGGCACCGGCGGTGCTGGCCGAGCAGCGGGGCGCGCTGGCCGAGCTGCTGGCCCGGACGCCCCGGGCGCTGCCCGAGCGGGAGAGCGAGCGGGCCTTCGTCCGGGTGGTGGACGGGGTGACCTACGTCTGCCCGTGGGCGACCAGACTGCGCAGCTGGCAGGCGATGGAGGAGCTGGCCGAGTCGCTGCCGGCGGCCCTGCTGGACACCGTGCTGCCGCCGGTGGTCCGGGCGGCCGCGCAGGCCGACCGGGAGCGCTGGCGGGCGGCCCACCCGGACGACCGGCCGTGGATCCTGACCAACCGGTGGGAGGTGCCGGTGCGCTGGTTCCTGCCGTTCGGCACCGAGGACCGCTGCTTCCTGCCGGCCGGCCCGCCGGACCGGCCGGCCGCGCTGTTCTACCTGACGCCGATGGCGCAGGCCCGTCGCCGGGTGGCCCGGGGGTACCGGGCGCTGCGCGAGCGGGTGCCGAGCGGGGCGCTGGCCAGCGGGGTGGAGGAGCTGGGGCGGTGGCTGGAGGAGTTCCACCCGCGCTCGCTGGTGGAGCTGGACTACGGCGGTCTGGTGCACCTGCTGGGCACCGACCTCCCGGACGAGGACTCGGTCGGCGAGATCGAGGCGGGGGTGGCCGCGCTGCGGGCCGGTGACGGGCGGGAGGCGGCCCGGATGTACGAGACGGTGACCGAGCGCTGGCGGCGGGTGCACGCGCTCCGGTACGCGAGCTGACGGCGGGGGAGCGGTGGCGGGGGAGCGGTGGAGGGGGATCGACCCAGGACGGGCTGACGCGACGTCAGTCCGGTTGGGGGACGGTGTCAGTGCGGCAGGCGATGATGGTTGGGACCTTTGGGCCTGGGGTCCGGGACGAAGGTCCCGGTTCGGGTCAATACCCCGCGAACGTGACACTACTCACCGTTGACGCTTACTTACGCCTATGTGTAAAAATGGGACAACCAGCCCAAGTTCACTCAGATGTATCCACTTCTGAGGGGATCTGGGAGCAGTGTCTGTTTTGCGGGGAAACGAAGGGTCTGGTCCTCTCCTAACCGCTTGTCACCGATTGGTGACTGTCCGCTATGGGACGGTCCATGGCCATCCGTCGCTCTTGAACCCGTGAGGGGTCAATTTTGGCGGTTTGGCCGATGGGGCTGGACGAATGGTGTAGTTGTAGACACCAGGACAAGCCGTTCGTCCTATTACCGACTCGGCCCGTCTATGCCATTTCGGGCATCGCGGGCCAAGGTGCAGAATTTGAAGGATAGAACCGCCCTGGTTCGGTTCTCCCGAGGAGGCCGCTCATGACCGCTCGTACGCCTGACGCCGAGCCCCTGCTGACGCCGGCAGAGGTCGCCACCATGTTCCGCGTTGACCCCAAGACGGTCACTCGCTGGGCCAAGGCGGGCAAGCTCACGTCCATCCGCACTCTCGGCGGCCACCGCCGGTATCGCGAGGCGGAGGTGCGCGCACTGCTGGCCGGTATTCCGGCACAGCGCACCGAAGCCTGAGAAGGCCCCTCCGGGGCCTTTTCGCAGCTCACTGCAAGGGGCCGCATCCCTGACTCCGCCGGGTCGAGGATGCGGCCCCTTTCGGCTTGCCCGGAATGCAGTGTTCCTATTGGGGCTGGTGTGAGGTGGGGGAAAAGCCGGGGAATGCATGTGCAATTTTATATATTAAATCAACGACCCCGGGAGAGGGGTCGGACCTGTCCGGTCTCAAGAAAAGATAAGTGATGACCATCACAGCGGCGTTATCTTGTGGTCTAGACCTACGGTGGCGTAGGAGCTGACACCCGGTCAGCGGCAACGCGAAGAGGCCCGGAGCCTGACGGCTCCGAGCCTCTTCGGTACGGCGATCCTGACGGGACTTGAACCCGCGACCTCCACCTTGACAGGGTGGCGAGCTAACCAACTGCTCCACAGGACCAGAGTGTTACTGCGATCTGCCTTGTCCGTCTGCTTCTCGCTCGCGAACAAGACAGATCGTACTGCATCCTGGCCCCCCAGGTCGAACCGGCTCCAGGGCCGCTCTCCCGGATCGCGCCGGGCGGCCGACGCCGAGGCCCGCACCCCGACGCCGCCCGCTGATCCGGCGCGATCCGGGAGAGCGGCCCTACAGCCCGGCGCCCGCCGCCTCCATCGCCTTCAGGATGCGCTTCTCCGAGACGGGCGTCGGGGTGCCGAGACCCTGCGCGAAGAAGCTCACCCGGAGCTCCTCGACCATCCAGCGGATCGCCCGCAGCTCGGCCGACGGCTCCCGGCCGGCCGGGACCTTGCCGAGCAGCTCGCCGTACGCGTCCTGCACCTGCTGGACCTTGTGCAGGTGCAGCAGGTCGCGCTGCGGGTGGTTGGGCAGCGCCTCCAGCCGGCGGTCGACCGCGAGCAGGTAGCGCTTCAGGTCGGGCAGCCGCTGCCAGCCGGTGGCGGTGACGAAGCCGGGGTGCACCAGCGAGGCGAGGTGCAGCCGGACGTCGTTCACCGCGGTCAGCAGCACCGGGCTGGAGACGCTCTTCAGCCGGTTGGACGCCTTGTGGAAGGCGATCAGCGCGGTGGCGGTCTTCAGCGTGGTGTCGGCGGACAGTTCGTACAGGTCGGCCCTGACCTTGTCGTACAGCTTGGTGAAGGACGGCTCGTCCCAGGCCGGCCCGCCGTGCAGCGCCATCAGCCGGTCGGTGGCGGCCGCCACGATGTCCTCGAACAGGGCCGGGATCGACCCGTGCGGGCTGTACGAGAGCGCCAGCTTGGCCTGGTTGCCGAGTCGCTGCTGGATGGCCTTGGCGGGGGAGTTGATGCTCAGCATCAGCAGCCGCCGGGTGCCCGCCCACATCGCCTGCTGCTGGGCCTCGGCGGTGTCGAAGAGCCGGATCGCCACCGAGTCGCCCTCGTCCACCAGGGCCGGGTACGCGCGCAGCGAGTGGCCGCGCGAGCGCTGCTCGAAGGTGCGCTGGAGCACCGGCAGGCCGGCCGGCCAGCCGGTCAGGCCGGTCTGTTCGATGCCCTGGCCGGAGGCGGCCGAGGAGAGGGTCTCCTTGAGCTTGGGCTTGAGCTTGAGCCGCAGGTCCTCCAGGTCCTTGGACTCGGCCAGCTTCTTCTTGCCGTCCACCACCCGGAAGGTGATCCGCAGGTGGTCCGGCACCCGCTCGTCGTCCCAGGCCTCCGGCGGGACGGTGATCGCCGACATCCGCTTCAGGACGTGCTCCAGGGTGGGCAGCAGCGGCTCCTGACGGTCCTTCACCTGGCGCAGCGCGGCGGCGGCGAAGTCCGGGGCGGGCACGAAGTTGCGGCGCAGCGCCTTGGGCAGCGAGCGGATGTACGCGGTGACCAGCTCGGTGCGCAGGCCGGGGATCTGCCAGTCGAAGCCCTCGGCGGTGACCTGGTTGAGCACCGGGAGCGGGATGTGCACGGTGACGCCGTCCGCGTCGCTGCCGGGCTCGAACTGGTAGGTCAGCTTGAACCGGAGCTTGCCCTGCTGCCAGTGGTCCGGGTAGTCCGCCTCGGTGACGCCGTCCGCCGAGTCGTTGATCAGCATCGACTTCTCGAAGTTCAGCAGGTCCGGCTGGTCGTGCCGGGCCTTCTTCCACCAGGCGTCGAAGTGCCGGGTGGAGACGATGTCCTCGGGCAGCCGGGTGTCGTAGAAGTCGAACAGGGTCCGGTCGTCCACCAGGATGTCCCGGCGCCGCGCCCGGTTCTCCAACTCGGCCACCTCGCTGAGGAGTTGGCGGTTCTCTCCCCAGAAGCGGTGGTGCGTCTCCCAGTCGCCCTCGACCAGCGCGTTGCGGATGAACAGCTCGCGGCAGAGCTCCTGGTCGATCTTCCCGAAGTTGATCTTCCGCTGGGCGACGATCGGCATCCCGTACAGGGTGACCTTCTCGTACGCCAGCACCGCGCCGGCCTTCTTCTCCCAGTGCGGCTCGCTGTAGCTCTTCTTGATCAGGTGCTCGGCCAGCGGCTCGACCCACTCGGGCTCGATCTTGGCGTTGATCCTGGCCCACAGCCGGGAGGTCTCCACCAGCTCGGCCGACATCACCCAGCGCGGCGGCTTCTTGAACAGACCCGAGCCGGGGAAGACCGCGAACCGGGCGCCCCGGGCGCCGGCGTACTCGCGCTTCTCCACGTCGAACAGGCCGAGGTGCGAGAGCAGGCCGGACAGCAGCGCCTGGTGGATCCGGTCGGCGTCCGGCTCGGCGTCCTCGTGCGGCTCCTCGATGGTGACCCCGAGCTGCTTCGCGACCGTGCGCAGCTGGGTGTAGATGTCCTGCCACTCCCGTATCCGCAGGTAGTTCAGGAACTCGGACTTGCACATCCGGCGGAAGGCCGAGGAGGAGAGCTCCTTCTGCTGCTCCTTGACGTACCGCCACATCGCCAGGAAGGCCAGGAAGTCGGAGGTCTCCGAGTTGAAGCGGCGGTGCCGCTCGTCGGCCGCCTGGCGCTTCTCGGCCGGGCGCTCGCGCGGGTCCTGGATGGAGAGCGCGGCGGCGATCACCATCACGTCCCGGACCACGCCGAGCCGGTCGGCCTCGATCACCATCCGGGCCATCCGGGGGTCGACCGGCAGCTGGGCCAGCTTCCGGCCGAGCGGGGTGAGCCGCTTGCGGTGGTCCTTCTCGGCCGGATCGAGGGCGCCCAGCTCGTGCAGCAGGTTGACGCCGTCCTTGATGTTGCGCGAGTCCGGCGGGTCGAGGAACGGGAAGGCGGCGATGTCGCCGAGCCCGGCCGCGGTCATCTGCAGGATCACCGAGGCGAGGTTGGTGCGGAGGATCTCCGGGTCGGTGAACTCGGGGCGGGAAAGGAAGTCCTCCTCCGAGAACAGCCGGATGCAGATGCCGTCCGAGGTACGGCCGCAGCGGCCCTTGCGCTGGTTGGCGCTGGCCTGGCTGACCGCCTCGATCGGCAGCCGCTGCACCTTGGTGCGGTGGCTGTAGCGGGAGATCCTGGCGGTGCCGGGGTCGATCACGTACTTGATGCCGGGGACGGTCAGCGAGGTCTCGGCCACGTTGGTGGCCAGCACGATCCGCCGGCTGTTGGAGCGCTGGAAGACCCGGTGCTGCTCGGCCGAGGAGAGCCGGGCGTACAGCGGCAGCACCTCGGTGAACTTGAGGTTGAGCTTGTTGAGCGCGTCGGCGGTGTCACGGATCTCCCGCTCACCGGAGAGGAAGACCAGGATGTCGCCCGGCCCCTCGGCCTGGAGCTCCTGGGCGGCCTCGCAGATCGCCTGCACCTGGTCGCGGTCGCGGTCGACGTCGGTGTCCTCCTCGCCCTCCTCCAGGATCGGGCGGTAGCGCACCTCGACCGGGTAGGTGCGGCCGGAGACCTCGATGATCGGCGCGTCGCCGAAGTGGTTGGCGAACCGCTCCGGGTCGATGGTCGCCGAGGTGATCACGACCTTGAGGTCGGGTCGGCGCGGCAGCAGCTGCTTGACGTACCCTAGGATGAAGTCGATGTTGAGGCTGCGCTCGTGCGCCTCGTCGATGATCAGGGTGTCGTACTGGCGGAGCTCCCGGTCGGTCTGGATCTCGGCCAGCAGGATGCCGTCCGTCATCAGCTTGACCAGGGTGTCCGGGCCGACCTGGTCGGTGAACCTGACCTTCCAGCCGACCGCCTCGCCGAGCGGCGTGTGCAGCTCCTCGGCCACCCGCTCGGCCACCGTGCGGGCGGCGATCCGGCGCGGCTGGGTGTGCGCGATCAGGCCCTTCACACCCCGGCCGAGCTCCAGGCAGATCTTCGGGATCTGGGTGGTCTTGCCGGAGCCGGTCTCACCCGCGACGATCACCACCTGGTGGTCCCGGATCGCGGCCAGGATGTCGTCCTTCTTCTGGCTGACCGGCAGCTCCGCCGGGTACGTGATCTCCGGCACCGCGTTCCGGCGCTGTTCGACCCGGAGTTCGGCGCGGCCGATCTCCGCCGCCAGCTCGGCCGCGATCCGGTCGCGGGCCTCCGGCTGGCGGACCCGGCGCGCTCCGTCCAGCCGACGGCCGATCCGCTGCTGGTCACGCAGTGTCAGCTCGGGCAGCCGAGCGGCCAGCTCCCCGACGGTGGGTACCTCGGTGGGCTGGACTTGGGGAGAACTCACTGCGGACATCCCTCTAGGTTCGCAAGGAGGGGCGGGCTGACGCACCTCGGTTTTCGAGCACCTCCAGTGTCACAGACCGCCGACCGACCCCCGTCGTAGGCTGCGGCAGGATGATCCGGGCGGTTCGCACCCGGAGCGCCCGACGCTCGCGGCGGCGGCGCCGGACGGGTCGCCCGGTGGGCGACGGCTGCGGCACCGCCGGAGTCCGGGGTGCGGGCGGGCTCCCCGGGACTGCGGTGTTCGGATAGCCTTTTGACGGATTGTCATCCTGCAGGTACGAGGTTCCGGGGGAGCCATTTTGAACTTCATCAGCGAGGCATGGGACGACGCCAAGGACCTGGTCGGTGCGGGTGCCAGGGTGGTCAAGGACATCGTCATGGCACCCGCCGAGATCGCCCGCTGGGCCCTGGGCGAGATGTTCGGCGGCGGCGAGGACGAGCTGCGCCAGATCGCCAAGGAGCTTGCCGACCTCGGCAAGGAGTTCGACAAGCTCGGCACCGAGGTCAACTCCGCGCTCGGCAAGCTCACCTGGCACGGCGAGGCCGCCGACGCGTTCACCACCCACGCCCAGGGCCGGGTCCGGGAGATGGCCGGGGTGGCGGACGAACTGACCGGACTGAGCAAGGCGGTCGAACGCCTGGCCAGCTTCTGAGTCTCCGCCGGAAGATCATCACGAGGGCAAGGGAATACGGGGAACCATGGCCGGTGAACAGTTCGGCGTAGAGCTGCAGGAGCTCGGCAGGATCCAGCAGGACTGGCAGCAGACCAGCCAGCGGATGGCCGAGCTGCAGCAGAGGCTCGGCAAGATCCAGGACACCCTGGCGAAGGCGGTCGCGGTCGACCTGGCCGCCAGTCCGCTGGCCGGCATCGCGGGCTTCGGGATCGCCTTCGACGTGCTCCGGGACGCCAAGGACGTGGAGTCCAGGGCTCGGCACCTGATGCAGACCAAGGAGAAGCTCACCAAGGCGATCGCCGAGGACACCGAAAAGATCAAATCGGTGATCAAGGCGTACACCGAGGCGGACCGCAAGGTCCAGGAGGACTTGAAGGAGAAGGAGAAGTCCCGCCCCAAGGGTGACGACGGGTCCACCCGGATCAACGGCACGGACAAGGGCAGCGGGAACGGCAACGGCGGGAACGGGAACGGCGGGAGCGGCAACGGGGGCGGCGACACCAAGCACCAGGGTGACGGCAACCACGGGAAGTACGGCGACCACAGCACCGGCGACCGTGGTGTGAAGTACATCAACGGTGACAGCTGGGAGGACTGGAACGGCAACACCAAGACCCACCCGAGGAACGGCGAGGGCAAGGGCGCGCTGGTCCGGCCGAACATGGAGGGCCTGGACGCCGAGCGCAAGGAGATCCTCGAGCGGGCGATGAAGCGCGTGGACATGAAGCTCGGCTACAGCCAGGGGGCGATCACCGACGGCTACCGGGTGGACTGCTCGGGCTTCGTCAGCGCGGCCTGGGGCATCCCGCCGGGCTCCTACGGCGGCCTCAACACGGACGCGCTGATGACCAGCAAGTACTCGTACGAGATCAGCAAGAAGGACCTGCAGCCCGGGGACGCGCTGATCAACGGCGACCACACCATCCTCTTCGGAGGGTGGGCGAACGCCGAGCACACCAAGTACATCGCCATCGAGAACGCGGGGCAGGCCGGCACGGTCTCCCGGGTGTCGACGATGGACAACCGGTACGGCTTCTACCGCCGCAAGGACCTCTGAGCCGTCGGTCGGTCACCGCCGCGTGGCGGTGACCGACCGAGGTCAGAGCAGGAAGAGCTTGGCAAAGGGTGCTGTGATCCGCACCTGCCGTGAGCCGAAGTCGACGAGCACCGCGAGCTCGCCCTCGACGGCGATGGCCCGGCCCAGGCCGTACTCGTCGTGGGAGACCCGATCGCCGACGGCGAACCGCTTGATCTGCGGCGTGGGCGCGGGGCGGAAGGGGCTGGTGGGGAGATGGCGCCGTGGCGCTGAATTCGTCATCCGTTTCAGTATGCGCCCAAATCCGGGCGCTGGGACCTGCCGCCGGGTAACGGATTTTCGGATTTTGTGGATCATGGACTTTTCGGTGCCGCAGCAGGCAGGGCGGCGGTCGCCCGGGGGCGGGCCCGCAGACTCGGCGCGTCGGATCCCCCCGCGGTGGCAGGATCCCTGCTACAGTCGTGGTAGTTGCAGTTGTGGTTCCCATGAACTTGTGTGCGCCTGCTGGTTGTGACCGCAGGCGCGTTTTTTGTTTCCCGGCTCTTTCCCCGGGCGGGCCCATCACGGCGACGCGGAGCTTGCGAAACGTGAGCTTTGGACAGTCCCCTGAAGGAGTTTTAAATGGCTAATGGCACCGTGAAGTGGTTCAACTCGGAAAAGGGCTTCGGCTTCATCGAGCAGGAGGGTGGCGGTCCTGACGTGTTCGCCCACTACTCGAACATCAACGCCAACGGCTTCCGTGAGCTGCTCGAGGGCCAGAAGGTCGAGTTCGACGTCACCCAGGGCCAGAAGGGCCCGCAGGCGGAGAACATTCGCCCGCTCTAGTAAGACCTATGCCCGTACGGTCGCCTAGGCGACCTGGGGCAGCATGTCGCAGCCCCCGAGTGCTTCACTCGGGGGCTGC
Source organism: Kitasatospora sp. NPDC101801 (assembly GCF_044766665.1). Classification (NCBI taxonomy): domain Bacteria; kingdom Bacillati; phylum Actinomycetota; class Actinomycetes; order Kitasatosporales; family Streptomycetaceae; genus Kitasatospora; species Kitasatospora sp. NPDC101801. The sequence goes on from NZ_JBIWML010000009.1 coordinate 97,443, forward strand.
ACTGTTGTCCGGTCCCGGTCCGCCGGGGATTCGCTGCGCCCTCGGGTGGAGTGGGTGACGGAGAACGAGAAATCCCCCGGTGAGTGAACTCACCGGGGGATTCTCAGCAGGTGGCCAGGGCCGGGGTCGAACCGGCGACCTTCCGCTTTTCAGGCGGACGCTCGTACCAACTGAGCTACCTGGCCGTACTGCACCGCCTCTTGCGAGACGAGCGATCCTGACGGGACTTGAACCCGCGACCTCCACCTTGACAGGGTGGCGAGCTAACCAACTGCTCCACAGGACCTCGTGCGGAGCACATCCGCTTCGGCGTCTTGCGACGCCGACTTTACTACGGTACTGCCGTGCCCCCAACGGGATTCGAACCCGTGCTACCGCCTTGAAAGGGCGACGTCCTGGGCCACTAGACGATGAGGGCTTGCGGCCCGCCCGGCTGACCAGCAGCGGTCGGGGACGTGAGAAGCATATGGGATGCCGGGCGGGAACGCCAAAACGGTTTCGGCCGCCCGGATCGGCGGCGGGCTCAGGACCAGCCGAGTTCGTGCAACTCGTGGTCGTCGAAGCCGAAGTGATGGGCCACCTCGTGGATGACCGTGGTGCGGACCTCCTGGACCATCTCGTCGTAGGTCTCGCACAGGCGGGTGGTCGGGCCCATGTAGACGATGATCCGGTCGGGCAGCACGCCGGCGTACCACTCGCCGCGCTCGGTGAGCGGGGTGCCCTCGTACAGGCCGAGCAGCTCGGGGTCGGCCGGGTCCGGTTCGTCCTCCACGAAGATGGCGACGTTGTCCATCATGGCCGCCAGTTGCGGCGGGATCTGGTCCAGGGCATCGGCGACCAGCGTTTCGAACTCGTCCCGGGTCATGTCCACCGACTCATTGTCGGGTGTGGGGTGACGCCGTGCCAGATCATCGACGCCGGTGATTCACTGGACCGGTGCTGAGCGACCGGGTGAGCTGGCGGGACGAGGGGCCGGTGCTGGCCGTGGTCGCGGCGGGCGGGGTGCTCGGCGCCTGCGCGCGGTACGGGGTCGGGCTGCTCCGGCCGGCCGGAGCGTCGGCCTTCCCCTGGGGCACGCTGCTGGTGAACGTGGTCGGCTGCGCGGCGATGGGGGTGCTGATGGTGCTGGTCACCGAGGTGCTGACGCCCCATCCGCTGGTCCGGCCGTTCCTCGGCACGGGGGTGCTGGGCGGGTTCACCACCTTCTCGACGTACGCGGTCGACGTGCACCGCCTGCTGGCGGGCGGCGAGCCGGCCCGGGGGATCGCCTACCTCGGCGGCACGCTGGTCTCCGCGCTGGCGGCGGTCTGGGCCGGGACGGCGGTCACCCGGCGGCTGGCGGTGCCCCGGTGAACTGGCTGCTGGTGGCCGCCGGGGCCGCGGTCGGCGCGCCCGCGCGCTACCTGGCGGACCGGCTGCTGCGGGCCCGGTACGGCGGCGGCTTCCCCTGGGGCACCCTGACGGTCAACGTGCTGGGGTCGCTGCTGCTCGGGGTGTTCGCCGGGATCTGCTCGGCGCGCGGGCTGTTGCTGCTCGGCACCGGGCTGTGCGGGGCGCTGACCACCTACTCGACCTTCTCGTACGACGTGCTGCGGCTGGTTGAGGGCGGTACCCGTGGCCGGGCGGCGGTCTACCTGGCCGGCACGCTGGTGGCCGGGATCGGCGCGGCCTGGGGTGGGGCCGAGCTGGCCGGGGCGCTCTGAGGGACCGGGGCGGACCGGTGGGCGCTGACCCGGCGTCAACCCGGTGCCCGGCGGGGCGGCTTGCGGAGATCGGGGGCGGGCCGTGTCCTGGCGGGCCGGTGCGCGTTGGTCACCACAGGCGGCCGGGCGCGGCTGGTGAGCAGGGGGAGGTGCCCAGGTGGCGGCGGTGCGGATGCGGACGGGGCGGCGGGTCGCGGGAGTGCTGGTGCTGGCCCTGGCGGGAGCCGGGCTGACGGGCTGCATGTCGGTCGGCGGTGACTCCACCGACACCCTGCCGAGCAACGCTCCGGCGGGCCGGAGCGGTTTGCCGGGCAAGGGTGGGAGCGGGGCGCACCTGCCGGGGCGCGGCAGCAGCGGGCAGCGGGTGGAGCACTTGGGGGGCGCGAGCCCGTCTACGCCCGCCGGAGTGAGCGAGGCCACGCCCGTGGTGCCGGGAGTGACCCCGGCGCCCGGCGCACCCGCCCTACCCGGCCGGAGCGAGTCGCCGAGCGGCGCCCCCAGCGGGGCGGCCACCGGCCCCAGGCCGGGTTCGGGCGGCTCCGAGCCGGGCCCCAGCGGCCACCCGCAGCCCTCGCCCAGCAGTGCGGCGAGCGCCACACCCACCCCGGTTGGCCCCAGCTCTCCGGTACCCTCGGGAAGTGACCCCGGATCTGCGGCCCCGAGCCCCAGCTCCGCCGGGCAATAGCGGTCTGGCCAGCAGGTTTGCCTTAGATCCACAGGCTGCCGTATGGTGGTAGATCGTTACTTTGATTCATTTGATTGGCGCCCTGAAATCCCTGGCGCCCTTGGCGCGTTCCGGCGATTCGGTGGCTGACCGCATAGAGGCGGTTTGTAAACAGAACCCCGGACTTTGGCGCGTGCCACTTCCGGAAGGTTTTGCATGTCCCTCGTTGACAACGACCGCTTCGCCATGCCCGCGAACGGTTCGGACGCCCTCGACACCCTGGTCGAGACCCCCGAGGTCGAGATCCTCGACGACACCCTGCTGGACGACTCCGCCGAGCTGGTCGACGAGACCGCCGCGGAGGAGACCGAGCCCACCGTCACCTTCGGCGACCTCGGTCTGCACGACGACGTGGTCCGGGCCCTGAACAAGCGGGGCGTCACCACCCCGTTCCCGATCCAGGCCGCGACCATCCCGGACGCGCTGGCCGGCAAGGACGTCCTGGGCCGTGGCCGTACCGGCTCCGGCAAGACCCTGAGCTTCGGTCTTCCGATGCTGACCCGGATCGCCGCCGCCGAGGGCCGCACCAAGCCCAAGCACCCGCGTGGCCTGATCCTGGTCCCGACCCGCGAGCTGGCCATGCAGGTCGCCGACGCGCTGGAGCCGTTCGGCTCGGTGCTCGGCCTCAAGCTCAAGGTCGTCTGCGGTGGCACCTCGATGTCCAACCAGATCTACGCGCTGGAGCGCGGTGTCGACGTCCTGGTCGCCACCCCCGGCCGACTGCGTGACCTGATCAACCGCAACACCGCCAAGCTCGACGAGGTCATGGTCACCGTCCTGGACGAGGCCGACCAGATGGCCGACATGGGCTTCCTGCCCGAGGTCACCGAGATCCTCGACAAGGTCCCGAGCGGCGGCCAGAGCCTGCTGTTCTCGGCCACCCTCGAGAACGAGATCGACAGCCTGGTCAAGCGCTACCTGAAGAACCCGGTCACCCACGAGGTCGACGCGGCCCAGGGCGCGGTCACCACCATGAGCCACCACATCCTCGTGGTGAAGCCCAAGGACAAGGCCCCGATCACCAACGCGATCGCCGCCCGCAAGGGCCGCACGATCATCTTCGTCCGTACCCAGATGGGTGCCGACCGGGTGGCCGAGCAGCTGATCGAGGCCGGTGTGAAGGCCGACGCGCTGCACGGCGGGATGACCCAGGGCGCCCGTACCCGGGTGCTCGGTGACTTCAAGGACGGCTACCTCAACGTGGTCGTCGCCACCGACGTCGCCGCCCGTGGCATCCACGTGGACGACATCGACCTGGTGCTGAACGTGGACCCGGCCGGTGACCACAAGGACTACCTGCACCGCTCCGGCCGGACCGCCCGCGCGGGCCGTTCCGGTGCCGTCGTCACCCTGGTGCTGCCGCACCAGCGCCGCGGCGTCTTCCGTCTGATGGAGGACGCGGGCGTGGACGCCTCGCGTCACATCCTCGACCACGCCTTCGACCCCGAGGTGACCCGGATCACCGGTGCCCGCTCGCTGGTCGAGGTGCAGGCCGAGTCGGCCGCCGGCATCGCCGGTGCCGCCGAGCGTGAGGTCGCCGACATGGCGCGCCAGCTGGAGCGCGCGCAGCGTCGCGCCAACGAGCTGCGCGAGGAGGCCGACCGCCTGGCCGCCCGGGCCGCTCGCGAGCGGGCCGAGCTGGGCATCGAGGACGAGCCGGTCGTCGAGACCGCCGCCGTCGAGGTGCCGGAGGGCGACGAGGCCGCCGAGACCGTGGCCGCGCCGGCCGCCGTCGAGGCCGACCGCGCCCCGGCCTACCGCGAGGCGCGCAACGAGCGCCCCTCGTACGGTGACCGCGAGCAGCGTGGCGGTTTCAACCGGGACCGTGACGACCGTGGTGGCCGTTCGGGTGGTTTCAACCGTGACGACCGCGCCCCGCGTACCGGTGGTTTCAACCGCGACGACCGTCCGGCCCGTTCGTTCGGTGACCGGGACAACCGCTCCGGTGGCTTCAACCGCGATGACCGTGGTGGCCGTTCGGGTGGTTTCAACCGCGATGACCGTGCGCCGCGTACCGGTGGTTTCAACCGTGACGACCGCCCCTCCGGTGGCCGTTCGTTCGGTGGCGACCGGGACAACCGCTCCGGTGGCTTCAACCGCGATGACCGTGGTGGCCGTTCGGGTGGTTTCAACCGTGACGACCGTGCGCCGCGTACCGGTGGTTTCAACCGCGATGACCGTCCGTCCGGTGGCCGTTCGTTCGGTGGCGACCGGGACAACCGCTCCGGTGGTTTCAACCGTGACGACCGCGCCCCCCGTACCGGTGGTTTCAACCGTGACGACCGCCCGGCGCGTTCGTTCGGCGACCGCCCGTCCTTCGGTGACCGCGACAACCGCGGTGGCGGCAGCCGTCCGTTCGCCCGTCGCGACGACCACCGCTCCGGTGGCCGTCCGCAGACCGGTGGCACCGGCGGTGGCTTCAACCGTGACGACCGTGGCGGCCGCCCGTCCTTCGGCGACCGTGACAACCGTGGCGGCGGCAGCTTCAACGGTGGCGGCGACCGCAACAAGCCGCGCTGGAAGAACTGACGCTCGGTAGCAACTCCTGGGACGGGCCCGCTCCACTTCGGTGGGGCGGGCCCGTTCGGCTTATTGGCGTGCTGCGGGCGCGGGGTGCCGCTAGCGTCCTCGGCATGAGCAGCAGACTGCACGAAGTGGCCACCGTCAACGAGGAGATCGCCGCGCGGGGGAGCTACCTGGCCGGCGCCGTCGAGGTCGAGGTGGGCGGGCTGCTGTCCGCCGCCCGGGCCGGCACGGTGTCCTACGGTCCGGACCATCGGCCGGTGGCCACGGGGGAGTTCGGCGGGGTGCCGGAGGTGACGGCCGAGGGCAGCATGCAGGCCGCCCGGCGGCTGACGGAGCAGGGCGGCTCGGGGGTCGCGGTGCTCAACTTCGCCTCGGCCCGCAATCCGGGCGGCGGCTACCTGCGCGGGGCGAAGGCGCAGGAGGAGGACCTGTGCCGCAGCGCCCTGCTCCACCACTGCCTGCTGGCCGCGCCCGACTACTACGAGGCCCACCGCGCCTCCTCGGACCTCCACTACAGCCACCGGGTGATCTGGTCCCCGGCGGTGCCGGTGATCCGGGACGACCGGCGCGAGCTGCTCGGGCAGCCGTACACCGTCTCCTTCCTCACCTCGCCCGCACCCAACGCCGGGCAGCTGGCGCTCCGTTCGGAGGGCCGGCCGGTGGACGTCCGGGCGGTGCTGGCGGAGCGGGCCGGGCGGGTGCTCGGGGTTGCGGCGGCGCACGGGGTACGGGAGTTGGTGCTCGGGGCCTGGGGCTGCGGCGTCTTCCGCAACGACCCGGCCGAGGTGGCGGAGGCGTTCGCGGCGGCCCTCGGCACGTACGGCGCGACCTTCGACCGGGTGGTCTTCGCGGTCTGGGACCGCACTCCGGTGTCGGCCAACCGGGCCGCCTTCGAGGCGCGCTTCGGGGTCTGACGGGCCGGGAGGTGCCGGGCCGTCAGGAGACCAGTGCCCCGCGCAGGGCGTCGAGGTCCGCCTCGGTCACGCCGTGGGCGTGGAGGTAGGCGGGTATGGAGCCGTGCAGGTCGTGCAGGCGGGCCAGCGCGGCGAGGAGGTGGTCGGGGCGGACGGGGTGGGCGAACTGTTGGCGGCCGTGTTCGTCGGTGTAGGGGATCGGGCCGTTGTCCAGGCCGAGGTTGCGGTTGGAGCGCAGGTAGTCGGCCATGATCTCGGCTTCGGAGAGGCCGGCCAGGGACTGGATGACGGCGATGGTGAGGCCGGTGCGGTCCTTGCCGACGGCGCAGTGGATCACTGCGGGGAAGGCGTCGGGCTCGGCCAGCCGGCGGACGGTGCCGGCCACCGCGGGGCCGCCGACCTCGGCCATGAAGGGGTAGGCCTCGGCCTGGGTGGCGGGCCAGGTCGGCTTGCTGCCGTCGCCGTCGGGGACCAGCGGGAGGTGGTGCAGCCGGTAGGTCAGGCCGTGGCGTTCGTCCGGCCAGACGGCGAGCTCGGCCGCGGTGCGCAGGTCGACGACCGTCCGGACGCCGAGGGCCTTGAGTCGCTGGGCGCCGTCCGGGGTCAGCCGGCTGAGCGAGCCGGAGCGGTACAGCAGGCCGGTGCGGAGCCCGCCCACCCCCGCGTCGCGGAAGTTCTGCACGTCGGGTACGTCGAGCAGGGTGGACGCGGCGTCGAACTCACGGTCGGTCGTCATGGCCGTCACGGTAGCGTGCGCGGCGCGGGGGGACCGGGGAATTCCGGCAACCCGGAGGGCGGTCGGTCAGCGGCCGCCGGCCAGGTCGAGGAAGCTGCCGGTGACGTACGAGGCGCCGGGGGAGAGCAGGTAGAGGATGCCCTCGGCGACCTCCTCGGGCCGTCCGCCCCGGCCCATCGGGAGGTTCGGGCCGAGCCGGTCGACCCGGGCGGGTTCGCCGCCGAGGGCGTGGATGTCGGTGTGGATCAGGCCGGGCCGGACGGCGTTGACCCGGATGCCCTCGGGGGCGACCTCCAGGGCCAGGCCGGTGGTCATGCTGTCCAACGCGCCCTTGGAGGCGGCGTAGTCGACGTACTCGTTCGGCGAGCCGAGCCGGGAGGCGGCGGAGGAGACGTTCACGATCGCCCCGCCCCGGCCGCCGTACCGGGTGGACATCCGGCGGACGGCGGCGCCCGCGCAGAGGAACGGGCCGGTGATGTTGGCGGCCCAGATCCGGGCCAGCCGGTCCTCGTCCAGCGCGTCGAGGCGGCCCTGCTGCTCCAGCGTCCCGGCGTTGTTCACCAGTGCGGTGAGCGGGCCGAACTCCTCGTCGACGGTGCGGAACAGCCGCTCGACCTCGGTGCTCCGGCTGACGTCCGCGCGGACCGCGAGGGCGGTGCCGCCGGCCGCCTCGATCCGCTCCACCACCTCGGCCGCGGCGGCCTGGTCGGAGCGGTAGTTGACGCACACCCGGTAGCCGCGTTCGGCGGCGAGCAGGGCGGTCGCGGCGCCGATGCCCCGGCCGCCGCCGGTGATCAGGATCACTTCATCACTCATGGCCCCGACCGTAACCGACCGGCCGGCGCGGGCTCCCGGGGGCCCGCCCTCAACGGGACCGGGCCCGGAGGGCGGCGATCTTCGGGGCGCGGCTCTTCGGCGAGTCGAGGCTGAAGCCGCGGGCGTCGCCGAGCTGGTCCCGGACGAAGGTCTCGGTCCGGGCCACCGCCTCGCGCAGCGCCTCGTCGGCCGGGACGAAGAGCTGGTGGACGATCTCGCCCACCTCGGTGTCGTACTCCCAGATCCCGACGATCCGGCCCCGGTCCACCACCAGGTGGCTCTGCGGGTCGGCCTCGCCGCCGAAACTCCGGCCGCCCTTGGCAGCGGGCGAGGGGCGTTCGGCGTCGGCGGGGTCGAGCAGCCGGGCGAGGTCGCGGTGCAGCAGGTGCAGGCCGTCGATCCCGGCCAGCAACGTGTACGACGGCGTGCCGGGGACGGTGAACTCGTCGAGTTCGGACCGGAGTTCGGCTGGGATCAGCAGGTCGGTGCCGGGCAGGGCGACCAGGTCGAGCGGGGCGGTGGCGGCCTTCGCGGTGGCGGCGGTGAAGCCGGTGAACCAGCGGAGGTGGCCGATCGAGGCCGGGGCGGCCCAGGAGAAGTACCGCTCGGCCAGTTCGGCGGCCGAGCCGTGGACCGGCTGGTCCCAGCCGACGTAGCCGTAACGCTGTTGGTCCAGACGGCCGTTGACGGGAACCCGGCGGATCAGGCCCCGGGCCTGGAGCAGGCCGAGGGCGATCGGCAGGGTGGTGGTCCGGCCGCGTCTGCGGCCCGGCTCGCCGAGGTTGCGGACCGCGTCACCGACTGCGGCCCGGATCGCCGAAGGCGCCAACGGGTCGGTCTCGGACAGGACTTGGGAGATGGCGAGGCGGAGCTTCTCGATCTCGTCCCGGCTCACGCCGAGGTGCTTCCCGGCCATCGCCACATCGCTCTCGGGCACCGCGGCCCCGGCGGCCAGGCCGAGGGCGTAGTCGCTGGCCGGCAGCACGTACGTGCAGCCCCGGGCGGACGGCAGCTCGTGCACCTGCACTGCGGCGACGGCCGCGTCCACCGCCGCCCGGTCCAGGCCGGCCCGGGCGAACAGGCCAAGGTACGGGGCCGTGCCGCCGACCGAGCGGGCCCAGCCGGTGGCCGCCAGCACCTCGGCGGGCGAGGCGCCGGGCCGGCCGCCGTCCAGCCACTGCCGGTGCGCCCACCAGGCGCGGAGCTTCGCCGTCGGGATCCCGCTGTTCGCCATGGGGCCAGTATCGGCGGGCTGCGGCCGGGGCGGGTGCAGCCTGCCCCGGCGGGTCGGCCGCGTGGTGCAGCCCGCCCCGGTGGGCCGGCCGCGTGGTGCTTCCGGCCTGGATAACCGTTCGACCCGGGGGTGCCGGGGCGGCGAGACTGAGGTGACCCGTCAGCGGCCGCCGAGGAGGCGAACCCCCGTGCACGTCCTGCTCTCCGGCATCGTCGGATCCACCGCGTACGGGCTCGCGCACGCGGGCTCGGACCTCGACCGGCTCGGCCTGTTCGCCGCCCCGACCGAGGAGTTGCACGGCCTGCACCGCCCGTCCGAGTCGCACGTCACCACCTCGCCGGACCGCACCCTGCACGAGGCGGCCAAGTGGTGCCGGCTCGCCCTCGGCGGCAACCCGACCGCCTCGGAACTGGTCTGGCTGCCCGAGGAGCTGTACGAGGTCCGGACGCCGCTCGGCGAGGAGCTGATCGCGATCCGTACCGGGCTGCTCAGCGAGCGGGCGGTCAGGAACTCCTATCTCGGCTACGCCACCCAGCAGTTCAGGAAGCTGACCACCCGGGACACCAGTGACCCGGTCACCCGGGCCCGGGCCGCCAAACACGCCCGGCACCTGATCCGGCTGGTCCGCCAGGGCGTCGGTCTGCACGAGACCGGCCGCCTGGAGATCCGGCTCGCCGACCCGGCCGAGGTACGCGCCTTCGGCGAACGGATCGCCGACCGTCCGGAACTCGCCACCGCACTGCTCGCCGACGCCGAGGACCGCTTCGCCCGGCCGGGCGTCCTGCCGGCCGCCCCGGACGAGGCCCCGGTCGAGTCCTGGCTCCGCCGGGTCCGGGCCGCCCACCTCGCGGCCGCCGCCTGACGCCGGGCGCGGCGCGCACGTCAATCGGGTGGCCAGAGAGCAGGGGGCACCGGGTAAGATCTCGGTGGCGGCGCCCAGGTATGACGGGGGCGCAGGCTGACGGGCCGCTAGCTCAATTGGCAGAGCTGCGGACTTTTAATCCGTAGGTTCAGGGTTCGAGCCCCTGGCGGCCCACCTCTTGGCAGCACCCCGGCGAGTTCCAGTGGCCGGGGTGCTGCGTCGTTCCCGGGGTCGGGGCTCCGGGCCGGTCGGTCGGGGTGACGTGGACCAGGGCAGCCGGAGAGCACCACCGACCCGCCAGAGTGCGGCCGGGGACGACCATGGGGCCCACCGGAGATGTCCGGTGGGCCCCACGGTGCGAGCAGCTTGCGGTGGTGGCTCAGTACAGCTGGTTGGCCATGCCCCAGGTGCCGGCGTAGGCGCCGCTCATGGCGAAGGTCGCCATGCTCGCCCGGTAGATGCCGAAGGTGGCGCGGCCCTTGTTCAGCCAGTCACCGACGATGGGCTGGTCACCGGCGTTGCCGAAGATGGCGGTGGAGACGGTGCCGTTGTCGTGGCGGAGGGCGAAGGTGGCGCTGCTGGAGCGGAAGATGCCCAGCTGGGCGTGGCCGACGCCGTCCCAGTCGCCGACCAGCGGGATGTCGCCGGCGTTGCCGAACCCGAGTGAGGTGACGGTGCCGTTGTCGTGGCGGACGGCGAGCAGGCGGCTGCTCGGGCGGAAGATCGCCAGCTGGGCGTGGCCGTTGCCGTCCCAGTAGCCGGGCACCGGGAGGTCACCCGGGTCGCCGAACGGAACCGTGGTGGCGCTGCCGTCGAGGTGACGGAGCAGGAAGACGCCGTTGCGGTACACCCCGATCTGGTCGTGGCCCTTGCCGTCCCAGTCGGCGATGGCGGGGAGGTCACCAGGTCGGCCGAAGCTCACCTTGGTCACCTCGGCCAGTCCGCCCTGGCCGGTCGAACGCAGGGCCCAGGAACCGCCGTTGAAGATGCCGTTCGCCGAAGGCCGTCCGGGCCCCCAGCGGCCGGCGATCGCGATGTCACCGGGCACGGCGAAGTTGATCTGCGACCAGCCGTCCGCGGTGCCCTGGCGGCCGTGGTCGTCGGTCACGGTCAGCCGGACGTAGTAGCGCCCGGGGGCCGTGTAGGTGTGCGGGATCATGCCCGAGCCGTCCGGCCCGGAGCGCACCTCGGCCGGGGTGCCGTCACCGAAGTCGATGCTGTAACTGCGGACCGGCCAGGGGCTGGTGACGGGGTAGACGTCCGCCTCGACGTAGTCGGGGCCGTGCCCCGGGCGGTTGTGGTAGACCGTCAGGCCGGCGGCGATGGAGCCGACGGGCTGGATGGTGATGCTCTCGTCGGCCGTCTTGGTGGCCCCCGTGCTGTCGGTCACCGTCAGCTTGAGGGAGTAGGTGCCCGGGGCGTACGTGTGCGTCAGCGGGAACACCGGGGAGGTCACCGGGGCACTGCCGTCGCCGAGGTCCAGGGTGGTGACCGCTGGGTACCACGGGGAGTTGACAGTACCGCCGATGATCGCGTCCAGGGGATGGCCGGGCGCGGTGCTCGCCCGCAGGTCGAGCCCGACGTCGAACGGCTTCTGGTACTCGAAGGCGCCCAGGTCGTGGTGGCCGGTGCCGGTGCCGGTGTTCGGCACGAGCGGGTCGTCGACCCGGGGCCGACCCAGCAGGTCGACGTCCAGCTGGCCGGTGGCGGACTCGTCGGCCGAGTCCATCGCGGCGGTGTCGGTGGTGGGCACGAAGTCGGTGTTCGGCTGGGCGTACAGGTTCAGCTTCGGGTCGACGTCGACGTCGTGCTTCCCCTGGCCGGTCGCCGTGGTGAAGGCGGCCCGCGTGGTGTGCCGGGTACCAGCCCAGGAGTAGGCGACGGCACCGGCGTTCGGGTGCACCAGGTTGTGGTCGACGACGGTGTTCGGGACCGAGCCCGCCGAGACGCTCAGATCGACCTCGTCCGGGCAGGCCGGGCCGAAGTCGTTCTCCCCCTCCGCGTTCTGCGCCACCACGTTGTTGCGGATCGCCGCGCCGGAGGAGTCGCCCAGCAGGGCGATGCCGTGACCACAGTTCTCCACGACGGTGTTGGAGGTCAGCACGGTGCCGGGAGCGTCGGTGACGGTGATGCCGCCACCCCGGTTGGCGTTGAAGGCACTGGTGGTGACGACCGTCCCGGCCACACCCGCGTCGATCGCGAGGCCGGCGCCGCCGCTGGCGCCGAAGCGGTTGCGGCTGATGGTGGTGCCGGTGGTCTTCCCGCTGAGCCGGACCGCCGGTGCGGCGGTCGCGAAGGACGGGCTCGTCGTCCCGACGAGGGTGAAGACGCTGCCGGTGATCGTGATGCGGTCGGAGTCCTTGACGACCACGGCCTCCTGCAGCGACTGGAACGACAGGTCCTTCAGGACGACGTCGTGGACGCCGATCGCCGTGACGGAGTGCGGGAGGGCTGCGTTGCGCGAAAGGGCACCGCCGACCAGGCGGGTGGCCGACTGCCGGGTGCCGTTGAGCTCGCCCTCGAAGACGATCGGGCTCTGTGCGGTGCCGGACTGCTTGAGGACCACCTGCTCCTGGTAGTACCCGCCGGTGATCCGTACGGTCTGGCCGGGCTGCGCGACGTCGGCGGCGGCCTGGATGGTGCAGTACGGCTGCGCCTGGGCGCCGGTGCCGGCGTCAGAGCACTTGCTGTTGCGGTTGTTGACGTAGAGCACCGAGGTGTCGGCGTGCGCGGTCAGGGCCGGCAGCGACGTCCCGATGACGGCCGAACTCACGAGTGCCGCGGCGATTCCGGCGCGGCGATGGATGAACACTACTGATCCCCCAGGCAGTTGTCGGGGCGCCACGATGGAGAACGTGTGAACGAATCAATCCGATGGCGCGGCGATCAGTATGCCGGAGGGCTTCGCGCCTCCTGAGCTGGGGCCGGGCGGTGGGAATTCCGTGGTGAGGAGTGGCGGTGTGGTGGATACTGAGCGCCGACTCATCGGACCGAGTCGTGCACATGTTCTCCATCGGGTCCGCGCAGACAGCGCCGCTTCTTCCCCAGAGGAATCACCTGTGTCCATTCGTCGCCGGGCCGGCTTCGTCGCGCTCGCCGTGAGCTCGGCCGTCATCGGGTCCTCGGTCCCGGTTCTCACCGCGAACGCCGAGGCAGCGGTGCTGCACGTCGACAAGCTGAACGCCGGCTGCTCGGACGCCGGTTCCGGCACCGCGGCGCAGCCGTACTGCACCATCCAGGCCGCCGCAGACGACGTGCAGCCCGGTCAGACGGTCGAGGTCGTGGCCGTCGGGACCGACAAGGCGTACACCGAGCAGGTCACCGTCCGCACGTCGGGGACGCCCGGAAAGCCGATCACCTTCCGGGGCGTCCCCGTTCTCTACCAGGACCACGTCATGCTCGGCACCGGATGGTCGCCCGAAGCGGCACAGACCGTCCCGCACGGGTTCCTGATCTCGGGTGTGCACGACGTCACGGTGTCCGGCTTCTACATCTCGACCCCTCAGGAGGGCGTGCTCGTCCGGGATTCCCAGCGGATCGTGCTGGACCGCAGCGGGGTCGCCAACGCGGGTGTCCCGCCGACCGTGAACGGCACGCCCACCTTCCCCACGGCTACCCCGGGCATCCGGGTGACCGGGGCGGCCACCGCAGACGTCACGGTGAGCCGCAACGAGGTGTCCGGCAGCGGCGCGGCCGGCATAGCGGTCGAGGCAGGTGCCGTCCGGACGGTGGTCACCACCAACGCGGTCGACGGCAACGTGAACCACGGGGTGCTGGTCACCGACGCCCCCGGTACGGCCGTGACCGGCAACACCGTCGAGCAGAACTGCGCGGGTGGGATCACCCTGGCCGGGAACTCCTCGGGGAGTACGGTCGAGAACAACGTCGTGGCCCAGCGCCTCGCCTACTGCGCGGGAGTCCCGGACGGCACCGAACTGTCGGTCTCGCCGGGGTCGACGACCGGCACCGTCCTCGACTACAACGTGGTCCACCCCGAGAGCGGCAGGGCCGGCTACTCCTGGGGCGGCAAGGTCTACGCTTCGGCGGCCGACTTCAGGGCCACCGGTCAGGGGAAGCACGACACGAACGTCGACCCGGATTCCTCCGGTGCCGTGGGTCTGGTCGACGCGGCGGACGAGTTCGCCCCCGGTCAGTTGACCACCGACATCGACGGCAACCCCAGGGTCGACCACCCGGGAGTCGCCGACACCGGCACCGGCAAGGGCTACGCGGACCGGGGCGCGCGGGAGCTCCAGGACCCGATCACGGTCTACTCCCTGCAGGCGTACCCCAGCGCCACGCCGGGCTTCCCGCTGCGCGGTACGGCGCAGGGTGGCTACAACGCGGGATGGTCGTCGGCCGGCGTCACACTGGACTTCGGCGACGGGAGCACCCCGGTCGCCTCGCCGACGTTTCCGGCGACCCACGACTACGCGGCTACCGGTGTCTACACCGTCACCCTCACCGCGACCAGCACCCAGGGCGTGGTCCGGAAGGCCACCGCGACGCTGACGATCGGTGAAGTGGCCGAGCTCCGGGCGGACTTCGGGGTCGCGCAGCCGGACCGGTCGGTCCCGGCCGTGGCCTTCACGGACTCGTCCTCCAGCCCCTGGCCGGTCTCCCGGTACGTCGTCGACTTCGGTGACGGCACCCCCAAGGTGGTCGCGAACGGGCCGACCCCACCGAGACTCACCCACACCTACGGCGTCGGTGGCACGTACACCGTCACCGAGACCGTGTACGACGACCACGGTCGCTCGGCGACCGCCACCCGGCAGCCCTTGGTCATCGGCCCGCTGCCGGGTACGCCGGTCACCGGCTACTTCGGTGGCCCGACCACGCACGTCGGGCTGTTCGACCAGGGCCGCTGGGCCGTCAGCTACCAGAAGGTCACCGGTCAGGCGAGCTTCAACGCGTCGTTCGGCCAGGCCGGCGACGTCCCGATCACCGGCCGCTGGGAGATGAACGGTTCCGCCGCCCAGCTGGGCGTCTACCGGCCGAGCAGTGCCTCCTTCGCACTGCAGCTCGCGAACGGCTCCGTCGTCACGGTGCCGTTCGGCGACCCGGGTGACCTCCCGGTGCCGGGCTACTGGGACAACAACGGCCACCACCAGCTGGCGATCTACCGCCCGAGCACCGGACTGCTCGCCGTCCGCCACGACAACGGCTCGGTGACCACCCTGGGCTTCGGCAACCCGGGCGACCTGCCGGTGGTCGGTGACTGGGACGGCGTCGGCCACGCCCAGTTCGGCATCTTCCGGCCCGGCGCGACCCCCGGTGCGCCGAACACCTTCGCCCTGCGGCACGACAACGGCACCGTCTCCACCGCCACGTACGGCGAGCGGGGCGACCTGCCGGTGGTCGGCGACTGGTCCTGGCGGAACCGGACGACCTTCGGGATCTACCGTCCGAGCAGCCACACCTTCGCCCTGAGCAACGCGTACGCCCAGCAGGCCGACATGGTCTTCAAGGTCACCAACTGACCCGGGCGCTGACGGCCCGGCCGACGGGCCGTCAGCGCAGCAGGCGGCGTTCCTTGGCGGCGGCGACCGCGCCCGAGCGGGTGTCGACGCCCAGCTTGTCGTAGATCCGGCCGAGGTGGGTCTTCACGGTGGCCTCGCTGATGAAGAGTGCCCGGGCGATCTCCCGGTTGCCGAGTCCCTGGGCCAGCTTGGCGAGGATCTCCTGTTCGCGTTCGGTGAGTTGCGGGGCCGGGGTGCGGAGCTGTGCCATCACCCGGGAGGCGACCGGCGGGGAGAGCGTGGTGCGGCCCTCGGCGGCCGCGTGGATGGCGGCGAAGAGCTCCTCCGGGCGTTCGGCCTTGAGCAGGTAGCCAGTCGCCCCGGCGGCGATCGCCCGGTTGATGTCGGCGTCGGTGTCGTAGGTGGTGAGCACCAGGACGTAGGGTGCGCCGGGGCGGCCGGCGATCTGCCGGGTGGCCTCCACCCCGTCGATGCCGTCGCCGAGTTGGAGGTCCATCAGGACCACCTGGGGCCGCAGCTTGGCGGCCAGCGCGACCGCCTCCTCGCCGCTGCCCGCAGCGCCGACCACCTCGATGTCGTCGGCGCTGCCGAGCAGCGCCAGCAGGCCGGCCCGGACCACGGCGTGGTCGTCACAGACCAGCAGGCGGACGGGAGTTGCGGCGGTCACGGGGCCTCCAGGGGGATGGCGGCGGTGACCACGGTGCCCTCGCCGGGAGTGGACTCGACGGTCAGGGTGCCGCCCAACTGCCGGACCCGGGCCCGCATCGCGGGCAGTCCGTGGCCCCGGCCCGCGGACTCGGTCGGGCCGCCGAACCCCCGCCCGTCGTCGCCGATGTCCAGCACCACCTGGTCGCCCAGGTACGACAGGGTGAGCGCGGCCGTCCGGGCGCCGGCGTGCTCGCGGACGTTGGCCAGCGCGCCCTGGGCGATCCGCAGCAGCGCGCGCTGGACGGCGTCCGGCAGCGGCACCGGCGTGCCGTCCAGGTGGCAGCGGACGGTCAGTCCGCTCTCCGCGCTCTCCCGGTCGGCCAGGATGTGCAGCGCCCGGTCCAGCCCGGTCCCGTCGGCCAGGTCGGCCGGGGCCAGGTCGCGGACGAAGCGGCGGGCCTCGGCCAGGTTGCGGGCGGCGATCGAGGCCGCCGTGTGCACGTGGGAGCGGGCGGTGGCCGGGTCGCTGTCCCAGGTCCGGTCGGCCGCCTGGAGCAGCATCTGCTGGCTGGACAGGCCCTGGGCCAGCGTGTCGTGGATCTCGATGGCCAGCCGCTGACGCTCCGCCAGGGTGCCCTCGCGCCGTTCGGTGGCGGCCAGTTCGCTCCGGGTGGAGACCAGGTCCTCGATCAGCGCCCGCTGCCGCTCGGCCTGCCGCTCCATCTGCAGGAAGACCAGGGTGGCCAGCCCGGCCACGGCGGGCGGGGCGATCAGGCCGACCGGGTCGAGACCGGTGAGCTTCTCCTCGGAGTACACCACCAGCGCGGTCAGCCCGGCCACCAGCGGGATCGCGGCCCGGGCCGGCAGGGTGCGCAGCGCGGTGTAGATCAGCGGCACCGCGCACCAGGCGAAGCTCGGCGCCAGCAGGACCAGCACCGCCCAGAGCCCGGCCACCACCGCCAGCCGGACCACCCGGACCGGCCGCGAACCGGGCCGCAGCCAGGACCAGCGGCCGGGGCGCCGCCCGGACCGGGAGCCGCTCCGCTGCCAGGGCAGCTCCGGGAGCTGGGCCAGCGCCAGGGCCAGGCTCAGCCCGATCACCCAGCCCGCCCGGTCGCTCTCGCCGTGCCGGAGCAGGTAGCGCAGCAGCGAGGCACCGAGCAGCAGCAGGAACGCGCCGTACATCACCACGGTGAGCCGGTCGGTGCCCGGGTCCCTGGTGCCGCTGGTCGACACGGCCGATCCTCCGCTCCTGGGTACTGTCCGTTTCGTACCCATCCTCACCCGGGCCCGCGTCCCCGGCATCAACCGATCGGCTGACCCGGCGCGCCGCGCCCCGGCGCCCCGGCGGGCTCGGCCACGATGGGGGCATGCCTCAGATGACCGAACCCCAGTGGCGCGCCTTCCTCTCGACCGGGACCCGGACCGGCAAGCTCGCCACCACCCGGGCCGACGGCAGCCCGCACGTGGCGCCGGTCTGGTTCCTGCTGGACGGGGACGACCTGGTGCTGAACACCGGGGCCGACACGGTGAAGGGCCGCAACCTGGCCCGGGACGGCCGGGTGATGCTCTGCGTGGACGACGACCGGCCGCCGTTCGACTTCGTGCTGGTCCGGGGCAGGGCCACGCTCAGCGAGGACCTGGCCGAGGTCAGGGACTGGGCGGCCCGGATCGCCGCCCGGTACATGGGCGAGGACCGGGCCGAGGAGTACGGCGCCCGCAACGGGGTGCCCGGCGAACTGCTGGTCCGGATCCGGATCGAGAAGGTCACCGCGGTCGGTGCGGTGGCCGACTGACCCGGTCGGGGAGGGGCCTGGGTACGATCGCCGGATGATCTCCAGCGACTTGGCTCCGACGGACCGTCAGTTCCTCTTCGTGCTCGGCTCCGCCCGCTCCGACGGCAACACCGAGCAGCTCGCCCGGCGAGCGGCGGAGCACCTGCCCGCCACGGTCGGGCAGCGCTGGCTGCGCCTCTCCGACCTTCCGCTGGACCCGTTCGACGACATCCGGCACTCCGGCGACGGGACCTACCCCGAGCTCACCGGCAACAGCCGGGAGCTCTTCGAGGCCACCGTCGGCGCCACCGATCTGGTGATCGTCTCGCCGCTCTACTGGTACACCCTCTCGACCAGCGTCAAGCTCTACCTCGACCACTGGTCCGGCTGGCTCCGGGTCCCGGGGAGCGACTTCCGGGCCCGGATGAAGGACCGCACCCTGTGGGGCGTCACCTCGCACTCCGGCAACCCCACCGACGCCGACCCGCTGATCGACACCCTCCGGCTCACCGGCGACCACATGGGCATGCGCTGGGGCGGCGTGCTGCTGGGCACCGGCGGCCGGCCGGGCGACGTGCAGCGGGACGGACTCGCGCTGGCCGAGGCGGACACCTTCTTCACCGGCGTCTGACCCCGGCGTCCGACCCCGACCCCGGGCAGGGGCAGGGCCGGGCTCAGCGGACCAGCAACTCCCGGGCGTCGTCCGGTGCCCGGTCCCGGCTGCGCCCGAACAGCACCGTCAGCAGACCCAGTCCGGCCACCGCGCCCGCGCACTGGGCCAGCACGAAGAGCGGTAGCGAGGCCGGTGCGATGCCGGTGTAGCTGTCGCTCAGGGCACGGCCGACGGTCAGCGCCGGGTTGGCGAAGCTGCCGGAGGAGGTGCCCCAGCAGGCGGCGCCGATCCAGCCGGCCACCGCGACCGGCGCCCAGCCGCCGTGGCCCGACCTGAGCAGGCCGAACACCAGCAGGACCAGCACCCCGGTGGCCACCGCCTCGGCCAGCCAGAGGTGACCGGCCGAGCGCTGCCGGCCGGAGAGTTCGAGGAACGGACGTTCGAACATGGTGTTGGCCAGCCCGGCCCCGGCCACCGCGCCGACCAGCTGGGCGGCGACGTAGCCGCCCAGCTCACGGAGCGTCGGCCCGGTGCCGGTGCGGCGTCCGGTCCACCAGGCGGCGGCCGAGACCAGCGGGTTGAAGTGCGCGCCGGAGACCGGTGCGAGCAGCGCGATCAGCACCGCCAGCGCCAGCACCGAGGCCAGCACGTTGGCCAGGAACTGCACCCCGCCGTCCGCGCTCAGGGCGGCGGACCGGATGCCGGAGCCGATCAGCACGGCGGCCAGCAGAGCGGTGCCGACGGCTTCGGCGGCCAGCCGTCGGGGCAGCGAGGGGGTTGTCATGCGGTCATCGTCGCGACTGCCCGGGCGCCGGACAATTGGCCGGTACGCCCAAGGTCGGACCGCTGCCGGGGCCCCCGCTCGGAGACTCGTACGGCGTGCGCCGGGTGCGGGCTTGACCCTCACGCGACGTGAGGCGGCAGAGTCGGGGTCAGCAAGGAGGGAGCGGACGATGGGCGAGGAACTCTCGGTCGGTCAGGTGGCCGCCGTCGCCAAGGTGACGGTACGGACCCTGCACCACTACGACGAGATCGGACTGCTGTCACCCGGCGGCCGGACCCCGGCCGGGTACCGCCGTTACCGGGACACCGACCTGGACCGGTTGCAGCAGATCCTGTTCTACCGCGAACTCGGCTTCTCCCTCGAGGAGATCGCGGCCATCCTGGACGACGGCACGGTCAGCCCGACCGAGCACCTGCGCCGGCAGCGCGACCTGCTGCACGCGCGGATCAGCCACCTCCAGGACCTGGCCGCGGCCGTCGAACACGCCATGGAGGCGAGCAGGATGGGCATTCAGCTGACCCCGGAGGAGAAGTTCGAGGTCTTCGGCGCGGACTACCAGGAGAGCTGGGAGACCGAGGCCGAGCAGCGGTACGGCGACTCCGCCGCCTGGCAGCAGTCCAGGCGCCGGACCGCGCGCTACACCAAGGCCGACTGGGAGCGGATCAAGGCCGACGGCGAGGCGCTCAACGCCCGCTGCGCCGCCGCCCTGGCCGCCGGGACCGACCCGGCGAGCGCCGCGGGCATGGCGCTGGCCGAGGAGCACCGGCGGCAGATCACCGACACCTACTACGACTGCGGGTACGCGATGCACCGCGGCCTGGGCGAGATGTACCTCGCCGACGAGCGGTTCACCGCCGGCTACGAGCGGGTGGCGCCGGGTCTGGCCCGGTGGCTGCGGGACGCGATCGTGGCGAACGCGGACGCCCACCAGGCCGGTTGATCAGGCCACCCCGCGCCCGAAGGCCCGGCGGTAGGAGGTGGGCGAGGTCCGCATGGTGCGGCCGAAGTGGTGCCGGAAGGTGGCGGCCGACTCGAAGCCGACGGCCGCCGCGATCTCCTCGACCGTGCCGTCCGGGTCCTCCAGCAGCGGGAGGCTGGCCGCGATCCGCTGGGTGATCACCCAGCGGATCGGGCTGGTGCCGTTGCGGGCGGTGAAGTGCCGCAGGTACGAGCGGTCGGACATCCTTGCGGCGCGGGCGAGTTGGCTGATCGTCAGCGGGGTCGCGAGGTGCTCCAGCGCCCACTGCATCGAGCGGGCGATGCCGTCGTCCTCCGCCTCGACCGGGCGGACCGCGGCCTCGATGAACTGGGCCTGGCCGCCGGCCCGGTGCGGCGGGACGACGAACCGACGGGCCACCGTGTTGGCGACCTTGGCGCCGTGGTCGCTGCGCACCAGGTGCAGGCAGAGGTCGATGCCCGCCGCACTGCCCGCACTGGTCAGCACCGAGCCGTGGTCGACGTACAGCACGTCCGGGTTGACCTTGACCAACGGGTAGCGCTGCTGGAGGAGTTCGGCGTACCGCCAGTGGGTGGTGGCCTCCCGGCCGTCCAGCAGGCCGGCGGCGGCCAGGGCGAAGGCGCCGGAGCAGATCGAGACGATCCGGGCGCCGCGCTCGTGCGCGGTGCGCAGCGCGGCGACCAGGGCGGGGGAGACCTCGCCGCCGAAGGTGTTCGGCACCGCGACCACGATCACCGTGTCGGCGTCGGCCAGTTCGTCCAGCCCGTGGTGGGCGGTGAGGGAGAAGCCGCCGACCGCGTTCAGCGGGGTGCCGGGGTGCTCGGCGCAGACCTTCAGGCCGTACCAGGGAGTGGCCAGCAGACCGGTCAGCTCCGGCCGGGCGAGGGCGAACACCTCGACCACCACGCCGAGTTCGAACGGGGCCATGCCGTCGAAGGCGTACACCGCGATGGTGTGCACCGGCTCCGGGCGGGGGCCGATGCTGATGGCGACGGGGTGGGCGGGCGGCTGCGCGGCCATCGGACGCTCCTGGACGGGCTGGCGGGATCTTGGCGAGTGTAGTCGTGCCCGCCACTGTCGGGTGCCGGTGCCCGGATCGCAGGATGGAGTCGTCAGCCAGCGAGCAGAACCGACCGACCGGAGCCCGGACATGACCACTACCGCCCCCGCCGCCGCCACCTCCCCCGTCACCGAGATCCCGGCGCTCTCCCCCGAGCGCGCCTTCGCCTTCTTCGCCGAGCGGCTCGGCTGCCAGGCCGACCCGGCGGACGTCTGGTACGCGCTGCGGGACGGGCGGCAGGACTTCACGATCGTCGACGTCCGGGCCGAGGGCGCCCACCGCAGGACCCATCTGCCCGGCGCGGTCAGCCTGCCGCTCGCCGAGATCACCGCCGAGCGGCTGGCCGAACTCCCGGCCGGGCTCCTGGTGGTGTACTGCTGGGGCCCCGCCTGCAACGGCTCCACCAAGGGCGCCATGAAGCTCGCCGCACTCGGCCGTGAGGTCAAGGAGATGATCGGCGGCCTGGAGTACTGGATCCGCGAGGGCTGGCCGACCGAGGGCCGCCGCCCGGTCGACCCGAAGACCGCCACTCCGGCCGACCTCGGTCTGGTCTGCTGACCGGAGCCCTGCTCAGGGTGCCGAAAAAAGTTCTGAACCGACCTGCAACCTCCCCAGGGGATGCACGTCTATCAGGTTGAGAGCCAGGGAAGCCGGGAGGCACCGGCCCGACAGTTCTCACCAACCACCGGACTGTTACGGCTCCTTGGGGGATCTACGTCATGCCTGCGACCGTTTTGCACCGAATTGAGAAGTACGTCATGGGCGCGACCAACTGGACCCGCCGCGGCCGACGACTCGTGGTCGCGCCGACCGCGGACCCGACCGGATGCGTCTGAGACCCGGACCGCCGGGACCCCGGCCGGCGAGGGCGCGATGACCCGGAACGGCGGTGACGCCGCCGGCACCGGGTCGCCGGCCGAGCGGTTGCTCCGCGCGGCGCTCGCGGCCCGCGCCTCGGCGGTCGGCGCGCACGACCTCGCTCCGGCGGAGCCTCCGCGCCGTCGCTTCCGCCGGCTGAGACCGGTGCACCCGGAGTGCCGACCGGTCCGGGGTGACGAGGCGGGCGGTACCGGTGCCGGAACGGATGGTCCGGCACCGAACGGGTTGCGGCCCGATGGAACAATCGCGCTGGTCACAGACCATGACAGTTGATTTCGACGGCACCAGGCCCGCCGGCCGGGTGCCGTCCTGGGGGAGAGTGGAACACCTATGTCCATAGCGATCGCCCTGCAGCCCGGAGTCTCCGGGCGCGGCGCGTTCCGGGGAGCCTGGCGGCTCCTGTTCGGTGCCGAGGCCGTTGCCGGGTCCGCCGAGCTCGACCGGCCGGACGGGGAGGCGAGGCGTTCGGGCTTCCGGCTGCTGCGCGGTGGCCGACCTGCCGACGAGCAGCGGCCGACGCTGACCGAGCTGTACCACGCACAGCGGTTGAGCCTGGTGCGGATGGCGGTACTGCTGGTCGACCGTCAGGACGTGGCCGAGGACGTCGTGCAGGAGGCGTTCACGGCGCTGTACCAGCGGCACGGGGAGGACCTGGGCGATCTGGACAACGCGCTGGGGTACCTGCGCACCTCGGTGGTGAACGGGGCCCGTTCGGTGCTGCGGCGCCGGAAGACGGCCCGGGAGTACGTGCCCCCGCACGAGGCCGACGCCGCCTCGGCGGAGGAGCACGCGGTGCTCAACGACGAGCACCGCCGGGTGCTGGTCGCCCTGCAGGAGCTGACCTCGCGTCAGCGTGAGGTGCTGGTGCTGCGCTACTGGTCGGACCTGTCCGAGGCGCAGATCGCGGAGACCCTGGGGCTGTCCCGGGGCGCTGTGAAGTCCACCGCCAGCCGGGCCCTGGACGCCCTGGAGAAGCAGTTGGAGAAGACCCGATGAGCGAGAAGAACAACGGTACCGACGGCGTCGAGTCGCCGACCGAGCGGCTGCTCCGTGAGGCCCTGTCGGTCCGGGCCTCCGCCATCGGGGCGCACGACCTCCGGCCGGCCGAGCCGCCGAGCCGGCGCCTGCGGAGGCTGCGGCCGGTCCAGGTGGTCACCGCCGTGGCGATGTTCGGCCTGGCGGCCTCGGTGGCGGGGTACTTCACGCTGGCCGGCAGCCCGACCGCGAGCCACCAGGACCCGGCACCGGCGGCGAGCCTGAGCGCGTCGCCGACGCCCGAGGCGTCCCCCTCCCCGTCACCCTCGCCGAGCACCTCCGCCTCGCCGGAGACCACTCAGGAGACCACCCCGAGCGCACCGGCCGCGACCCCGTACACCTTCCGCAACGTCACCTTCGACGTGCCGGCGGGCTGGCGGACGGTGACCGAGGGCCCCGGTGCGGACGGCATCCGGGTGTGCGTGTTCGCTCCCGACACACCGGAGTCGGTCATCCCGGCGAAGGGGTACGGGAGCTGTGTCCCCTACGGCGTGGAGATCGCCGTCTGGAACAGTGCCGAGGAGCTGGACACCGCGACCTGGCCGACCGAGGCCGCCTTGGACGCGTCGGACGGCTGGTCCCACCAGCCGTACTGCCCGCTGTGGGGCAATCCGCACGGCATCGCCGAAGGCGACGGCTACAAGCGGCTGGGCGAGCCCAAGCGCACCACCCTGACGGTCGACGGTCACCGCGGGAACAAGACCGAGTGGCAGGTGGCCTGCAACGCGAACGAGCGCTTCACCGCCCAGATGTGGGGCTTCCACAAGGAGCAGGTCTTCGTCGCCGCCAACGGTCTGCGCAGCGACTACCAGGACGAGCTGGACTCGCTCGTGCAGAGCCTGGACCTGAGCAAGCACGCCGATCCCGCGAAGAAGGGGCACTCGAACGACGTCAAGGTCTCCTTCGGGCAGGAGACGGCGGTCCGGGAGGGCGAGACCGAGGTCGTCACGTTCCCGGTCACCTGGTACAACGCCAGCGCCACGGCGTACGCCTCCGTGGAGCCCGTGGTGGCGGCCGACTCGCTCGGGGGCGACACTCCGGCCAACCCGGCCGACGCTCCGGAAGGCACCCTGGAACGAAAGGACGGCAACTCCTGGACCAAGCTCCCCTCACTGCGGGCGGGAGGCGGCATGGACCACGCGGTCACCGGCAGGGCGGCGGCCTTCGCCCTGGCGCCGGGCCAGAGCCGCACTGTCACCTACCGGATGAAGCTCACCACCCAGGACAAGATGGCCAGTCTCAGTTTCACCGGAGCGGCCTACCTGCCGACCAAGGGCGGCACGTTCACCTCGGTCGGCGACGACCACTGGGCCATCCCGATCCACCGGGTCAAGTAGCCCGGAGGCCGGACCCCGCCCCGGGGTCCGGCCTCCGTGGTGCCGGTGGAGCGTCAGCCGGTCAGCCGGGCCATCCAGGCCTCGACCTCGTCGGCCCGGCGCGGCAGGCCGGCCGAGAGGTTCTCGTTGCCGTCGGCGGTGACCAGGATGTCGTCCTCGATCCGGACGCCGATGCCGCGGTACTCCTCGGGGACGGTCAGGTCGTCCAGCTGGAAGTACAGGCCGGGCTCGACGGTGAGGCACATGCCGGGCTCCAGCAGCGCGTCCACGTACTGCTCGCGGCGGGCCTGCGCGCAGTCGTGCACGTCCAGGCCGAGCATGTGGCCGGTGCCGTGCAAGGTCCAGCGGCGCTGCAGGCCGAGCTCCAGCACCTTCTCGACGTCGTACACCGAGGCGTCCAACAGGCCCCAGGCGAGCAGGCGTTCGGCCAGCACGCGCTGCGAGGCGTCGTGGAAGTCGCGGAACCGGCCGCCCGGCCGGACGGCGGCGATGCCCGCCTCCTGGGCGTCGTAGACGGCTTCGTAGATCTTGCGCTGGAGCGCGTTGAAGCGGCCGTTGATCGGCAGGGTGCGGGTGACGTCGGCGGTGTAGAGGGTGTGCGTCTCGACGCCCGCGTCCAGCAGCAGCAGCTCGCCCGGGCGGACGTCGCCGTCGTTGCGGACCCAGTGCAGGGTAGTGGCGTGCGGACCGGCGGCGCAGATCGAGCCGTAGCCGATGTCGTTGCCCTCGACCCGGGCGCGGCGCCAGAAGGTGCCCTCGATCCAGCGCTCGGAGGTGGCCACGGCCTGGCCCAACTCCCGCACCACGTCGGTGAATCCGTTGACGGTGGCGTCGCAGGCGGCGCGCAGCTGGGTGATCTCCCAGTCGTCCTTGACCAGCCGCAGGCCGCTCAGGAAGGTCTTGAACTCCTCGTCCCGGTCCTCGTCCAGCACCTCGGCCAGCGCGGCCTCCAGACCGGCGTCGTACGTGCGCACGATCCGGGTCGGCGCGGCGGGCGCGGCGGCGAGCTCCTCGGCGGCCTTGCGGACGTCCCGGCAGGGCAGGCCGAGCAGTTGCTCGGCCTCGGTCAGGCTGTGCCGGCGGCCGACCCAGAGCTCGCCGTTGCCGTCCAGCCAGAACTCGCCGTTCTCCCGGTTGGAGCGGGGCAGCAGGTAGAGGCTGAACTCGTGGCCGCCGTCGACCGGCTCGGCCACCAG
This sequence comes from Kitasatospora sp. NPDC101801, assembly GCF_044766665.1. Lineage (NCBI taxonomy): Bacteria > Bacillati > Actinomycetota > Actinomycetes > Kitasatosporales > Streptomycetaceae > Kitasatospora > Kitasatospora sp. NPDC101801. Next base: position 122,726 of record NZ_JBIWML010000009.1, read on the forward strand.
CACCGCGTCCTCGGTCTGGTCACCGGTCAGGTGCACGTACTCGCTGGCGGCGCGGAACGAGTACTCGGTGTCGTTGGCCCGGGTGCGCAGGTTGCCCGCCGGGATCACCAGGCGCTCGCCGGGGAAGGCGGCGGACAGCCTGGCCCGTCGCTCGGCCGCGTACGGGGCCTGGGCGACCGGCTCCAGGCCGCGCAGCTCGGTGTCGGCCCAGCCGGACTTCATCGAGTCGGCCAGCTCGTCGGAGACCTCTCCGTACAGTCCGTTCTTGCGGCCCTTGACGGGCTGCTCCTCGGCCTGGTCACCGCCTGCGGCACCCTCGGGGTTCTCGGCTGCCGCCGGGCTACGGTCCTCGGTCACGTACGTCGCCTCCTTGCGAGTGGTTCCGCCCCGGACGCATCGGATCGCGACGCGCTTGGGCGGCCGTAGGCCCCATCGTACGGACCGCTGGACGAACGACTGATCGGGAGCCGGAGAAACGGGCGAAACCTAATCGAACCGGGCGGCCAGCAGCACCAGGTCGTCCGAGCCGTCGGTGGCGGCCGGGGCACTGCCGAGCAGGTGGCCGAGCAGGCGGTCCGGCTCCTGCCGCAGCTCGCGCGGGGCGTCGGCGGCGGCCCGGCGCAGCGCGTTCTGGCCGGCGTGCAGGGTCGGGCCGCAGCGGCGGGCCAGGCCCTCGGTGTAGAGCACCAGCAGGTCACCGGGCTCGGCGTCGAGCTCCACGCCCGGGGCCTCCCAGCAGCTGAGCATGCCGAGCGGGGCGGAGAGCGAGGTCTCGACGAAGTTGGCGCCGTACCGGGTGACCAGGATCGGCGGGCAGTGCCCGGCCCCGGCCAGGGTGATCCGGCGCTCCTCGGGCTGCACCCAGGCGTAGAGCGCGGTGGCGGTCCGGTTCGGCTCGGTGGTCTTGAGCAGCAGTTCGAGGTCGCCGAGCACCGAGACCGGGTCCTCGCCCTCCAGCACCGCGTACGCCCGCAGCGCGGCCCGGACCCGGCCCATCGCGGCGGCCGCGCCGGGGGCCGAGGCCGGCCCGGCCCCGGGGCCGTCGCCGGAGACGCTGCCGACGGTCAGCCCGAAGGTGCCGTCCGGCAGGGCGATGGCGTCGTACCAGTCGCTGCCGGCCGAACGCTCCAGCGCGGCCGGCACGCAGCGGGCGGCCAGCCGCAGGCCGGGGGCGACCGGCAGCCGGTCGGGCAGCAGGCCCCGGCGGAGCGCCTCGGCCTGCTGCTCGGCCCGGTCCGAGACGAACTGCTTGGCCAGCAGCGGGGCGGCGAACTCGCAGTACCGGTGCACCAGCAGGAGGCGGCCGGGGTCGGGCTCGGCCGGCTCGTCGTAGAACCAGACGGCGGCGCCCAGCGGCCCGTCCTGGTCGGTGCCGAGCGGTACGGCGTAGCAGGCGCCGAGGCCGAGCTGCTCGGCCACCTGACGGAACCTCGGCCCGGCCGCCGGGTCGGTGGCCAGGTCGGTGATCAGCAGCCGGCCGGGCGCGGCGGGGTGGCTGAGCAGCCCGGAGAACGGGCCGTGCTCGGCCGGGACGGTCTCCAGCGCGCCGAGTTCGGACCGGTCCAGGTTGAGGCCGACCGGGCGGCCGGTGCCCCGGGCGGTGGTGGTGATCAGGCCCCGGCGGGCCCCGAGCAGGGCGGCGCCGGAGGCCAGCACGGCAGCCAGCGTGTCGGCCAGTCCGCGGGCCCGGACCAGCAGCTCGGTGTGCTCCTGGAGGACGGTGAGGTCGGACAGCTGTCCGACCAAACGGTCCTGCAGACCGGCCGTCTCGCTGACGGCCAGGAAGCCGAGGTCCGGCAGCACGGTGGCGGTCGCCGTCAGAGGCTTGGCGTCGGTCATGTCCCAACTCCCCACACAGTGGTATGTGTCACGCAGAACCACCAGGACCGCCCAAAAACGATTCCTACTGTCACTACTCGGCATTAATCCACCACTTGTACACAGGCCGATCGGGGCATGTCCAGATTCGGGACGAGGTCGGTCGGCGGGTGCGGTGGCGGCCGTCCGGGGCGGATCGGCCGCCCCTGGAGGGCTGCCGCGTCCCGACGCTCCGTCAGGGGGCCGTCCGGATCGTATGGTTCGAGGAGCCAGTGCCCGGCCGGGCCGGTGCTCACTCACTCGTACGGTGGAACCAGCCGGCTCCGACAGGCGTCCATCTGGTCGCATGCGGGATTCTCGTTCCGGGGGCCGTCCGCTCCAGGCCCCAGCCCACCCTGTCGTCCCGGTCACTCCCGCCGAACCGCCCGTGCACCGGTGCCGCCCACGCATCCGGGGCGCAGCCGCGGCCGACGGTCCGACTGCCCGAGCCCCACGGTCGCGGAAAGGAACGAGCGCAGATGCCATGGACGCGTCCCCGTCTGAACCGGAGCAGGACCCGGAGCAAGGCGCACCGCAGGAACCTGCCCGCCACCCGGTCCTCCTGGCTGCGCTGGCCCGGCAGCCGGCGCCGGGTCAGGGCGGCCCTGCTGGCGGCGGCCCGGACCGCCGCCGGGTACGGCTGGCCGGTGCTGCCCGGCGCGTACGCGGTGCCCGGCCTGCTCGGGCCCTGCTCCTGCGAGGACCAGGGCTGTCCGTCCCCCGGCGCGCACCCGCACGAGCCGCCGCTGCCGGCCGCCACCACCGACGCCCGGATGGTGGGCTGGTGGTGGGCCGAGCGTTCGCCGGACGCCTCGGTGCTGGTGGCCACCGGCCGGACGGTCAGCGCGGTCAGCCTGCCGGCCGAGGCGGGGGCCAGGGCACTGGAGTACTTCGAGGTGCTGGACGTGCCGGTCGGCCCGGTGCTGCTGGCCCAGGACCGCTACGTGCTGCTGGTGGCGCCGTACACGCTGGCCGAGTTGGGGGAGCTGCTGGCCGAACAGCCGTGGGTGCCAGGGGTGATGCGCTATCACGGCCCGGACGGCTATCTGCTGTTGCCGCCCAGCCGGACGGCCGAGGGCACCGTGCGCTGGATCCGGCCGCCGATCGGCGGGCGTCCGTGGCTGCCCGAGGTGGGCGCTCTGCTGGGGGCGCTGATCGCGGCCAGTTCGGCGGCGGCGGGCGGCAGCAGGCTGGCCGGCTGAACGGCCGGCCGCGCTCAATTCCCGTACGGAAAAAGAAGATCCGGCCGCTGGCGACGGGGGATGCACCAGCGACCGGACTGTTTAAATGGTAACAAAGATCCGCGTGCGCGCCAATTTGTCCGCACACTCTGTCACCTGGCAGTTTTCCTTCCGGTCGGAAAATGTGACGCGAGTCACTTTCCCGGTGGAACGCCGGGGAAAATCCTCAGTTCAGCGTCACCTGACGGCTCACCAGGTGACCCCGGACCCGGCGCTGCTCGGCGGTGAGCGGAGCCTCGTCCCTCAGGGTGGCGGCCAGTCGCTCGGCGAACTCGGCGGCGGGCGCCTCGCAGTCGGCGGCGGTCATGCTCTGCGGCAGGTCCCAGACCGGCACGGTGACCCCGTGCGCGCGGAACGAGCCGACCAGGCGGGTGTCCGCACCGAGCGAGGACTGCTCGGCGGCGGTCAGCTTGGCGAGCGCGTTCAGCAGCTGCTCCTCCGGCACGGTCATGGCCCAGCGCAGGTGGTTCTTGTCCGGTGCGGCGCACCAGTACGCGGACGGCACGCTGCTGAGCTTCTCGGTCGGGATGGCGGCCGCGTTGGCCTGCTCCAGCGAGGCGGCCACGTCACCGGTGGCGGTCTCCGCGTCCTCCAGCCAGAACTCGAAGCCGGTGTGCACGACCGGCACGAACTCGGCCTCCAGGTCGAGCAGTTCCTGCAGGCGGCGGCCGCCGGGGACGGTCCGGCGGGCCGGCACCGGGCTGCCCGGCTCGGTGGTCAGGGCCAGCTCCAGGGCGTCCGCCAGGTCGCGGCTCAGGTCGCCGGAGGCGGACTGGGTCTGCAGGCCGAGCAGGATCGAGCCGTCCGGACGGCGCAGCGCGGGCCAGGCCAGCGGCAGCACGGTGGCCAGCGTCACCGAGGGGACCGGGCCGGTGGCCTCGTCGGCGATGCCCTTGGCCAGGGTGAGCGGGACGGTGGCGGAGGGGACCAGCTCGCGCAGCGCGACCCAGTCGGCCTCGCCGGGCAGGCCCTCGAACGGGCGGTGGACCAGCTCCTGGACCGCGTGCGCGGCCTCGCGCCCGTGGCACGCCTTGTACCGGCGGCCGGAACCGCACGGGCAGTCCTCGCGAGCCCCGACCACGGGGATCTCGCCCGAGGTCACGGCGGTGGACGGACGGTTCTGCGGCGACTTCTTCGCGGCCTTCTTGGCCATGGTGCGGCTCTCCCGGTACGGCGACGTGCTTGCCCGGGCAGCCTACTGAGCTTTCCGGGCCGACCGGACAGCTCCGGCCCGGCGACCCTCGTCCGGGTGTCCGGCGGGGCCGCGCGGGGCGGCCGGTCAGGCGCTCCGCGCCCCGGGCGCGGGCCGCAGCGGGAGTTCGGCCCAGACCGTCACCTGCCCGGGTGCGTCCCGGACGCCCCAGTCGTCCGCCAGCCGGCCGACGATGGTCAGGCCCCGGCCGCCGCGCGAGGTGAGCGAGGGGCGGGCCGGCAGCGGCCTGGTCACCGCACCGCCGTCGGTCACCTCCAGGGTCAGCCGCCCGCGCCCGGACAGCTGCCAACGGACCGTCACCCCGCCGGGCTCACCGTCCTCGCCGGACCGCACACCGACCAGGACGGGGGCCGGCACCGGTGCCGGCGCGTCGTCCTTCAGGTCGGCCAGCCGGCCCAGCGGCCGGGCGTACCGGCAGGAGTTGCTGAGCAACTCGGACAGGATCAGGACCGCGTCGTCGATCACCGTGTCGGCGACCTCGTGGTCGCCGAGATCACGGCGCAGTCGGCGTCGTGCCGCTCCGACCCCGGCGGGCCCGTGCGGCACCGCCATGGTCGATGAAGTCGGCACCTCTTGTGCCATCATCAACGCCACCCCCGGACCTCCTTCAGCATTCGCCGAGGGATGGATGCCCCTTGGTAATGGGTCGGAAACGGGCATCCGGCGATCGCGGCGGGACATTAACGGGCACCGCAACTCACGGTACGCAAATGGTGATTAGCCGCTCACAGACCGTTGTCCAAACGGCCGGAATTGGCCACTCCCGGTACTTCACGCCGGAGTTCGCGCCAGTTCGCGCCCCTCGCGCGGGGCGTTTATCGGCCGAGTTGGTCGAGCACGGCGCGCGGCCGATTGGTGATGATCGCGGTCACCCCGAGTTCCAGGCAGAGTTCGACATCGGCGGCCTCGTCCACCGTCCAGACGTGCACCGAGTGCCCCGCCCGGCGCAGCGCGCGCACCAGCCCGGGATTGGACCGGACCAGGTCAATGCCGGGCCCGGCGATCCGGGCGCCGCCGGGCAGCGCCTTGGTCCGGCCGAGCACCGGGAGCCTGCGGTCGAACAGGTAGACGGTCGGAACGGCGGGCGCGGCCCGGCGGATCCGGTGCAGCGAGAGCTCGGAGAAGCTCATCACCCGCACCGCGGACCCCTCCAGGCTGTCCGGAAGCAGTCCGTACCGGGTGAGCAACCGGAGCAACTCGGCCTCGGTGCGCCCCGCGAACCGGGTCGGGTGCTTGGTCTCGATGGCCAGTTCCACCCGCCGCCCGGCGTCCGCGACCAGTTCGAGCAACTGGGCCAGCGTCAGGACGGGGCTGGGTTCGGGGGCCGCCGGGTCCTTCCAGGAGCCGAAGTCGAGCTCGTTCAGCTGAGCCAACGTCAGGGCGGAGACCGCGCCCCGGCCGTCCGAGGTCCGGTGGACCGTCCGGTCGTGCACGCAGACCAGCTGCCCGTCGGCGGTCAGCCGGATGTCGGCCTCCAGGCCGTCGGCGCCCTCCGCGACGGCGAGCGCGTAGGCCGCCAGGGTGTGCTCGGCGCGGGCGGCCGAGGAGCCGCGGTGCGCGATCACCTTCACGGCGCCGCGGTCGGTGGCGTCCTGGCTGGTCAACGGCTGGTTCCGGGTATCCACACCGGTAACCCTACGAGCAGCCGGACGACCGGTGGCCGCCGCCACGGGAAACTCCGGGTGAAGTTCCCGGGGCGGCGGCCGCCCGGCCTCACTTCCGGCGGGTCACCGCGAGGGTGGCCAGCGCCGCGACCAGGAAGCTGAGCACCGAGGCCGAGGTCCAGGGCTGCGCCTCGAAGCCGGTCGCGGACTGCAGGTCGTGCCAGCGGTCGCTCCAGCCGTCGATCGCGGTCGGGGCGATGAACTGGTAGGTCGCGAAGCCGAGCGCCCACGGCAGCAGCATCAGCCAGCGGGCCGGGGCGTCCTCGGCCAGGTTCCAACCGCGCCGGCCGGAGCCGAGGAAGTAGTCGGCCGCCAGCACCGCGAACATCGGCACGAAGACCGAGCCGATCAGGCCGAGGAAGGCGTAGTACGAGGCGGTGAACTCGTCGGTGAGCAGCGCCAGTACGGTCACCAGCGCGCCGATCCCACCGGTCAGCAGCCGGCGGTCGACCTTCGGCAGCAGGTTCTGGATCGACATCGCGGTCGAGTACACGTTGGCGAAGGACTGGTCGGTCTCCCGGACCACCAGCACCAGCAGGAAGGCCCAGCCCGCGGCCACCCCGGTGAACGAGGAGAAGATCCGGCTCGGGTCGCCGTCGGACTGCAGCAGTGCCACCACGCCCAGCAGGTAGCACCAGACCTGGGCCAGCGTGTAGCCGGAGAAGGTGGCCCAGAACGCCGCACCGGCGGTGCGGGCGTGCCGGGTGTAGTCGGCGGCCAGCGGCACGAAGGAGATCGAGACCGCGATGATCGCGTCGGTCGCGGAGAGGAAGCCGGTCCAGTTGCCCGCACCGGGGTTCGGCACGCCCTGGCGGACCAGCTGGACGGTGAAGTAGACCATCGCGATGCCGACGGCGATCGTCACGTACTTGCGCAGCACGGCGATCGCGCCGAGCGGCCAGATGGTCAGCGCGGTGGTCAGCAGGCCGGCCAGCACCACGAACAGCCAGCGCCAGCCCTGCGAGCCGGTCACCTCCTGGGCGCCCATCGCGATCACCAGCAGCTCGTACACGCCCCAGCCGATGCACTGGGCGATGTTCAGCACGGTCGGCACGTAGGACAGCCGGGTGCCGAACAGGCCGCGCAGCACCGTCATCGCGGGCGCGCCCGTCCGGGCGCCGATCAGGGCGGTCACCCCGAGCATCGCGGTGCCGATCACGGTGCCCACCACGGTGGCGGTGATCGCGGCGACCAGCGAGAGCTCGGAGCCCTTGGCGCCGATCACGGTGGCCGCGCTGGTGAAGCCGATCAGGCTGACCCCGAGGTTGGCCCAGAGCGAGAACAGCGCCCGGAAGTCGAGGGTGCGAGGAGGTGCGGTGTCCAGGACGAGCGGCGCCTCGGCGCGCGCGGACGGTTCCTGGACAGGGGCAGGCGAAACAGCCGTCATGGCCGATGCTCCCTACGCCGGCATTACCCGGACAGGTTCGAGCGGTCTGCGCTCCCTCGCCGTAGTGCCAGCACCTGCATGGCGTACGGTCGTTCCGCGCACTCTCAGCCTGGACGGTCCAAGCTCCCGCGTGTCAGTTTGGAGCGCCAGGCTAGCGGCCGGGCGGCCGAACACCAAGGCGGGCGGGTGGCCGTCCGGATCGCGGGACGAAGCGGACCCCCGGGGGATCGTGTCGGGAACGGGTAAGGATTCTTAAGAGTTCTTCACCGGGCCCCATACGACAACCGAATCACGCATACGAAAAACTGTGGACCAAGGTTCTGTCAGCTATGGAGGTCGTCCGTGAGCACCGAGCACGCGAGTGGGTCCACCGGGCCCGAGGAGGAGCGCACCTCCACGGGCCAGGGGGTGGTGAGTCCGGCTGAGAGCGTGTCGGCCGATGTCCCCGCTGCTCCTGCCGTCCCGGCGGCGGCCCCGCCGGCCGCCGAGCCGACGCCGACGGTCGCCTTCGGCAAGGTGACCCCGCCGCCGGCCCCGGCCGCCCCGTCCTACCTCGACGCACCGCCGCCGGTGCTGCCGCCCGCGCCGCCGGTGCCCGCGGCGCCGTCCTACCTGGACGCGCCGCCGCCGGCCGCGCCCGCGCCTGCCGCCCACCCGGAGGTGCCGCCGCCGGCTCAGGCCGGCAACCCGTACGCCGCTCCGGTGGCCCCGGCTGCTCCGGCCGCGTTGGCCGCCGAGCTGCCGCCGGTGCAGTCGGCCCAGCCGACCCAGCCGGCCCACCCGGCCGCCGAGCCACCGCATCACCCGTTCGGCGCGGGCACCCCGCTGGGCAGCTGGGGCACCCCGCCCGGTGGCCTCGACGGTCCGGGCGGCCCCGGCCTGCCGGGCCAGCCGTTCGGCTCGGGTGCCGCCCCGGCCCCCCGCCGCAAGCGCGGCGGGCTGATCGCGCTGGTCGCGGCCGTCGCCCTGCTGGCCGGTCTGGCCGGGGGCGCGATCGGCGCCGCGGTGAGCGACCGGGACGGCGGATCGAACTCCTCGTCAGGGCGCGGCAGCAGCACCACCGTCCAGGCCAGCGAGAACAAGCAGGCGATCAACCGCTCGCCGGAGTCCGTCGCGGGCATCGCCGGCAAGGCGCTGCCGAGCGTGGTCACCATCAAGGCGCAGGGCTCGCAGGAGTCCGGCACCGGCACCGGCTTCGTCTTCGACACCGAGGGCCACATCCTCACCAACAACCACGTGGTCGCCCCGGCGGCCAGCGGCGGCAAACTGACCGTCAAGTTCTCCGACGGCTCGTCCTACCCGGCCTCGGTGGTCGGCCGGGCACAGGGCTACGACGTGGCCGTGATCAAGCTGGACAGCCCGCCGAAGGACAAGCTGGTCCCGCTGCCGCTCGGTGACTCCGACAAGGTCGCGGTCGGCGACGCCACCGTCGCGATCGGTGCCCCGTACGGCCTGGAGGGAACCGTCACCACCGGCATCATCAGTGCCAAGGACCGCCCGGTGGCCTCCGGCGACGAGACCGGCGCCCAGTCCTCCTACATGAACGCCCTGCAGACCGACGCCTCGATCAACCCGGGCAACTCCGGTGGTCCGCTGCTGGACGCCGCGGGCGCCGTGATCGGCATCAACTCCGCGATCCAGTCCAACAGCAGCAGCAACGGCCGGGCCGGCTCGATCGGTCTCGGCTTCGCCATCCCGATCAACCAGGCCAAGCGGGTGGCGGGCGACCTGATCAAGACCGGCACGCCGGTCTACGCGATCCTCGGGGTGCTGCGCAACGACGACTACAAGGGCGACGGCGCGCAGATCCGCAGCTCCGCGGTCGGCGACAGCGCCGCCGTCACCCCCAACGGCCCCGCCGACCAGGCCGGCCTCAAGGCCGGTGACGTGATCACCAAGCTCGGCGGCCACGTCATCGACAGCGGCCCGACCCTGGTCAGCGAGATCTGGACGTACAAGCCCGGCGACAAGGTCGAGGTCGAGTACACCCGCGACGGCAAGGCCGCCAAGACCACCGTCACCCTGGGCGAACGCAAGGGTGACAACTGACCCCACCGGCAAAACGGTGTGCACGGAACCCCACCGGACCCGTTAGGCTGACCTCCGCCTGGAGAGTTGCCCGAGCGGCCTAAGGGACCAGTCTTGAAAACTGTCGTGAGGTAACCCCTCACCGTGGGTTCAAATCCCACACTCTCCGCCGGAGCACGGCCCCCGACCAGTCCTGCTGGTCGGGGGCCGTCGGCGTTCTACGGGGGAGTTGACGCAGTCGGGATGGGCTGATGGTGGGTCAGTGGGCGGGTGGGGACAGTGGGTTGGTAGGCCATGCCCGCCGTCCGGAGAGGACCGACCACGTGATGGAGACCCGGGGACCGAGCAGGGGCGGGTACGTGCTGATGGAGGCGGGCTCCGGGGTGCCCGCGGTGGTGCTGTTGGCGACCGGGGGTGAGCTGGCGGTGGCGCTGCGGGCCCGGGAGATCCTGGAGGGTGACGCGATCGCCACCCGGGTGGTGGTGATGGTGTGCGCGGAGCGGTTCGAGCGGCAGCCCGCTGCCTACCGGGAAGCCGTGCTGCCGAGGGGAGTTGTGGTCCGGGTGTCGGTGGAGGCGGGGGCCGTGCTCGGTTGGCACGCGTTGGCCGGCGAGGCCGGGGTGGCGGTCCGGCTCGACCGGTCCGGACTGTCCGCGCCGTACCGGACGCTGTACGAACAGCTCGGCTTCACCCCCGAGCGGATCGCCGCCCAGGCCCGCCGCAGTCTGGCGAAGGCCAGGGAACGGGCCGCCTGACCCTCGGTCACCCACCATCGCGCAGCGCCGTCCGGCTGGTCCGGGCGGCGCTTCGTCGTGCCCGGGGCCGGCGGGAGCCGCGGCACCGCGTGCCACCCTCGGCGGGGATCTGACGACACATCGCTTCGACTATGTCGGAACCGGGCCGGCCGGGAATTCGACCATGGTGCGTCGGCTTTTCCGAAAAAACCAAACCGGATGGTATTCAATGACACAGTGCCGGACACCTGACGGAGTTCGAAACACGCCGTTGACCTCGTGGTTTGTCCTGTCCAGACTCAAGAAAGGTTGCCCTCCGCACCGGTTCAGGAACACAGCGGCGGTATTCGCAGCCGCACTTTCCGGGCAGCTGAGGAATTAACGACCACGGAGGTTTCTGAGTGAGTAGCGACGTCATTGCGGCACGGTCGGCCGAGTCCGGTCCGCCGTTGTCGGAGAGCGAACTCGACTACTGGAAGTCGCTCCCGGCCCAGCAGCAGCCCTCCTGGCCGGACCGCGGGCAGCTGGCCGAGGCCACCGGCGAACTGGCCGACCGGCCGGGGCTGGTGAGCTTCGCCGAGCTGATCGAGCTGCGCGCCCTGCTCGCCGAGGTGGCGGCCGGGCGGCTCCAGGTGGTCCAGGCGGGGGACTGCGCCGAGGATCCGGCCGAGTGCGAGCCGGGCTACGTGGCCCGGAAGGTCGGCCTGTTGGACGCGCTGGCCGGGGTGGTGTCGATGAACACCCTGCGTCCGGTGGTCCGGATCGGCCGGCTGGCCGGGCAGTTCGGCAAGCCGCGGTCCCGTCCGACCGAGAGCGTCAACGGGGTCGAACTCCCGGTCTACCGGGGGCACCTGGTGAACAGTCCGGAGCCCGACCCGGAGCTGCGCCGCCCTGACCCGGGCCGGCTGCTGAGCGGCTACGACGCGGCGGCGACCGCGTTCGCCGCGCTCCGGGCCCGCTCGGCGGCCGGTCTGCCGGCCGCCGGGGCCCCGGTGTGGACCAGCCACGAGGCACTGCTGCTCGACTACGAGGTGCCGCTGCTCCGCCGCACCGACCAGGGCCGGGTCTACCTGGCCTCCACCCACCTGCCCTGGATCGGCGACCGGACCCGCCAGTTGGACGGTGCCCATGTGGCGCTGCTCGCCACGGTGGCCAACCCGGTGGCCTGCAAGGTCGGCCCGGACCTGAGCGTCGCGGACCTGCTGACGCTCTGCGCGCGGCTCGACCCGAGCCGTGAGCCCGGCCGGCTCACCCTGATCGCCCGGATGGGCGCCGACCTGGTCGAGGACCGGCTGCCCGCGCTGGCCGCGGCGGTCAAGGCGGCGGGCCACCCGGTGGTCTGGCTGACCGACCCGATGCACGGCAACACGGTGAACGGGCCCGGCGGCCTGAAGACCCGGCTGGTCGAGACGGTGGTGCACGAGGTGCGCCGGTTCCAGCTCGCCCTGCTGAGCGTCGGCGCGGTGCCGGGCGGCCTGCACCTGGAGGCAACGCCGGACCAGGTCACCGAATGCGCTTCGGACGAAAGGCAGTTGGCGCACATCGGGGACAAGTACACGAGCTTCTGCGACCCCCGGCTCAACCCGGGGCAGGCACTTGAGGTCGCGGCGGCCTGGCGGGGCTGAACGGCTCTGCGGATCAGTCATTACCGGCCGGCAGCGGTCGATCATCCTCGGGCTTTGGGGTCGCTATGAGTGTCCATGGAATGGAAAACAGGGTCGCGCTGGTCACCGGTGCGGCCGGCGGAATCGGCGGAGCCGTGGTGCGCGCGCTCTCCGAACGTGGCGTCACGGTGGCCCTGGTCGACCGGGACGGGGACCGCCTGACGGCGCTCGCCAAGGAACTGCGCAACGCGGGCGGCCGAGCCGAGGCGTTCCCGGCCGACGTGACGGACAGCGCCGAGGTGGAGGCCGTGGTCGGGGCCGTCGAGCAGCAGCTCGGCGGTATCGACTACCTGGTCAACGGCGCCGGGGTGCTCCGGCTCGGCGCCGCCAAGGACCTGACCGACCAGGACTGGGCCGCCACCTTCGCGGTGAACACCACCGGGGTCTTCTTCATCTCCCGGGCGGTTGTCAACCGGATGGTGGCCGGCGGCCGACGGGGCGCGATCGTCACGGTGGCGTCCAACGCGGCCGGCACCGCCCGGGTCGACATGTCGGCATACGCGGCCTCCAAGGCGGCGGCCACCATGTTCACCAAGTGCCTCGGCCTGGAGGTGTCGAAGTTCGGCATCCGCTGCAACGTGGTGGCGCCGGGTTCGACCGACACCCCGATGCTGTCCGCGCTCTGGGAGGACGACAGCGCCGCCCAGGCCTCCATCGACGGGGTGGCCTCGGCCTACCGGGTCGGCATCCCGCTCGGCCGGATCGCCCAGCCGTCGCACATCGCGGACGCGGTGCTGTTCCTGCTCTCGGACCAGGCCGCCCACATCACCATGCACGACCTCACCGTGGACGGCGGTGCGGCCCTCGGCCACTGAGCCGGCCCGCCCGTCCTGCCGCTGGACCGACCGCCCGACCCCGGCCCGGGCGCCCCACCCCCGGCCGACCCCGGCGGCGGGCTGCCCCACCAGCCCGTCGCCCCCCGCCGCCCGTCGGTTATCGAAACCGTCAACTCCACACGGTGCCACGAGATTTGAGAGGACGCCGGGATGGCCATCCCGACCATCAGCCCGTACCCGATGCCGCAACAGGGCGACCTGCCCGAGAACACCGCCCGGTGGACGGTCGATCCGCGGCGGGCCGTGCTGCTGATCCACGACATGCAGCGGTACTTCCTCAGGCCCTTCCCGGCGGGCGAGTCCCCGGTCACCGAGCTGGTGGCCAACGTGACGCTGCTCCGGGCACGCGCCGCCGAGCTGGCGATCCCGGTCGCGTACACCGCGCAGCCGGGGGGCATGACCTCCGAACAGCGCGGCCTGCTCGCCGACTTCTGGGGCCCTGGGATGAATCCCTCGGCGGCGGACCGGGAGGTGGTCGAGCCGATCGGGCCGGGGCCGGGCGACCTGGTGCTGACCAAGTGGCGCTACAGCGCCTTCCACCGCACCCCGTTGCTGGAGTCGCTGCGCGAGCAGGGCCGGGACCAGCTGATCGTCTGCGGGGTGTACGCCCATGTCGGGGTGCTGGCCAGTGCGTTGGACGCCTACAGCCACGACGTCCAGCCCTTCCTGGTCGGTGACGCGGTCGCCGACTTCAGCCTGGAGTACCACCGCCTGGCGCTGAGCTGGGTGGCCGAGCGGTGCGGGATGGCGGTCAGCACCAAGGCCGTGCTCGCCGACCTCGGCTGAGCCTGATCCGCGTACGAGTCGACCATCAGCCTTTGAGGAGCGGGACATGACGGACAGTCCGGTGGGTGAGGCGCTGCTGAGCCGGATCCTGACCGGGCGGCAGCCCGAGTTCGCGTTGCTGTACCGCCCGGTGAGCGGTTCGCCGGACCGGGTGGACGTGCTCGGCGGCACGGTGACCGAGCTGTCCCGGCTGGCCGACCTCCCGCTGGCGCCTGGCCGCCCGGCCACCGGCCGGGCGGAGCACGAGGTGCTCGCGGTGGTCCCGTACCGGCAGATCGCCGAGCGCGGCTTCGCGGTCGCCGACGACGGCGCCCCGCTGCTCGCCCTCGGCGTGGCCGAGCAGGACTCGGTGCCGCTGGCCGAGCTGCTCGGCCAACTGCCGGATCTGGACATCGAGTTGGCCGAAGGCCGGTACGACGTCGACGACCTGGCGTACGCCGAGGTGGTGCGCCGGGTGCTGGCCAACGAGATCGGCACCGGCGAGGGCGCCAACTTCGTGATCCGCCGGGCCTTCGTGGCGGACATCTCCGACTACACCCCGGCCGCCGCGCTGACCTTCTTCCGCCGGCTGCTGGAGCGGGAGCGCGGCGCGTACTGGACCTTCGTCATCCGCACGGGGGTGCGGACCTTCGTCGGGGCCACCCCCGAGCGGCACCTCAGCCTCTCCGGCGGGGTCGCGGTGATGAACCCGATCAGCGGCACCTACCGCTACCCCGGGACCGGGCCGACGCTGACCGGGGTGCTGTCCTTCCTGGCCGACGCGAAGGAGGCCGACGAGCTCTACATGGTGGTGGACGAGGAACTCAAGATGATGGCCCGGATCACCGAGGCGGGCGGCCGGGTGACCGGCCCGCACCTGCTGGAGATGGCCAGGCTCGCGCACACCCAGTACTTCATCGAGGGGGAGACCTCCCGCGACCCGCGCGAGATCCTCCGCGAGACGCTGTTCGCGCCGACCGTCACCGGCAGCCCGCTGGAGAGCGCCGCCAAGGTGATCCGCCGGTACGAGCCGCGCGGCCGGGGCTACTACAGCGGGGTGGCCGCGCTGATCGGCCGGGATGCCGAGGGCGGCCGGACGATGGACTCCTCGATCCTGATCCGGACGGCCGACATCTCCGCGAGCGGCCGGCTGACCATCGGGGTGGGGGCCACCCTGGTCCGGGACTCCGACCCGGAGTCGGAGGTGGCCGAGACGGCGGCCAAGGTGGCCGGCCTGCTGACCGCGCTCGGCGCGCGCCGGCGGACCCCGGAACGGGCCGCCGCGCCGACGGAGTTCGCGGCCCACCCGGCGGTGCTCGACGCACTGCGGGAGCGCAACGTCGGGCTGGCGCCGTTCTGGCTGACCGCCGCCGGGGAACGCGGCCACCCGGTGGCCGAACTGATCGGCCGTCGGGTGCTGGTGCTGGACGCCGAGGACACCTTCACCGCGATGTGGGACCACCAGTTGCGGGCCCTCGGCCTCGCGGTCACGGTCCGGCGGTTCGACCAGGAGTACAGCGTCGAGGGGTACGACCTGGTGCTGCTCGGCCCTGGCCCCGGCGACCCGCAGGACTCGGACCACCCGAAGATCGCCCACCTGGAGCGCGCGGTCCGCCAACTCCTTCCCACCGGACGGCCGTTCCTCGCAGTTTGCCTGAGCCACCAGGTGCTCTGCCGGGTGCTCGGCTTCGACCTGGTCCGCCGGGACCGGCCGAACCAGGGGGTGGCCAGGACCATCGACCTGTTCGGCCGGGCCGAACGGGTCGGCTTCTACAACACCTTCGCCGGCCGGGCGGACCGGGACGTGGTCGAACTCCCGCTCGGCACCGTCGAGGTGAGCCGGGACCCGGCGACCGGGCAGGTCCACGCCCTGCGCGGCCCGAGCTTCCGGTCGGTGCAGTTCCACCCGGAGTCGGTGCTCAGCCGGGACGGGCTGCGCGTCATCACCGGCATGCTGCTCGCCCTGCCGGTCGGCCGACGCCCCGCGCCGGCCGGGCTCGGCGCACCGATCGGCCGCTGAACCAGCGCGCCAGCCCGCCCCGTTGTCGGCCCTCGAGTTCACTGGGACCTGAAATGAGCAGTCCGGTCGTCGTGTTGATCGGCCCACCCGGAGCGGGCAAGAGCCACATCGGGCGGGCCCTCGCCGGGTACCTCGGGGTCCCGTTCCGGGACACCGACTCCGACATCGAGCGCGCGGCCGGGTGCGGGATCGGGCAGATCCTGGAGCGGGAGGGCGAGGCGCACTTCCGGGTCCGCGAACGCAAGGCGGTGCACCGGGCGCTGGCCGGACACCCCGGGGTGCTCGCGCTCGGCGGCGGCGCGGTGCTGGAGGAGTCCACCCAGCGGCTGCTGCGGCATCACCGGGTGGTCCATCTGGCGGTGTCCCCGCAGCAGTTGGCGGCCCGGATCGGCACGGCCGCGACCCGGCCGCTGCTCGCCGACGACCCCGAGGGCCGGCTGCGTACGCTGCTCGCGGTGCGGAACCCGATCTACCGCCGGCTGGCCACCTGGACCGTCCCGGCCGGTGGCCGGAGCCATCTGGTGGTGGCCCGGATCGTCACCCTGCTGGCCGACCGGCCCGCTCCCCGGGGGCCGGCCGAGGCCGGCCCCCGGGGAGCGGGCCGGTCAGGCGCGGCGGCGCACCGAGGCGCGGGCGATCCGCTCGGGTGTGAGGTGGGCGGTGGTTCTCGCCGAGCCGCCGAGCTCAAGCGAGCGGACCAGCTCCGGCTTCACCAGCCCGGGCACCAGCAGGGCCCACCAGCCGGCCACCCGCTCCAGCAGGTCGGCCCGGCCGGTCAGCACCTGTGAGGTGAGCTGGATACCGGTGAACGAGGAGGTGATGGTCGGCGCGGCCACCGCGATGTCCACCCCCGGCAGCAGGTCCTCCCGCGCGGCCAGCAGCAGGTCCCGGACCAGGTTGATGTTCACCTCCCAGGCCTCGATCTGCGGCTTGTCGAAGGCGCCGTGCTCGATCACCAGACGGACGGTGGCCCGGATGATCGGGTCGTTCTGCAGCGCGCGCGCGTACGCGATGGTCAGGTCGATGACGCTCTGGAAGCTGCCGCTCGCCAGGTCGAGCTCCTCGAGCCAGGGTGACTGCGCTTCGGTGACCGCGAGAGCCAGTTCCTCCTTCGAGGCGAAGTGGAAGTACACCGCGCCCTTGGTCAGACCCGCGACGGTCAGGATCTCGGCCATCGTGGCCGCCGCGTACCCCCGCTTGGCGAAGACCTGGGCAGCAGCGTTCAGGATCTGCTGCCGGGTGTGTACTGCGCGTGCCTGCTGAGCCATCGTTCTCCTGTTTCTTGGTGCGCACCCTCACACTACAAACCGACCGGATGGTACTCTATCGTTGCCTGGAGCGAGGGCGCACCAGGGCTTGGCGCGATGAGTGGCCGAGGAGGGCGAGGCTTCTGTCTGGTCGATCCACGTGCTTCGCATGCGACTTGCTCGGGCGGCCCGTCCCGGGGCCGCTGCCGACCGACTGCGTCTGAACCTACGACTGAGTCGATCGACGACTGCTGCCAAAGCCTATCCTGGCGCGGCAGCGTGCACGATGAATGGCTACGGAGCAGGTTTTGTTTTGAGCCTCGCGTCCTCCGTAGGTTCCGCGACGTTCGCACGCACCGAGGTTACCCGGCGGTTCGGACAGCATCCGACCGCCGTCACGAGTCCGCCTGCCCATTGGGTGGCCGACTCAATACCCATCCCTGGGGGAGATTGCACATGGGGTCAGTGCTGTCGGAAATCGGATGCCTGCCGCAGTCGGCAGGAACGGACCAAATGGATCCGGAGCTCCACGAGCAGACTGTGCCGCGGCGTTTCGTACACCGGGCCTCGATATCCGAGGTCATGCTCACCGGGTGGCGGAAGACCGGCGCGGACCGGTTTCTGCTGGGGGCCCAGTGGCCGCGGACACACAGTTTTTACCGGCCCGTCGCAGGATGCTATGACCCGCTGTTGCTGGCCGAGACGATCAGGCAGTCAGCCATGCTGATCTCCCATGCCGGGTACGGAGTTCCGACGGACTACCCGTTCCTGCTCTGGAGCCTGTCGTACCGGGCCGAGCCGACCGCCATGGTGGTCGGCCAGACCCCGGCCAATCTGACGATCAGTGCGACCTGCCAGGACATCCGGTTCCGCCGGGGAATCATGGCCGGAATGCAGTACGAGACGGTCGTCCACCGTGGTGCCACCCGGCTGGGTGTGGGGACCTTAAGGATGGACTGCATGGCTCCCGACACCTATGCCCGGCTCCGCGCGCCCCAGCTGTCCCAGCGCTTCCCCGACCTGGTGCCGCCGCAGGGCGAGTACCAGGAGGACAAGGCCAACTCGGTGCTGGTGCCGACCGGCGAGTGGTACACCTGGCGGCTGCAGGCCGACCGCCGGCACCCGGTGCTGTTCGACCACCCGGTCGACCACGTGCCGGGCATGGTGATCGTCGAGGCGATGCGGCAGGCGGCCAACAGCGTCGCCGGGGCGGCCGCGGTGGCCCCGTTCGAGATGGACACCAATTTCGTCCGCTACGCGGAACTCGACCTGCCGGTCATCGTCAAGGCATTCCCCGGGCCGATCGGCCCGAACGGCGAAATGAGCGTCCGGATCACCGTGGAGCAGGACGGGGTGTCGGTGGCCACCGGCCAGTTGATGACCCGGCAGATCATGCGGGAGGAATCCCGGGAGGAATCCCTGCTCGTCCGGAAGGCCGGCTGACGATGGAACTGCCGAAAGGCATTCTGCTCACCGGCGGCACCGGATTCATCGGAAGCCGGGTGCTCGGGCTGCTCACGGCCGGGGCGACCCCGGAGAATCCGGTCAGAGTGCTGACGAACCGCCGGTCGCTGCCCGCTGCCGAATTCGGCACCGTTCAGCCTTTCCACGGGAATCTCGCCGACGCCGCCTCCCTGTACGGCGCCTGCGAAGGTGTGGACACGCTCGTCCATCTCGCGTCCCAGATCGGTGGTGACCCGGACTCGCTGCGGAGGGTGAACGAACTCGGCACCAAGGCGCTGCTCGCCGAAGCCGCCAGGGCCGGGGTCCGGCGGGTGCTGTTGCTCAGCACCACGGCGGTCTACCAGGACGGCGTGCACCAGGACTTGACGGAGTATCAGCCCGATCTGGTGCCTTCCTCGGAGACCAGCAGGACCAGGCTGGCGGCCGAGCGCGCGGTCCTCGCGGCGGGGGGTGTGGTGATCAGGCCGCACCTGGTCTACGGGAGGGGGGACACCTGGGTGATCCCCGCGCTGGTGGAACTCCTGGACCGGATCCCGCACTGGATCGACGGTGGGCGGGCGCGGATGTCCGCCATCGCGGTGGAGGACCTGGCCAGGCCGATCGCGGCGCTGGCCCGGCAGCCCTGGGGGCCGGTGCCGGGCGGTCGGATCTACCACGCCAGCCACCCGGAGCCGGTCGCCGTCCGGGAGTTGGCGACCCTGGTCTGCGCTGCCCTGGGGCGGCCGCTGCCCTCGGGCGAGATCAGTGTGGCGGAGGCCCGACGGCTGCTGGAGGGCGTCGGGCCGGCTCCGTGGGGACGGCGGCTGTCCCTGCTGGCGGTCGAGCACCGATACCGGAGCGACCGGCTCTGGCGGCGGACCGGCTGTGACCCGGGCCCGGGCCTGGCGGCCCGGTTCCCGGCTCACGTCCCGTGGTACCGCGAACTGCTGCCGCCCTCGGGCGCGTCGGCCAGCATGGCCGGATGACCGGGAGCGACAGCGCGGCCGGCCTCGATCCGAGGCCGGCCGTCCGGCGTTCCGGGCGCGTCCTGGCCGACCCGGATGACCGGTACGGCCTGCGGCGGCCGGCCCGTCGCCGGGAGCTTCGGCTCCCGGCGGGCCGGCGGCTCGCCGGTCGGGTGCGCCCGGCCCGGCGCTGGCAGGGCGGCCCGCTCGTGCTCGACCGGCGTGGTGCGCAGCCCGGCCAGCCGCTCCTGGGTGATCAGGGCGGGCAGCAGGGCCTGCCAGAGCAGCGAGATCATCCGGGGGCTGAGCCAGTCCGGGTCCCGCCGGGCCAGCGTCTCCACCCCGGCGCCGGCCGCCGCCAGCAGGGCCGCGCTCTCGGCCGTGCTGACCTCGGGCCGCAGACCCTCGCGGGCCGCCGCCCGGCTCAGCAGCCGGTCGATCATCAGCGCCCAGCCCGGGTACGGGTTGGGCCGCAGGCTCTCGGCCAGCGCGCCGTCCTCGGTGAGCCGGAGGCCGGCCCGGAACACCACGTCCTCG
This sequence comes from Kitasatospora sp. NPDC101801, assembly GCF_044766665.1. Taxonomy (NCBI): domain Bacteria; kingdom Bacillati; phylum Actinomycetota; class Actinomycetes; order Kitasatosporales; family Streptomycetaceae; genus Kitasatospora; species Kitasatospora sp. NPDC101801. The sequence goes on from NZ_JBIWML010000009.1 coordinate 142,327, forward strand.
GCCAGCCTCCTGGCCAGGCCGTGGCTCAGGTCGATCAGGTACTGCAGGGGGCAGTCGCTGGAGTGCCGGGCGGAGCGGATCGCCTCGCGCAGCCCGTCCCGGGACGCGGCCATCACGGCCTCGGCGAGCTGCTCCTTGGAACCGAAGTGGAAGTACAGCGCGCCCTTGGAGATGCCGGTGGGCCGGATCACGTCGTTCAGGCCCGTCATGGCGAAGCCCGCCTGGTCGAAGGAGGCCGAGGCGGCCGCGATGAGTAGTCGGCGGGTGCGCTGCGCCCGTTCCTGACGGGGCATCAAGGGTCTCCCTCGGGGAGTCGGTCGCCGACCGGCCCCTGCGGGCGGTCCGGGCGACAGTTCAAGTGGTTGTATCGCATCGTAACAAACCAACTGGGCGGTATCTAGTATGCTGCATCAGGTCGGGACCGCCCGGACGTTGTGGTCCGACCGAGGTCGTGCCAAGATGACGAAGTAGATGAAACCAACCAGTCGGTTCTGTATCGTATCCATCACCAGCACCTCGCATCTGGCTCATCGTCGCCATCCGGCGCTCGGAGCCCGCCAGGTTCGCGACCGCAGAAGAGGGGACGGGGGCTGTGGAAGGTGTAAGCGACAAGAACGTTCCTGAGCACATCTGGGGAGATGTGGCGGATGACTTCGTCACGGAGTTCTCCCGCCGGATGCTCGCCTCGCTGAAGCGGCGTGACCAGCGCGCCAGGGGCGAGTGGTACATCTCCGGGCTGCTCTCGGTGCAGGGCCGCAAGTCGATGCGGGCGTTGGCGGCGGTGGCCGGCTACGGCGCCGCCGAGCAGAGCCTGCACCACTTCATCAGCGACTCCTCCTGGCGCTGGGGCCCGGTCCGCCAGGCGCTCGGCAAGCACCTGGACCGGGTGCTGCTGCCGCAGGCCTGGGTGCTCAACTCGATGGCGATCCCGAAGGCCGGCGAGCACTCGGTCGGCGTCGAGGAGTCCTTCCGCACCGAGCTCGGCCGGGTGGTCAACAGCCAGCAGGCGTACGGGGTGTGGCTCGCCAGCGAGGACATGAGCGCCCCGGTGAACTGGGGGCTGGTGCTCCCGGCGGACTGGCTGGCCAACGAGGAGCGCCGCAAGCGCGCCAAGATCCCGGACGAAGTCTCGGCCACCACACCGGAGTTGTGCGCGGTGAACAGCGTGGTCGAGCTGGCCGGGCCGGACTGGGGGCTGCGCCGCCGCCCGGCCGTGCTGGACGCGCGGGAGCTCGACGCGACGGTCCTGGTCGAGGAGTTCTGCCGCCGCAACGTCCCGTTCGTGATGCGGGTGAGCGGTTCGACCCGGCTGGTCGGCTTCGACGGCAGTCTGCCCGGGCGGGGTGAACGGGTCTTCCAGGCCCAGCAGTTGATCGAATGGGCGAAACGGTTCTCCCGTCCGGTCGGCTGGGTGGACCCGGAGTACTCGATCACCAGGTCGATACTCGTCAGCGGGACCAGGGTCACCATGCCGACGATCCGCCGGCCCGGTACCGTGGCCGCGCCGGAGCGGGCCCTGGCCCTGGTCGGCGGCTGGTCGGGCGCCAAGGGACGGCCCGCCGAGCTCTGGCTCTCCAACCTGGTGGACGTGCCGCCGGTGGCCCTGCTCCGGCTGGGCCGGCTCACCCGGCGGGTGGCCAAGGACTTCGGCGAGGTCAGCGGACGGGTCGGGATGCGGGACTTCGAGGGCCGCTCGTACGCCGGCTGGCACCGCCACGCGACGCTCTGCTCGGTGGCGCACGCGATCTCGGTGCTCTCCACCGCGCGGCGGCAGGGCTTCGACAAGTCCCAGGAGCTGTCGGCCTGATGACGGCGGGCGCGGAGGGTGTGCGGGGGCGGCGGCCCGGAGGAGACCCTGGCCGGCGGCCGCCGCGCCGGGGCGCGGCCGAGCGGTCAGTCCGCCCGGTGCAGCAGTTCGGCCTGGCCGGCCCGGCGCATCGCCTGGATCGGGACGTCGCTCCGGCCGGTCATCAACTCCAGCTGTCTGGCGGCCTGGTGGACGGCGAAGGACAGGCCGTCGACCACGGTGGAGCCCGCGAAACCGGCGGCCTTCACCAGCCGGGTCGGCCAGGCCGAGCTGACCACGTCGAAGACCGCCGCGCGGGAGTGCATCACGGCTGCCGCGAAGGTGTCGGCCGCCCCGGCCGGCAGGGTCGAGACGACCAGCCCGACCCCGGGCAGCAGCTCGTCGAGCTGCCCGAAGGTGTGCACGTCCACCGCGATGCCGAGCCGGCCGGCCGCCGCCGTGGCCTCGGCCGCGCGGCTGCGCTCCCGGACCACCACGGCGGGCTCCAGCACGCCGAGCTCCCGCAGGGCGGCCAGCGCCGAGCAGGCGGTCGAGCCGCCGCCGAGCACCACCGCGGAGCCGGGTGAGGTGACCCCGGCGTCGTGCAGTGCGGTGAGCATCCCGTACACGTCGGTGTTGTCGCCGTGGCTGCGGCCGCGGCGGTAGACCACGGTGTTCGCGCCGCCGACGTCCAGCGCGAGGTCGCTGACCTCGTCGATCAGCGGCAGCACGGCGCGCTTCAGCGGCATGCCCAGGGAGAGCCCGGCCAGGCCGGCGGTGGATCCCGCCAGCACCCCGGGCAGGCCGGTCTCGTCGCACTCGATGCTCTGGTAGCTCCAGTCCAGACCCATCGCGGTGAGGGCGGCGCGGTGCAGGACCGCGGTGAGCGACTGGCCGACCGGGGAGCCGAGTACCGCCGCGCGGCGGGCCGTCTGGCGAGGCGGCACGCTGCTCTCCAGCACGGGTGGCTGTTCGGTGCGCATCGGTGGTGCTCCTTTCGCCAGGGGAACGCCTGCCCGGACCATTGAGTTCCGAATGTCGTCCCCGTTGCCCCCCCACCATAGGTACTCGGTACCTGGAGCGGTTGACCGGGTTGACACAGAGTCACCTTCGCGAACGACCTGACGAAGTCGCCCCCCGAAACCGTCAGAATGGCGGCCCCGGGCGCCGGTCGGGGTCCGGACGATCTCCGCCGCGCGACGCCGGACTTTCGCCGCCGGCGGCGCGGTTCGAACGGGTTCGAAGGCGGCGGCGGAAGCAGGCGGATTTCTCCGCTCCGGAAATCCAATGCACCGTCAATTCGTCGACGGTGCAAGGTGATGAAGTCGATGATCCGCCATTGCGACCCGTTCGGTGGCTGCGGGACAGTCGAGGGGACGGGGTGACCGCAGGGATCCCGGATCTGACGAATTCCGAAGGGGAGCAGCGACCGTGACCAACGTCGCCATCATCTACTACTCGTCCACCGGCCACGTGTACAAGCTGGCGGAGGAGGCCGCCGCGGCGGCCGAGAAGGCGGGCGCCGAGGTCCGGCTGCGCAAGGTCGCCGAGCTGGCCCCCGTCTCCGTGGTCGCCGCCAAGCAGGAGTGGGCCGAGCACGTCGAGGCCACCAAGGACGTGGTCGAGGTCGTCCTCGACGACCTGGAGTGGGCCGACGTGGTCCTGTTCGGCACCCCGACCCGGTTCGGCCTGCCGGCCGCCCAGCTCAAGCAGTTCATCGACACCACCGGTGGCCTGTGGTTCCAGGGCAAGCTGGTGAACAAGGTGGTCTCGTCGTTCACCTCCACCTCCACCCTGCACGGTGGCCAGGAGAGCACCCTGCTGGCGCTGAACAACACCTTCTACCACTGGGGCGCGATCATCGTGGCCCCCGGTTACTCGGACGGCATCCAGTTCGCGCCGAGCAACGGGAACCCGTACGGCACCAGCCACGTCTCCAACAACCTGGTCGGTCCCCCGAACGACGAGAACCTGGACGCGATCGCGTACCAGACCCGGCGCGCGGTGCAGATCGCCACGGCGCTGAAGGTGGGCCTGGCCGCGATCTGAGGCCGGTCGCGACGATCTTCCGTGAACGGACGCAGGGGATTCCGGATTCTTCCGGAATCCCCTCTTTCGTTCGGCCGGCGGGCCAGCTGACGAAGTAGCCGAACCATTGTTGCCGCTGGTGCCGGATTCCTCCAGAGTTCTGTGCAGAGAGCACGGCTCGGTAATTCCGGTGGGAGGAACGACAGATGTCAGCGGTGACCATCGCCTGGACCGTACCGGTCAATTCCGGGACGACCCCGGAGCACCAACAGCTCGATGCCCGCGGGCTCTGGCGGCAGCTGCTGGCGAAGGCGGAGAACCCCGTCCCGTACCTCCCCGCGATCACCGAGTGCACGGTGCTCGACCGGTTCTCCGGCGGTTTCACCCGCAGCATCGTGCGGGACGGCCGGACGGTGTTCCAGCGGGTCGAGGTCGAGCCGGGGGAGTCGGTGCTCTACCGGCAGCCGGGGGACCCGGAGATCAAGTCGATCGGCAACCGGATCGACCGGACCGAGGACGGCGACCTGGCGCTGACCATCTCGGTCGAGCTGGCCCCGGCCGGGATCGAGCGGGCGGTCCGGGAGAGCAGGTTCCTGGAGGCCGCGGACGCCTACTTCACCGATGCGCTGCGGGCCGCGATCGACGAGATCCGGACCGCCCGCCCGGCCCTCGCCGGGCCGTCCGCCGGGCTGACCGACGCGGCCTGAACCCGCCCCGCCCATCCCCCACAGGAGGAACCTGATGACCGCACGATTCGACGGCAAGGTCGCCCTGGTCACCGGCGGCGGCTCCGGTATCGGCCGGGCCACCGCGCTGGCCTTCGCCCGTGAGGGAGCCACCGTGATGGTGGCCGGCCGGGAGCCGCACGAGCTGCGGGAGACCGTGGCGCTGATCGAGAAGGAGGGCGGCACCGCCGACTGCGCCCGGGCCGACGTCACGCACGGCATGGACGTCATCAAGCTGGTGCGCTCCACGGTCGAGCGGCACGGCGGTCTGCACATCGCCTTCAACAACGCGGGGGTGATGGGACAGGCCAGCCCGCTGGCCGAGGTCTGCGAGGCGGTCTGGGGCGACATCCTGGCCACCAACCTGACCGGGGCCTGGCTGCTGATGAAGCACGAGATCGCGCACATGAAGGCGAACGGCGGCGGCGTCATCATCAACACCGCGGCCAACATCAGCATCCACGGCCGGGTGCCCGGCTTCGGCGCCTTCGCCGCCTCCAAGGCCGCGCTCTCCACCCTGACCAGGACCGCCGCCCGGGAGTACATCAAGGACGGCATCCGGATCAACGCGATCAGCCCCGGCACGGTCGACACCGACCCGGACCGGCGCTCCGACGAGAGCGAGCAGCAGCGCTCCGAGCGGGTCCGGGCCGGCCTGCCGGTCGGCCGGGTGGCCAGGACCGAGGAGATAGCCGACACGGTGCTCTGGCTGGCCAGCCAGGAGGCCCGCTTCGTGGTCGGCCACGACCTGGTGCTGGACGGCGGTGCCACCGCCTGATGGGCGGGATCCTGCGCGAGCTCTCCGAGGAGGGCGTGTCGCTCTGGTTGGACGGCCTGGGCCGGGACCGGCTGGCGGACGGCGGTCTGACCGGGCTGGTCCGCGACCGGTACGTGGTCGGGGTCACGGGTGCGCTGGGCGACGGCGACGCGTACCGCGAGCAGCTGGCCGCGCTGGCCGCCTGCGGTGCCACCGCCGCGACGGCGCTGCGCGAGCTGACGATCAGTGACCTGCGCTGGGCCTGCCAGGAGCTGGAGCCGGTGTACCTGCGGACGGCCGGTCTGGACGGGCTGGTCTCGGCCAGGATCGACCCCGCGTTCGCCGAGGGCACCTGCCTCACGCTGGCCGAGGCCCGCTCGCTGCACCTGGCGGTGGACCGGCCGAACCTGCTGCTGGAGATCCCGGCCACGCCCGAGGCGCTGCCCGCGATCACCCGCTGTCTGGGCGAGGGGATCGGCGTGCACGTCTCGCTGGTGCTCACCGAGGAGCGCTACCGCCAGGTGTTGGAGGCGTTCCTGGCCGGTCTCGAACTGGCCGTCGCGAACGGCGTGGACGTCTCCCGGATCAACTCGGTGGCCGGGCTGCCGGTCGGCCTGCTGGACACCGTGCTGGACCGGGAGCTGGACCTGATCGGCACCCCGGAGGCCCGGGCGTTCCGGGGCCAGGGCGGGATCGCGCTGGCCCGGCTGGCGTACCGGCGGTACGAGCGAGCGCTCGGCTCGGCCCGCTGGGGCGGCCTGGCCGCGCTCGGGGCCAGACCGCAGCGACTGCTCTGGGACGCCACCGAGGTGATGGACCGTCGGTACCGGGACACCCGCTACGCCGAGGAGCTGGTGGCGCCGAACTCGGTCACCCTGCTCTCCGAACGGACCCTGACCGCCCTCGCCGACCACGGCCGGCCCGCCTCGGCGGCCCGGTTCGCCGGCGGGTACGCGGACGCCGAGCAGGTGCTCGGCTACCTGGACCGGTTCGGCGTCGACCTGCCGAAGCTGCTGGCCGCCGCCGAGCACGAGGCGCTGGCCGGGCTGCGGCTGGCCAGGGCGGCGCTGCTGGAGCGGGTGCTGGCCCGGCTGGCCGAGTTCGGCACCGCGGCCTGACCCGCCGTCCGATCCGACCGATCCGCCCCGAACCGTGTGAGGAGAGCTCCGATGGCGAAGATCCTGCTGGCCGGTGGCGGCATCGGCGGCCTGGCGACGGCGCTCGGTGTCGCCCGGCAGGGCCACCGGGTGGTGGTGCTGGAGAGCCGTGACACCTTCACCGAGCTCGGCGCGGGCATCCAGCTCGCCCCGAACGCCTTCCACGCCCTGGACCGGCTCGGCGTCGGTGCCGAGGTCCGCGAGCGCGCCGTGCACATCGACGAGCTGTGCTTCATGGACGGCATCACCGGTGAGGCGGTGGCGCGGATGCCGCTCACCGAGGGCTACCGGGAGCGGTTCGGCAACCCGTACGCGGTGGTGCACCGGACCGACGTGTACGCCCCGCTGCTGGCGGCGGCCCGGGCCACGCCGGGCATCGACCTCCGCACCGGCGCCGCGGTGACGGGCTACCGGCAGCACCGGGACGGCGTCACCGTCCGGCTGTCCGACGGCGGGCGGGTGCACGGCGACGCGCTGATCGGCGCCGACGGCATCAACTCGGCGGTCCGCAGGCAGCTGGTCGGCGACGGCGCCCCGAAGGTCTCCGGCCACACCATCTACCGCTCCGTCATCCCGATCGAGCGGGTGCCGGTCGAGCTGCGCTGGAACACCGTCACGCTGTGGGCGGGGCCGAAGTGGCACTTCGTGCACTACCCCATCGCCGGCGGCCGGTACCTGAACCTGGCGGCGACCCGGGACGACGGCGCGCGGCAGGCGGTGACCGCCGTGCCGGTCGGACGGGACCTGGTGCTGAACGGCTTCCCCGGGCTCGGCGAGGTGCCCCGGCGGCTGCTGGAGCTGGGCGAGGAGTGGCGCTCCTGGGTGCTCTGCGACCGCGACCCGGTGGACCGGTGGACCGACGGCCGGGTGGTGCTGGTCGGCGACGCCGCGCACCCGATGCTGCAGTACGCGGCCCAGGGCGCCTGCCAGGCGCTGGAGGACGCGGTGGTGCTGGGCGGGCTGATCGGCACCGAGGCCGGGGAGTTCGAGCAGCGCTTCGAGAAGTTCGTGGGTGAGCGGCGTGAGCGCACCGCCGCAGCCCAGGTGGTCGCCCGGGAGCTGGGCCGTCGGCTGTACCACCCGGAGGGCCGTCGGGCCGGGGAGCGCAACGCGATGCTGGCCGCGCTCCGGCCCGACGAGCTGTACCGGAAGGTCGAGTGGCTGCACGGCGCCCGGGTCGGCGAAGGCCGGGTCACCGAGCCGCCGCTGATCGGCCGTCGGACGGGCACCGTCCGCTGAGCCGGCGGGCCGGACCCCACGCCCCCTGGGGTCCGGCCCGCGTTTTCTCGGAATGACAGAATTCCTGTCATTCAAATCACTGTCCTATGCATCGGTCCGATGGCCGAACACTCCGGCCGGAATGGCCGGTTCGCGCCCCGGAGGGCGTGCGTGACAGGTGAGTGCGCCGGGGTGGCGCGCGACGGGTGGGTGATCCTTTCGACGCGCTGGTCTCAAGGCCGCACCGCGCTGCCGCCGTTCGAAGGGAACCGCAGGTGGGCACCGGTGTGTCTGCCCACGAACCGGCGGTTCCCGCACTATGCGGATCCGGGGTCACGTCACGCTAATGGGCGAAAAGGCCGGCCGGTACTGGCGCTTTGTCGATTTGTTGCGGAAATGTGGTCCCCGGCGTCGCAGCCCCGTCGTTGTTCGTCTGGCCGCGAACTTCGGCAAGCAGGACCGCAGTACCTGTGCAGTACAAGCAGTGAGCGCAGTACCGGAAGTACCGCAGCAGCTATCTGGAGGCTTTACATGGCTCGCACTCGCACCACCCGACTGGTCGGCCTGCTGGCCGCCGCCCCGCTCGCAGCCGCCCTGCTGCTCGTGGGCGCCGGCGCCGCCTCGGCGGACAACGGAGCCCTGGCGGGAGACGGTTCCAACAGCAGCGTGGTGTCCAACATCGGCAGCGGGAACATCTTCGGCACCGTCACCGGCAACTACAACCAGACCCAGCAGGTGGCCACCGGCTCCGGCGCGTCGAACCAGAACAACAACCTGCAGGTCAAGGACAACGCCGGGTTCATCTTCAGCGACCAGGGCAACCGCGACTTCAACTTCGTCTTCGCGCCGGTCTTCCACTGAGCGGTCCCCAGCCGTCCGGCGGGGGCGCCGGGCAGCGGGAGCGGCCCCGGGTGAGCTGAGCACCCGGCCGCACGACCGACCGAAGCCGTACGGGGTGGAGAGGGTCACTCACTCCCGGTTCAGTGCGCACGACCTCTGTGGGCGGTGCCGTTCGACGGCACCGCCCACGGGCATGTCCGGGCCGCCGCTCCGGCCTTCGCTCCGGGCCGACCGGTCAGCGCCGGCCGCTCAGGGTGGCGCCCAGGCTGGCCAGCACCACGCAGGCGATACCGGCCAGTTGGGCTGGTCCGAGCAGCTGGTGCAGCACCAGCAGACCGATCAGCGCGCTCACCGCGGGCTCCAGGCTGACCAGCACGCTGAACACCCGCTGCGGCAGCCGGCGCAGCGCGGTCATCTCCAGCGCGTACGGGATCACCGGCAGCAGCAGCGCCACTCCGGCCACCGCGAGCAGCAGCCGCACCGGGGAGCCGCTGGTGGTCAGCCCGTCCCAGGCCTCGACCGCGCCGAACGGCGCCAGCAGCACCGCGCTGACGGACAGTGAGACCGCGAGCCCCTGGAAGCCCTGGAAGGTGGCGCCGACCCGGTCGGTCAGCAGGATGTACCCCGCGTAGCAGGCGGCCGCACCGAAGGCACAGGCCAGCCCGACCGGGTCCAGACCGCCGCCGCCCCCGTGGCCGCCCTCGCCCAGCAGGGTGAGCAGCGCGACCCCGCCGCCCGCCAGCAGGGCCCAGAGCAGATGGGTCACCCGGCGGGAGAGCGCCAGCGCCACGCCCAGCGGGCCGAGGAACTCGATGGTCGCGGCCGTGCCCATCGGCAACCGGTCCACCGCCCCGGCGAACAGCAGGGTCATCCCGGCCGAGGCCACCCCGAGCAGGGCGGTCGAGCCGAGCTCCCGCGCGCTTCGTCCGCGCAGTCCCGGCCGGGTCAGCACCAGCAGCAGCGCCGCCGCGCAGGCCAGCCGGAGGAAGGTCGCCCCGCCGACCCCGAGCTGTCCGAACAGCGGCTTGGACAGCGCGATGCCGAGCTGCACGGCGAACATCGCCACCACGCAGAGCACGGGGCCGGGATCCGGGCGGAGCCTCGGGGAGCGGTGGGCAGCGCGGTGCCGGTGGTGCCGGTGCGCTGCGGGGTGGCGCGGTCGGCCGGGCCGGCGGACAGGTCGGGACGGGACATACCGGTCAGTCTCGCGTAAGGATCGTAGGCCCGGCAAACACCTGACCCGGCGGGTGCGGACGGGTGAATTCACCGGTCGGATCTCGCATTTGTCTGACGAACAGTCAGTATCGAAAGGTGATGCGCTTTCTGGGCCCCGCTGCCCTCACCGCGGCCTCCCTCGTCCTGCTGCTCGCCACGGACGGGCTGCCCGACGGCAGCACCGCCTCGGCCGCGGAGCCAGTGGCGGTCGCCGCGCCCGGCCCGGCCGGGCCGCCCCCGGCCGCTGCGCCGGCCGCTGCGCCAGCCGCCGCTGCCCCGCTGGCCGCCGCTGCTCCGCCGGCCCCGGCCCCCGTGGTGCTCCGGGCCACCGTGCTCGCCGACCGCTCCAGGACGAGGGCGCTCGCGGCCCGGCAGGTGTTCAGCGGGCCGGGCTTCGACGCCTGCACCGCCCCGTCGCCGGAGACCATGGCGGCCTGGAAGCAGAGCTCCCCCTACGGTGCGGTCGGCATCTACGTCAGCGGCGGCCAGCGCGGCTGCTCGCAGCCCCGGCTGACCGCCGACTGGGTCCGCCGGATCCGGGGAATGGGCTGGCAGCTGATGCCCACCCACGTCGGCCTGCAGGCCCCGTGCAGCACGCTCGGCAACAAGCCGAAGCGGATCGACCCGGCCGGTGCCGTCCGGCAGGGCCAGACCGAGGCGGCCGAGGCGGCCGCCGCCCTGCGCGCGCTCGGCCTCGGCCCGGGCAGCCCGGTCTACCTGGACATCGAGTCCTATCCCCGGGGCGACCGGGCCTGCGCCCAGAGCGTGGTGGACTTCACCGTCGGCTGGACGCAGAAGCTGCACCAGGAGGGCTTCCGCTCCGGCTTCTACTCCAGCGCGGACTCCGGTATCGCCGACCTGGCCGCCGCCGCCCGCGCGGGCAGCTCCCCGCTCCCCGACGCCATCTGGTACGCCCGCTGGGACGGCCGCGCGGACACCGCGGGGGTCAGCGGCCTGGATGCCGGTCAGTGGTCCGACCGCCGGCGCATCCACCAGTACCAGGGCAACGTCCAGGAGACCTGGGGCGGCGCCACCCTCGGCATCGACCGCAACCAGCTGGACGGGCCGGTGGCGACCTGAGCTCGGGCGATCCGTCCCGGAGAGGTGACTTTCACCGCTGACAGTCCGGTGCCTTGACGTCACAATCGGGGCCGAGCAGCATCTCACTACCCGCCAGTAGTCGTGGCGTGCTGCCCCGCCCGCCCGGTCAAGGAGGACCCGCGTGTTCAGCACGATGCAGGACGTACCGCTCACCGTCGCCCGGATTCTGACGCATGGCTCGACCCTGCACGGCAACTCCACCGTCACCACCTGGGACGGCACCGGCCCGGTGTCCCGCAGCTACGCCGAGGTCGGGGCACGGGCCGGGCGGTTGGCGCACGCGCTGCGGGACGAGCTCGGCGTGGTGGAGGGCAGCACGGTGGCGACGTTGATGTGGAACAACGCCGAGCACCTGGAGGCGTACCTCGCCGTCCCGTCGATGGGCGCGGTGCTGCACACCCTCAACCTGCGGCTGCCCGGGCACCAGTTGTCCTTCATCGTCAACCACGCCGCCGACAGGGTGATCCTGGTCGACGGCAGTGTGCTGCCGCTGCTCGCGGCGGTGCTGCCGCAGCTCAACCCGACGCTCGGGCACATCGTGGTGAACGGCCCGGGCGACCGCTCGCTGCTGGACGGCTTCGCCGGCCGGGTGCACGAGTACGAGGCGCTGATCGCGGACCGGCCCACCGACTACCCGTGGCTGACCGACATCGACGAGCGCCGGGCCGCCGCGCTCTGCTACACCTCGGGCACCACCGGCGACCCCAAGGGCGTTGCGTACAGCCACCGTTCGGTCTACCTGCACTGCATGCAGGTGAACTCCGCCGACAGCTTCGCCCTGACGGCCCGTGACCTGGCGCTGCCGGTGGTCCCGATGTTCCACGTGAACGCCTGGGGCCTGCCGTACGCCGCCTTCATGTCCGGCGCCGGGCTGCTGATGCCGGACCGCTTCCTGCAGCCCAAGCCGCTGGCCGAGATGATCGACCGGATGCGGCCCACCGTGGTCGCCGCCGTGCCGACCATCTGGAACGGCCTGCTGGACGAGCTGGACGCGGGCTCCTACGACACCTCCTCGATCCGGATGGTGGTGATCGGCGGGTCGGCCTGTCCGCCCGCCCTGATGCGCGGTTTCGAGGAGCGGCACGGCATCCGGGTGGTGCACGCCTGGGGCATGACCGAGACCTCGCCGCTCGGCTCCTTCGCCCAGCCGCCGGCCGGTCTGACGCCGGAACAGGAGTGGCCCTACCGGGTCAGCCAGGGCCTGTTCCCCGCCTCGGTGGAGGCCAGGCTGATCGGGCCCGGCGGCGAGCGGATGCCGCACGACGGCGTCTCGGCGGGTGAGTTGGAGGTCCGCGGGCCGTGGATCGCCGGTGCGTACTTCGCCGGCGCGGGCCGGCAGCCCGAGCGCCCCGAGGACAAGTTCAGCCCGGACGGCTGGCTGCGCACCGGTGACGTCGGCACCATCACCCCCGACGGCTACCTGACGTTGACCGACCGGGCCAAGGACGTGATCAAGTCCGGCGGTGAGTGGATCTCCTCGGTCGAGCTGGAGAACCACCTGATGGCCCATCCGGAGGTGGCCGAGGCGGCGGTGGTGGCGGTGCCGGACGAGAAGTGGGGCGAGCGTCCGCTGGCCACCGTGGTGCTGCGGCCCGGTGCCTCCGTCGGCCTCGCCGAGCTGCGGGCCTTCCTCGCCGGCCGGATCGCGTCCTGGCAGCTGCCCGAGCGCTGGTCGATCGTCGAGTCGGTCCCGAAGACCTCGGTCGGCAAGTTCGACAAGAAGGTCATCCGGGCCCAGTACGCGGCCGACGACCTGGACGTGACGCTCCTCGGCAGGTGACCGGCCGGCCGGTGCTCAGCACCGAGCGGCGGCCAGCGCGCCGGCCAGGTCGAGATCGTCCGTGCGCACCTGCGGGGCGGTCCCGGCCGTCGACCTGAGCGCGACCGCCGCGCCGTACCCGGCCGGCACCGGCACCCCGGCCAGGCCCCAGCCGGCCGGCCCCGCGGGCGTGGGGCCGGCCCAGGAGCCGGACTCCGGGCCGAAGCCCACGTGGTGTCCGGCCAGGCCGTCGGCCAGGCCGATGCCGGTGCCCTTGAGGTGCGCCTCCTTGCGGACCCAGCAGGCCAGCAGCGCGTCCGCCCACCGCGGTTCCGGCAGCCGGGCGAGTGCGGCCCGCTCGGCCGGGTGCAGCTGCGCCGCGATGTCCGGGCCGTCGGACCCGGTGAAGACGGCGCGTCGCTCGACGTCCACCCCGACCGGCCGGTCGGCCAGCGCGATCAGCGCCAGCCCGTCGGTGTGGCTGAGCGAGAACTCCGGCGCCCGCTCGGCGACGGCCACCGGACGGCCGTGCGGCCCGCCGCAGCCCGGACAGTCGGCCCGGCCGTACTCCACCCGGTGGGCGGGCCGGCCCAGGGCCTGGGCCAGCACCACCCGGAGCGCCACGTGGGCGACCAGGTAGAGCTCCCGGTCGGCGGCCCGGACGAAGGTCGCGGCCCGCCGGGTCTCCTCCCGGTCCAGCACCCACCGGGCCTCGGTGGCCGCCGCAGCGCTGAGTGCGGTGACCTCGACCCGCCAGACCCTGGCCCGACCCGCGCCCGCGCCCCCGCTCATCGGGCCAACACGGGCCGTACCGAGCGCAGTCGGTGCACCAGTCGGGTCAGTTCGGCCGGATCGGGGCAGTCCAGCAGGGCCCAGCCGAGCCGGTCGGCGGAGGACCGGGGCGGCCCGACCGGTGTGCCCGGCCGGGCGTCCACGCCGCTGCGGACGACGCCGGGCCAGGCCGCCCACTCGGTCTCGCCGGCCGACTCCAGCACGCCGGGCCGGTCGGCGACCAGGAAGCAGCTGCCCGAGTACCTCGGCTCCAGCTCCGGGGCCGGCCGGAAGGCGCTGCCCACCGCGAGGTTGAGCACCTCACCGAACAGGTCCACGCCGTAGGCGATCGACATCGCGTCCATGCAGTGGTCGCCCGGCGCCCGGACCGCCACCTCCATGATCACCAGATCGTCGCCCCTGGTGCGGAACTCCACGAACATGATCCCCGTGCGCATCCGGATCGCGTCCGCGACGGCCTGGCCCAGCGCGTCGGCGGCCCGGCCGAGGCCGGGGTCGACCCGCTCGTGCCCGGAGAAGTGCGCGAGCTCCACGAAGTCCGGTGCGCCGGTGGTGAGTTTGCGGGTCAGGCTGCCGAAGCAGACCCGGCCGTCGGCCACCAGGCCCTCCCAGGAGTACTCCTGCCCCTCGACGTACTCCTCCACCAGCAGCTGCCCCTCCGCCTCCCGGCGGCGCACCGCGTCGGACCACTCGGCAGGGCTGCCGATCCGCTCCACGCCGTCGCTGCCGGCCCGGTTCAGCGGCTTGACCACCACGGGCAGCCGGGCTGACGCCCAGTCGGTCGCGGCGGACAGCCGGGGCACCTTGAGGTGCTCCGGCTGCGCCAGCCCGGCGGCGGCGAACCGGAAGCGCTGCTGGGCCTTGTCCCGGGAGACCGCCGCCGCGTCGAGCCCAGGGCCCGGCAGACGGTGCTGCTCCTGGGCCATCGCCCCGGCGAGCACGTGGATCTCCGAGGAGGCGAGCACACCGTCCGGCCGCAGCCTCCGGACCAGCGCGTCGGTGGGCCGGATCCAGCCGTCGTCACGCCCGGCGAGGGCCGGGTCGACCTCGGCCGTGTCCACCACGCAGTCGTACCGCCCGCGCAGCGCGGCGGCCCGGTCGGCGGTCTCCACCAGACCGACCCGCAGCCCGAGCCGCTCGGCGGCCCTGAGGTACCCCTCGGCCATCGGCGCCGCTCCGATCAGCACCACGGTCGCGCTCATCGCTGCCCCCGCTCGGCGAGTTCGAGGGCGAGGGCCCGGCGGTCGGTCTTGCCGTTGGGGTTGAGCGGGAAGGCGTCCAGCCGGGTGAAGCCGCGCGGCACCATGTAGCCGGGCAGTCGCCCGCCGAGCGCGCCGCGCAGGGCCACCGGGTCCTGGCCGGGCCCGGTGTAGCACGCCTCCAGCGCCACCTCGCCGGAGGCGTCGGGCAGGGCGAGCACCACGGCCTCCCCGACGCCGGGCAGCGCGCGCAGCGCGGCCTCGACCTCGCCGAGCTCGATTCGGTGGCCCCGGACCTTCACCTGCTGGTCGAGCCGGCCGAGGTGGACCAGGGCGTCGCCGACCCGGGACACCCGGTCCCCGGTGCGGTAGTAGAGCTCCGGACCTGGCGGACCGCCAGCCTCGTGCAGCACGGCCCGGCCGTCGGCGAAGGACAGGAACCGCCCGCTGTTGTCGGCCGGCCGGAGGTAGCCGGGAAAGCGCTGCGAACCGCGCACGCACAGCTCGCCCTCATCGGCCGGTCTGCCGTCCTCGTCCAGTACCAGGAAGTCCAGGTGCGGGTAGGGCGTCCCGATCGGGACCGTCCCGTTCGCCGAGCTCGGCCAGTCCTCGGGCCGGGTGGGCAGCCGGTACTGGGTGCAGGCGACCGTCACCTCGGTCGGGCCGTACAGGTTCTCCAGCACGCTCTGCGGCGCGGCCGCCCGCCAGATCCGGATCTGTTCCAGCGTCAGCTGCTCGCCGCCGAACAGGCTCCAGCGCAGGCTGGGCATGCCGGCCGGGGTCAGGTCCCGGAGCCGTTCGGCGTAGGTGATGACCGAGGGCACCGAGAACCAGTGGGTGATCTGGCGGTGCTCGATGAAGCGGGCCGGGCGGACCAGTTCGTTCCGGGTGGGGACCACCAGGGTCGCGCCGGAGCCCCAGGCCGAGAACATGTCCCAGACCGTCGGGTCGAAGGTCAGGTCGAAGGTCTGCGACAGCCGGCACCCCGGGCCGAGCTCGTAGCGCGCGATCGCGTAGTCGAGCAGCGCCGCGACGTTGCCGTGCTGGATCGGCACGCCCTTGGGCGTGCCGGTCGAGCCCGAGGTGAAGACGATGTACGCGATGTCGTCCGGCCCGGGCAGGTGGACCGGCACGCTCGCGGCCGCGTCGGCGGCCAGCGGCGCGTCGGCGCGTACCACCGGCACCGGCAGGTCGGCGGTGGGGGCGTCAGCGAGCACCACGTCCAGTTCGGCCAGGGCCACGGTGGTGGCCAGCCGCTCGGCGGAGAAGCCCGGGTTGAGCGGGACGGCGGCGCTGCCGAGCCGGTTGGCCGCCAGGTAGCCGGCGTACGCGGCGACGCTGCGGTTGGCCAGCACCCCGACCCGGTGGGGGCGTCGGCCGTCCAGCGCGGCCAGCAGCCGGGCCGCCGTCCGGGCGGCCTCCTCGGCGAGTTCGGTGTAGCTGAGGCGTTCCTCGCCGAGCTCGAGGGCGGCCAGCCCGGGGTGGCGGGCGGCGGTGTCGGCGAAGCGTTCGTAGAGGGTGGGCCGGTCGGCCATCTCAGACCTCCTCGACGTAGGCGTTGTAGTAGACCGGCGTGCCGAGGAAGGAGGAGGTGAAGACCCCGCCCACCTTGGACCCGCTGAGGGCCACGTGCAGGTACGAGAAGAGGGCCACCATCGGCACGTGGTCGCGCAGCAGGTGCTCGTCCAGCGCGGCCCACTCGGCCGCCGCCTCGGCGGCGGGCAGTCGGCCGATCCGCTCGATCTCGGAGTTGACCCCGGGGTCGTCCAGGTAGACGAAGTTGTCGTTGCCGGTGGGGCCGATGGTGCGGCCGTCGAACATGCCGAGCAGGGTGGACGCGCCGGGCCAGTCGGCGGCCATGCACATCAGGTAGAGGTCGTACGGGTGGCCCTGGGTCTTGAGCGTGGCGTTGTGCGAGGGGCGGTCGATCTCGACCAGCTCGGTGCGGAAACCGGCCCGGTCCAGGCTCTCGGCCAGCGCCCGGCCACCGGCCATGAAGTAGTCGCCGCTGCGGCAGAGGATGCGCAGCTCGGGGCTCCGCCCGGCGAGCAGCTCGGCGGCGGCCCGGGGGTCACCGTGCTCGCCGGCGGGGTACGGGTCGGGGTAGTCGCGGTGGCCGATGGTGGCGGCGGGCAGCAGGGTGTGGACCAGCCTGCCCTGGGCCTCGCCCAGCATGTTCTGCCGGATGCCGCTGCGGTCCACGGCGTGGGCGATGGCGCGGCGGACGTCGAGGTCGGTGACCCGGGCGGTGTTGACCGCCAGGTACCAGACCAGCGGGGTGGCGTCGCGGCGCAGCCGGCCGGCCAGCGTGGGGTCGGCGATCAGCTCGGCGGCCACCGACTCGGGCGCGTTGTTCTCCGCCACGGCGTACGCGTCGATGCCCCGGTCGGCCCGGGTGCGCCGGTTCTGCTCGCCGTGCTCGACGCCCATCTCGATCTCCACCCGGTCCGGGTGGTCGTGCCGGACGGGGTCGGTGGCGGCGTCCCAGTACGGGTTGCGGACCAGGGTGAGCCGCCTGCCGGGGACGTGCTCCGCGATCCGGTACGGGCCGCTGGCGACCGGTGCGTGGCCGTAGTCGGCCCCGGTGTCGGCGTCGGCGGGGACCGGAGCGGTGGTCGGCTGGGAGACGGCGAACGGCAGGTCGGGGTGCGGGTCGCGGAAGCGCAGCACCAGGCCGTGACTGCCCGTCAGTTCGAGGCCGGGGACGTCCGGGCCGTCCTGGTACGGGCCGCGGTAACCGCCGTTCTCGCCGAGCCAGTTCCGCAGGTGGGTGGGGCCGTCGGAGATCTCCGGCGCGAAGGAGCGGGCGATGCCGTGGGCTACGTCCGCGGCGGTGACCTCGCGGCCGTCCTCGAACCTGACGCCCCGTCGGAGGGTGAACTCCCACCGGCGGCCGTCACCGTCGAGGTCCCGGCCGGGCGTCTCGGCGAGGTCGCCGACCAGCACCCGGCCACCGGCGCCGTCCTCGCGGAACATCGTCAGGGTGCGGAACAGCAGGTGGCCGATGGCCAGCGACTGGAGCGTGTAGCTGCGCTGCGGGTCGAGGTGGTCGTACGCGCCGTCGCGCAGGATGTGCAGGGTGCCGCCCTGGCGGGCGCCGGGCTGGGCCGGGGCCGGGCCGCGCGAGGCTGCCGGGTCCAGGGCGATCACGTCGCCCGTGGCGGGGGGAGTCATGCGGGTACCTCCAGGGTGGGACGGGTGGCGGTCAGGAACCCGCCGCCGGCGAAGATCAGTGGCTGCTCGGCCGGGAGCGGACTGAGGGCGCGTACCTCGCCCACCACGATCGAGTGGTCACCAGCCGGGTGGATGTCCCGGACGGCGCAGTCGAACCAGCCGGCGCCGTCCAGCAGTACCGGGTTCCCGGTGACCGGTCCCGGCGCCCAGGCGTCGTCGGCGAAGGCGGCGGTGCCGCTCGGCCGGGAGGGGTCGGCGAACCGGCGGGCGGTGGCCTGCTGACCGGAGCTGAGCACGGTCACCGCGAAGCTGCCGGTGTCGAGCAGGTGCTCGCGGATCCGGGCCCGCTCGCCGATGCAGACCAGCACCAGCCGGGGGTCGAGGGAGACCGTGGCGAAGGAGTTGGCCGTCATGCCGAACGGGCCGTCGGCCGCCCGGGTGGTCACCACGGTGACCCCGGTGGCGAAGCGGCCGGCCACCTGCCGGAAGAGCTGGGTGTCGGTGCCGGTCACTGGACGGACCGCCGCAGTTCGTCCAGCGTCTCCAGGCCGGTGAGCACCGTCCGGTCCGGGATGCCGAAGTCGATCAGGCAGGCGAGCTCGTCCACCCCGGCCGCCTTGGCCCGCTCCACCACCGCGGCCGCCTGCGCCGGCGTGCCGAACAGCCCGCTGGAGCTGTAGTAGGTGTCGAAGGAACGGCGGACCAGGAAGTCGATGTCCGACTCGCGGAGCTTGTCCACGTCGAAGCCCTGCAGGATGCTGGTCGCCGACCGGGCGATCAGCCGGAACGAGCTCTTCAGGTACGCGGTGAAGGGCTCGCGGACGGTCTCCCTGACCTGGTCGGCGTCCTCGCCGAGGTAGGTGTGCAGCATCAGCGCGACGTGGCCGGGCCACCCGTCGTGGTCCGGACGGTCGGCCAGCGCCTTGCGGTAGAGCGCGATCTTCTCGGCGAGCTGGTCGAAGTCCTGGCCCAGCAGGTGGGTCAGGACACCCGCGCCGGCCTGGCCGGCCGCCTGGAAGGTCTGCGGACCGCCGGCGCTGGTCACCCAGATCGGCAGCTCCGCCTGGACCGGCGGCGGGAAGACCTTGACCTCGGCGGGCTTGCCCGCGCCGTCGGTGACGGCGAGCGGTTCGCCGCGCCACAGCGAGCGGACGGTCCGGACCGTCTCCAGCACGGCGTCCTTGCGGTCGGCGTAGCCCTCGGGACGGAGCGCGAAGTCCACCGCGTTCCAGCCGGAGGCCAGCGAGACCCCGGCCCGGCCGTTCGAGAGGTTGTCCACCACGGACCACTCCTCGGCGATCCGCACCGGGTGGTGCAGCGGGGCGACCACGCTGCCGGCCCGGACGCCGATCCGCTCGGTCACGGCGGCGACGGCCGCCGCGGTGACCGCGGGGTTGGGGTAGAGCCCGCCGAACTCGTGGAAGTGCCGCTCGGGCGTCCACACCGCGGCGAAGCCGTGGGTGTCAGCGAACCTGGCACCGTCCAACAGCAGGTCGTACCGGCCGCGCGGGCCGCCGATCGCCCCGTCGGCGAAGTAGAACAGACTGAAATCCATGGGAAGCCTCGGTGGGGTCGCGCGGGCCGTCAGCGGACGCTGAGCGGACGCAGGTCGGTCCAGACGGTCTCGATGTGGGCCAGGCACTCGGCGCGGGTGCCCCGGTGGCCGGTCTCGCGCCAGCCGGCGGGTACGGGGGTGACGACCGGCCAGACCGAGTACTGCTCCTCGGCGTTGACGACGACGGTGTGCACGGGCTGGTACTCCTGCTCGGACATGGGGTGGTACTGCCTTTCGACGGAGGAGGGGACGGTCATGCGGAGATCGGGTCCGGGAGCTGGTGCTTGATCCGCACCATCGAGGAGGTGACCAGGGGGATCAGCGCGAGGCCGAACCCGAGGGTGGTGATCAGGACGGCGCCGCGCAGGCCCACGGCGGAGCCGAGCACGCCGCCCAGCAGGGCGCCCAGCGGGGCGACACCCATCGCCACGAAGCGGTTGGTGGCGGCGACCCGGCCCTGCAGGCTGTCGGGGGTGATGGACTGACGGATCGTCAGCATCGTCACGTTGTTGGCCACCCCGAAGGAGGCGAACAGGAAGTTGACCACCATCAGGGTGCCGACGGCGAGCGCCCCGCCACCGTGCACCAGGGCGATCGCCGGCATCACCAGGTTGGCCACGCTCGCCGTGATCAGCATGGTGCGGCCGTAGCCGAGCTTCTTCGGCAACCGGCCCGCGAACATCGCGCCGACCAGGAAGCCGGGGCCGAGCGCGGCCATCACCAGGCCGATCTGACCCGCCGACAGGCCCAGGGTGTGCGGCATGAACTGGACGAAGACGACCTCGAAGCCGGTGAACGAGACGTTGAAGATCGAGGCCATGATCGTGGTGGTCCGCAGCGGCTCGTTGCGGAACACCACCGAGAGCCCCTCCCGGACCTGACGCAGCGTCCCGGCCGCACCGGTGGCGCCGGACGGTTCGGCGGCCGGCTCCCGCTGCTTGATCAGCCAGATGTTCAGCACCGAGACCAGGTAGGAGACCGAGGCGGCGAGCACCGCGACCGGTGCGGTCAGCCACTGCACCAGCACACCGGCCAGCGCCGGGCCGCCGATGGTCGCGGCCGACTGGCTGGTCCCGAGCGCCGAGTTGCCGGCGGCGAGGTCCTCCCGGTCGACCAGCCGGGGCAGGTAGGCCTGCGCGGCGACGTCGAACAGCACCGTGCAGCAGCCGGCCAGGAAGCCCAGCAGGTACAGCCAGCTGATCCCCAGCTGGTGCATCCAGTACAGCAGCGGGACGGCGCCGAGCACGAGGGCCCGGCCGAGGTCCGCGGCGGCCATCAGGTTGCGTCGGCACATCCGGTCCACCAGGACACCCGCGAACAGCGAGACCAGCAGGTAGGGCAGCCGGATCACCGAGGCGAGCAGGCCGACCTCGGCCGAGCTGGCGGACAGCGCCAGCACCGCCGCCAGTGGCAGGGCGAAGTCGCTGATCTGGGCCGCGAACTGCGAGGCCGTCTGGCCGATCCAAAGCTTGGTGAAGTCGGCGTTGCGCCAGACGCTCGGACGGGCGTCCCGCGCCTGTTCCGGTGGGGTCTCGGTGGTGGTGGGCATCGGGTGCTCCTGGGGGTTGGGCGGAAGAGGGAGGAGGGCCGGCCGGCCGCACTGCTCGCGGCCGGCCGGAGGGCGCGGTGCTACTCGGCGACGACGCCGCTCGGCCGTCCCGCCGCGGCGGCCTCGATCCGGGCCGCGACCTTCGGGACGTTGGGCTGCTCCAGCATCGAGAAGTGGTTGCCGGGCGACTCGTCGATGAGCAGGCGGCCGTCCACCCGCTCCTTCCAGCCGAAGTCCCAGCCGGTGAACAGCTCGGTCTCGGCGCGGATCAGCAGCGCGTCGCCGCGGAACGGCTCGCGCGGGGTGTCGCGGTAGGTGATCAGGGCCCGGGCGTGCCGCTGGTAGAGCCGGACCAGCCGGCGCAGGTCGTCCACGGTGGCGGCGTCGGCCCGCTCGTCGTCGGTGCCGTGGGTGAGCTGGATGACGTACCGGAGCCGGGCGTCCTCGTCCATCGCCTCCAGCACCGCCTCGGTGGTCGGCAGCTTGTGGCCGAACGCACCGAGGATCGCGGCCGACTCCGAGGTCACGTACCGCGGCGGCACCGGGTCGTCGATGCTCGCGCTGACGATGGTGAGCATCGCCGCCTCCTCGCCGCCGGCCTGGAGCTGACGGGCCATCTCGTACGAGATCATCCCGCCCATGCACCAGCCGCCCAGGTGGTACGGGCCCTCGGGCTGGATCGCCCTCAGCTCGGAGAGGTAGAGCGCCGCGATGCCCTCCATGGTGTCCGGCCTGGGCACGTCCGGACCCGCGTACTCGGGGGCCTGCACGGCGTAGAACGGCTGCTCCGGGTCGAGCGCCTCGACCAGCTCGGCGTAGCTGAACACGCTGCCGCCCAGCGGGTGGACGAAGAAGATCGGCGGCTTGGAGCCGGTCGAGCGCAGCGCGACCACCACGCTGTTGACGACCTCCTGCTCGCCGTCGATGATCCGGGCGATCCGCTCGATGGTGCCGCCCTCGAACAGGGCCGCCACCGGCAGCTCGACCTCGGTGATGTCCGGCAGCCGCATGATGACCCGCAGTGCGGAGATCGAGTTGCCGCCGAGCTCCAGGAAGGCGTCGGTGACCCCGATCCGCTCCACGCCGAGCACGTCGGACCAGATCTCGGCGAGCGCCCGCTCGGTCGCGGTGCGCGGCTCGACGAAGGCCCCGGCGGCGGACTCCTCGCGGCCCGGTGCGGGCAGCTGGTTGCGGTCGATCTTGCCGTTCGGGGTGAGCGGGAAGGCGTCCAGCACCACGAAGGCGCTCGGCACCATGTAGTCCGGCAGCTCGGCGGCGACGGCGGCCCGCAGCGCGGCGGTGGCCGGCGCGTCGCCCACCGGGGTCAGGTACGCGGCCAGCCGCTTGTCACCGGGCCGGTCCTCCCGGGCGACCACCACCACCCGGCCGACGCCGGGGTGCCGGGCCAGCACCGACTCGATCTCGCCCAGCTCGATCCGGAAGCCGCGGACCTTGACCTGGTGGTCCGAGCGGCCGAGGAACTCCAGTTCACCGGAGGGCAGTCGGCGCACCACGTCGCCGGTGCGGTACATCCGGGCGCCGGGCGTGCCGGCGAACGGGTCGGGCAGGAAGCGGTCGGCGGTCAGGTCGGCCCGGCCGAGGTAGCCGCGGGCCAGCCCGTCACCCGCGATCCAGAGGTCACCCGGGACGCCCTCGGGCACCAGGCCGAAGGTCTGGTCCAGCACGTGCACCCGGGTGTTGGCGATCGGGCCGCCCAGGGTGACCGGCGCACCGGGCAGCACCCGCTGGAGGCAGGACCAGATGGTGGTCTCGGTCGGGCCGTAGGCGTTGTGGACCACCGGGAACCGCGCGGTCAGCTCGGCCGCCAGGTCGTCCGGCAGCGCCTCGCCGCCGGAGATCACCCGCAGCGCCGGGTCGGCCCGCAGCCCGGCCTCCACCAGCAGCCGCCAACTCGACGGCGTGGCCTGCATGACGGTGGCGCCGCTGGTCTCCAGGAAGTCGCGCAGCCGGGGACCGTCCACCGCGATGTCGGGGGCCAGGATCAGTTCGGCACCGACCAGCAGCGGCAGGTACACCTCCAGGCCCGCGATGTCGAAGGAGAGCGAGGTGACCGCCAGCAGCCGGTCCCGGTCGGTGATCTCCAGGTCCCGCTCGAAGGACTGCAGCAGGTTGAGCAGGGCGCCGTGCGGGATCTGCACGCCCTTGGGGCGGCCGGTGGAGCCCGAGGTGTAGATGACGTAGGCCAGGTGGTCCGGCGTGACCGCCAAGGGCGGCTCGTGCTCCGGGTACCCGGCCGTGGCGGCCGCGTCCACCGCGAGCACCCGGGCGCCGGCCGGGTCGAGCTCGCCGACCAGCCCCGGGTCGGTGAGCAGCACCGGCACCTCGGCGTCGGCGAGCATGAACTCCAGCCGCTCGGACGGGTACCCGGGGTCGAGCGGTACGTACGCGCCGCCCGCCTTGAGCACCGCCAGCAGGCTGACGATCAGGTCGGCCGAGCGGGCCAGGTGCACGCCGACCAGGACGTCGGGGCCGACCCCGAGTTCACGCAGCCGCCAGGCCAGCCGGTTCGACCGGGCGTGCAGCTCGGCGAAGGTCAGCACGGTGTCGCCGGAGCGCAGCGCGACCGCGTCCGGGCGCTCGGCGGCGCGCCGGGCGAGCAGCTCGGGCAGGGTCCGACCCGGGGTGCGCGGCGTCGTGGTGTCGTTCCAGCCGCTCACCAGCCGGGTCAGCTGCTCGTCCGCGAGCAGCCCGGCGGCCTGGGCCGGGGCGGTGGGCTCGGCCACCAGGGCGGCCAGCGCGGCGGCGTAGTAGCCGCCGATCTCGGTGATCCGCCCGGCGGAGAACTCGGCCCGGTCGTAGTTGAACCGCAGCCGGACCTCGCCGGTGGCCGGGTCGGTGCCGAAGTTGGCGGTGAACGGGAAGTTGGTCTGCTCGAAGAACTCGCCGCCGGTGACGGCGATCTGCTCCAGCGTCATGTCGTAGCTGCGGAAGCTGCGGTGGTCCACCACGACCTCGAACAGCTCGGGGCGCCGCAGGTCCTGCAGCAGCTGCGCCATCGGGTACCGGCGGTGCGCGAGCGCCTCGCTCTCCTGACGGTGGATCTGCTGCGCCAGCTCGATCCAGCTGACCCCGGCCACCTCGGCCACCAGCGGCAGGGTGTTGAGGAAGAGGCCGACCACCTGGTCGCCGTCGGCGGTCTCCGGGCGGCCGTTGCTGACCCGCCCGGTCACCACCCGGGTGGAGCCGGAGAGCAGTGCCAGCACCCGGGCGTGCGCGGCGAACATCACCGACTTCACCGGCACCTTGGCCCGGGCGGCCACCGCGCGCAGCCCGGCGGTCAGGTCGGCCGGCAGCGGTACCTCGTACACCTGGGCGGTGCGCTCGGCGGCCAGGCCCTGGTCGGGGTACCGGGGCAGGCCGGTGAACTCGGTGTCGGAGAGCGTGCGGGCCCAGAAGTCCCTGGCCTCCTGGCCGGCCAGCGCCTGCTGCTCCAGGGCGAGGTAGTCGCGGAACCGGGTGGCCGGGGCGGAGACGCCCCCTGCTTCGAGTTCGGTCGCTCGCCCGGCCAGCCGGGCGTCGTAGCCGGTGAGCAGCTGCGAGGTCACCAGGGACAGGCTCCAGCCGTCCAGGATCGCGTGGTGGAAGCTCAGGTTGAGCTGGAAGTCGTCGTCGGCGAAGACCAGGACGTGCAGCCTGAGCAGCGGGGCGACGGCCAGGTCGAAGGCGGTGGCCTTCTCGGCGGCGGTCCACTCGGCGGCCCGCCGCCGCTGGTCCTCGGCGGGCAGGCCGCGCAGGTCCTCGACGGTCAGCGGGGTCGGCACGGCCGAGTGCACCAGCTGCATCGGCTCGCTGAAGTTGGTCAGGTCGATCGAGCTGCGCAGCATGTCGGAGCGCGCGATCACCCCGGCGAACACCTCGTCCAGCGCGGCCCGGTCGAAGCGGCCGGCCAGCCGGATGGCGGAGATGTCGTGGTAGGTGGGCGTGTCCCGGTCCACCAGGCTGTGGTAGAGCATGCCGGACTGGAGCCTGGTCAGCGGGTAGGCGTCGACGATGTCGCCGAGGGTCATGGCGGTCCTTTCCAGGGACGGTCGGGGAGGGGCGTGCTACTTGGCGCGGAGCTTGGCCAGGTCCGCCGGGGAGAGCAGGCCGAAGGCGGCGACCGGGCGCTGCTCCTGGGCCACCTCGGTGCGGGAGGCCAGCCAGCCGGCCACCGCCTCGACCGTCTG
The DNA here is from genome assembly GCF_044766665.1 of Kitasatospora sp. NPDC101801. Taxonomy (NCBI): domain Bacteria; kingdom Bacillati; phylum Actinomycetota; class Actinomycetes; order Kitasatosporales; family Streptomycetaceae; genus Kitasatospora; species Kitasatospora sp. NPDC101801. The sequence continues at coordinate 167,369 of NZ_JBIWML010000009.1, forward strand.
ATGGGCGAACAGTTCGGTCAGCGGGAGGTCGAGGCCCTGCTCGCGGGCGAGGCCGACGACCCGGACGGCGTGCATGGAGTCGCCGCCGATCTCGAAGAAGTTGTCGGTGGCGCCGACCCGGTCCAGCCGCAGTACCTGCTGCCAGAGCTCGGCGAGCTGCTGCTCGGTGCCCTCGCGCGGCGCGGTGTACCCGGCGGTCGAGGACCGGTCCCGGTCGGGCACCGGCAGCGCCCGGCGGTCCACCTTGCCGTTGGGACTCAGCGGCAGCGCGGGCAGCGCGACGAACGCACCGGGCACCATGTAGTCGGGCAGCAGCCGCCCGATCCCGGCCCGCAGCGCGGCCCGGTCGGGCACCGGGCCGCCGTCGGCGGTCGGCGTCAGGTAGGCGACGATCCGCCGGTCGCCCGGCTCGTCCTCCCGGACGATCACCACGGCCTGGCCGACGCCCGGCTGTCCGGCCAGCGCCGCCTCGATCTCGCCGAGTTCGATCCGGAAGCCGCGCACCTTGACCTGGTGGTCGATCCGGCCGAGGTACTCCACCGTGCCGTCGGGCCGCCAGCGGGCCAGGTCGCCGGTCCGGTAGAGGCGGGCACCGGGCTCGGCGAACGGGTCCGGTACGAAGCGGTCGGCGGTCAGCTCCGGCCGGCCGCCGTAGGCCCGCGCCAACTGCACACCGCCCAGGAAGAGTTCGCCCGGCACCCCGATCGGGGCCGGGGCCATCGAGCGGTCCAGCACGTACACCCGGGTGTTGGCGATCGGCGCGCCGATCGGCACGGTGGGCTTGGTCCAGCCGGGGCGGCTGGACCACCGGGTGACGTCCACGGACGCCTCGGTGGGCCCGTAGAGGTTCTCCAGGGCGGCGGTCGGCAGGGCGCGGTGGAAGCGCCGGGCCAGCTCGGCCGGCAGTGCCTCGCCGCTGCACGCCACCAGCCGCAGCGAGTGGCAGTCCGGCGCCGCGGCGGCGGTCAGGAAGGTCTCCAGCATCGGCGGGACGAAGTGACACACCGTCACCCGCTCGCGCTGGATCAGCCCTGCCAGGTAGTCCGGGTCGCGGTGTCCGCCGGGCTCGGCCAGCACCATCCCGGCCCCGGCCAGCAGCGGCCAGAACAGCTCCCAGACCGAGACGTCGAAGCTGATCGGCGTCTTCTGCAGCACCGTGTCGTCCGCGCCGAGCCGGTAGGCGTCCTGCATCCACAGCAGGCGGTTGACGATCCCCCGGTGCGGCACCTGGACACCCTTGGGGCGGCCGGTGGAGCCGGAGGTGTAGATCACGTACGCGATGTGGTCCGGACCGGCGGTCGGCTCCGGGGCGTGCCCCGGGTACCCGGCCCCGGCCTCGGGGCCGACCCGGATCACCGTGACGCCGTCGGCGGCCGGTGCGTCCGCCGCGCCGTCGGCGCCGGTGAGCAGCACCGGTACGCCGGAGTCGGTGAGCATGAACTCCAGCCGCTCCTGCGGGTAGCCGGGGTCGAGCGGCAGATAGGCGCCGCCCGCCTTGAGCACCGCCAGCAGGGCGACCATCAGCTCGACCGAGCGCTCCAGGTGCACGCCGACCACCACGTCGGGGCCGACCCCGAGCTCGCGCAGCCGCCAGGCCAGTCGATTGGCCCGCCGGTGCAGCTCGGCGTAGCTCGCCTGCTGCCCGCCGATGCGCACCGCGGTCCGCTCGGGGGAGCGCTCGGCCTGCTCCTCCAGCAGCGAGGTGAGGGTGCGCTCCAGGTCCCAGCCGACGGCGGTGCTGTTCCACTCCCGCACCACCCGGTGGCGCTCGGCCCGGCCCAGCAGCTCAACGGTGGCCACCGGCACGGCGGGGTCGGCCGCCACGGCGGCCAGCACGTTGGTGAGGTGCCCGATCAGCCGCTCGATCGTCGCGGGGTCGAACAGGTCGGTGTCGTAGTCCAGCCAGCCGAGGATCTCCTCGCCGGTGTCCAGCATCCGCAGGTTCAGGTCGAACTGGCTGTTCGCCTCCGACACCTCGACCAGCTCGCTGGTCACCCCGGGCGCCTCGAAGCCGCCGAGCCGGACGTTCTGCAGCGCGAACAGCACCTGGACCAGCGGGCTCCGGGAGAGGTCACGCTCCGGCGCGAGCTCGGCCACCAGCTTGCCGAACGGCAGCTCCTGGTGGGCGAAGGAGGCCAGCGCGCTGTCGGTGACCCGGCGGACCACCTCGTCGAACCCGGGCTCGCCGTGCAGGTCGAGCCGGACCGGCACGGTGTTCAGGAAGCAGCCGACCAGGTCCTCGAACTCGGCCCGCTCCCGGTTGGCCACCGGGGTGCCGACCAGCAGGTGGTCCTGGCCGGTGTAACGCGAGAGCACCACGCCGAACGCGGAGAGCAGCGTCATGAACAGCGTGCCGCCGCTCCGCAGCGACAGCTCGCGCAGCCGCTCGGACACGGCCGGCTCCAGCACCAGCCGGCGGCGCGCGCCACGGTGCGCCTGGACGGCGGGTCGGGGCCGGTCGGTGGGGAGCTCCAGCACGGTCGGTACCCCGGCCAGCTGCGCCGTCCACCCGGCGAGCAGCTCGGCCGCCGCGTCGCCGTCCGGCTCGGCCCGCTGCCAGCGGGCCACGTCGGCGAACTGCAGCCCGGAGCCGAGCTCCGCCGCACCGTCGGCCAGGGCCGCCCGGTAGGCCCGGGAGAGGTCGTCGAGCAGCACGCCGAACGACCAGCCGTCGAACACAATGTGATGCACCGTCAGGACCAGCAGCTGCTCCTCCGCGCCGCTGCGCAGCACCAGCGCCCGCAGCAGCGGGCCGACGGCCAGGTCGAAGGGCCGCTTGGTCTCCCGCATCGCCTCGGCCAGCGCCGCCCCGGCCGGGTCGGGCGCGGTGCGCAGGTCCACCTCACGCACCGTCACCTTCGCCCCCGGCGTGGGCTGCTGGACCGGAGCTCCGCCGGCCGACGTGAAGCCGGTCCGCAGCACCGCGTGACGACGCAGTACGGCGTCCACCGCGACCTGTAGGGCCCCGAGGTCAAGCGGCCCGCGCACCTTCAGTACCAACGGCATGTTGTACGCGGTATCACCTGGGCGCAGCTGCTCCTCCAGCCAGAGCCGCTCCTGGGTCCAGGACAGCGGCGCCGGTGCGTGCTCGTCGGACCGGGGGACCGGCCGCTCGGCGCCCGTGCCCCGGCCCGTCCGCTCGACCAGGGCGGCCAGCCCGGCGACGGTCGGGTGCTGGAACAGCTCGCGCAGCGACAGGGCGACGCCCAGCGTGCGGCGGACGCGCACCAGCACCTGGCTGAGCAGCAGCGAGTGGCCGCCGATCGCGAAGAAGTTGTCCCGGCTGCCGATCCGCTCGCGGCCCAGCACCTCCCGCCAGATCCCGGTGAGCTGCTCCTCCAGCTCCCCGGCCGGAGCCACGTACCGGCCGACCGCGGCCTCCTCGCGGCCCAGTCGGCGCAGCGCGGCCCGGTCGGTCTTCCGGTTCGCGGTGAGCGGCAGCTCGTCCAGCACGACGAAGGCGGACGGCACCTTGTGCTCGGGCAGTGCGGCGGCCAGCTCGGCCCGCAGCCCGGCCAGGTCGGGCCGGAGGCCGCCGGTGGCCAGGTAGCCGACCAGCCGGTGGCCGCCGGAGCGTTCCGGCACGGCCAGCACCACGGCCTGCCGGACGGTCGGCTGCGCGGTCAACGCGGCCTCGATCTCGGCAGGTTCGACCCGGTGGCCGCGGATCTTGACCTGGTGGTCGGCCCGGCCGAGGTGGTCGATCAGGCCGTCGGGGCGCAGCCGGGCCAGGTCGCCGGTGCGGTAGACCGGGTCGGGACCGGCGGCCGCGAACGGGCTCCGGCCGAACCCGCCGGTGCCCTCGCCGTAGCGCGCCAAGTGCGGCGTGCGGACCACGAGTTCACCGATCTCGCCGATCGCGGCGGGCCGGTTACCGGCCAGTACCAGCAGCTGTACCTGGTCGATCCCGGGGCCGAGCGGCACCGGGCCGGCGCCGCCCGGCGCGGGCTGCCCGGCCCGCCGGGCCAGGTGCACCGAGACGGCCTGCGGGGTCTCGGTGGCGCCGTACAGGTTGAGCAGGTCGGCGGCCGGGGCGAGCGCCGCCCAGTCCCGCACGGTGTGGTGGCCGAGCACGTCGCCGCCGAAGCCGGCCAGCCGCAGGACGGGCCAGCCCGCGCCGTCCGCGGCGGCCAGTGCGGCCCCCAGCGCGGGGGTCAGGTGGGTGACGGTGATCCGGTCCCGGCGCAGCGACTCGGCCAGCGCGGCGGTGTCCCGCAGATCGGCGCCGGGGAAGACGGCGCCGGCGCCGGCCCAGAGCGGCGCGAGCACATCGCGCAGGAAGGGGTCGTGGCCGAGGCCGGAGAGCACCGAGAACCGGTCCTCGGGGCCGAGTGCGAAGGTCCGGGTGTACCAGTCGAGGAAGTGCGCGAGCGGGCCGTGGTCGCCGAGCACCCGCTGGGGGCGCCCGGTGGTGCCGGAGGTGAAGCTGACGTAGGCCAGGTCCCCGGCGGTCGGCCCGACCGGAGCGGGCAGCGGGTCACCCGTGGCGTCGAACGGGATCACCGGGCCGGTCATGAAGCTCTCGACGGCCCGGCCGGGGGCGGCCGAGATCCATGCGACCGGCTTCAGTTCGGCGGCCCGCAGGGCGAGTTCGGCTGCCGGGTAGTCGGCGTCCAGGATCGCGAAGGCCGCCCCGGCGCGCAGGGTCGCGAGCAGTGCCACCACGACGGCCGGGTCACGGGTCGCCTGCACCGCCACCACGTCGCCGGGGCGGACGCCGTGGGCGAGCAACCGCGCGGCCGTCCGGTCGGTCTGCTCGGCGAGCTCGCGGTACGTCCAGCTGCGGTCCGGGCCGATCAGGGCGGGCCGGTCGGGCTGCCGACGGGCGTGCGCGGCCAGCCGATCCAGCACCGATCCCGGGTAGCCGGCGGGCAGTTCGAGGGTCGGGTCGGGGGTGAGCGCGGTGGCGCGGGCGGTGGCGAGGGCGAAGGCACCGACTGGGCGGGCCGGCTCGGCGACGGCCTGGGCCAGCACCAGGCCGACCTGCTCCAGCAGGTCGGTCACCCGCTCGGCCTCGTACAGCTCCGCGTCGTACACCGCGTCGAGGGCCAACTGCCCGTCCACCGTGGAGACATAGAGGGTCAGGTCGAACTTGCTGTCGATCTCGGGGAACGGCAGCTGCTCGACCGAGCAGTCGGGCAGCTCCAGCGGTGCGGCCGGCGGCAGCACGTTGAAGAAGACCTGGACCAGGCCGTTCCGCCCGGGGTCGCGGTCCGTGGCGCGGTCGGCGGCCAGCTGCTGGAACGGCACCCGCTGGTGGGCGAACGCCTCCAGCGCGCTGTGCCTGACCCGGCCGAGCAGCTCGGCGAAGGACGGGTCGGCCCCGAGGTCCAGCCGGACGGGGAGGGTGTTGAGGAAGCAGCCCAGGACGCGGTGGTCCCCGGCCCGGCGAGTGGAGACGGGGGTGCCCACCAGCAGCTCGGGCAGGCCGGTCTGCCGGGAGAGCACCACGCCGAAGGCCGACAGCGCCGTCATGAACAGGGTGCATTCGTGGGTCCGGCCGAGCTCGCGCACCCCGGCGCTGACCGTGGCGTCCAGCAACAGCCGCTGCTGGGCTCCGGGGTGGCTCCGGACGGCCGGACGGGGCCGGTCGGTGGGCAGTTCGAGTACCCGGGGCGTCTCGTCGAGGTACTCCCGCCACCAGCCGAGCAGGCCGTCCAACGCCTCGGGGGTGAGCTGCTCGCGGTCGGCGTCGACCGCCTCGACGAACTGGCGGCGGACCGGCGGGAGCTCCGGCTGCCCGCCGGCCAGCGCGGCCCGGTAGGCCGCCGACAGCTCGGCGAAGAACAGGCCGAACGAGGTCCCGTCGAACACCAGGTGATGGACCGTCACCACCAGCAGCTGCTGCTGCTCGGCGGTGCGGATCACCAGCACCCGCAGCAGCGGCCCCTCGGTCAGGTCGAACGGCCGCCGGGCCTCCCGCAGCGCGGCCTCCCGGCCGGCCTCGGCGGCGTCCGGCAGCTCCCGGAGGTCCAGCACGGCCACCGGCGCCTCGACCGTCGGCAGCACCTGCTGGACGGGGGTGCCGTCCAGGTCGGCGAAGACCGTGCGCAGCGCGGAGTGCCGGGCCACCACGGTGTCCACCGCGTGCTGCAGGGCGGCCGGGTCGAGCGGACCGTCGACCCGGGAGATCACCGGCATCAGGTAGGCCGTGCCGCCGGGCCGCAGCTGCTCCTCGAACCACATCCGCTCCTGGGTGGAGGAGAGCGGGAGGCCGGGGGCCGCACCGGCGACGGCGGTGTGGTCGGGGGCGGGCTCGGTGAAGGTGTCGGTCATGTCGGGTCCTTGGTGAGCAGCAGGTTCAGCTCGGATGCGAAGAGGCCGGTGAGCAGGGCGAGGGTGTCCGGCGGCAGCAGGCCGAGCGGCACGTGCAGCGCACCCGTCAGCTCGTCGCCGTCCTCCCACAGCTCGCAGCAGAGTTCGGTCTGCGGACCCAGCGGCGGGGCCGGCCGGGGGCGCAGGGTGGCGGCGCCGAGCCGCACCGGGGCGCCGACCCGCTGGAGCACGAGCATGGTCTGGTAGAGCGGGGACCGCCCGGCCGGTGGTCGCGGTGCCAGCGCGGCGATCCGGTCGGTGGGCAGTGCGGCGTGGGCGAATGCCGCCAGCAGCCGGTCGCCGACCAGGGCGAGCAGCTCCGGGCCGGACGCGCCGGGGTGTCCGGGCACTCGGATGGGCAGGCCGTTGGCCAGGTACCCGATGGTCCGCTCGTCCGCCGGGGCCCGGTCGGCGACCACGGTGCCGATGGCCAGGTCGAGTTGGCCGGTCCAGCCGGAGAGCGCCCGCCACCAGGAGGCGAGCAGCAGGGTGAGCGCGGGGGTGCGGTGGCGGACGGCCGCCGCCCGGAGCAGCCCGGCCGTCCCGGCGGGAAGCGCGATCGGCTGCCCGGTCACCGGGGCGGTCCAGAGCCGCCGCAGGTCCGGTGCGGCCACCGGCAGTGCCAGGGGCGCCAGGCCCGCCAACTCAGCTTTCCAGAAAGCCCGGTCGGCGTCGTCGTCGGCCGGCCCGGCGGCCGGGGGCCCGGCGGCCGGCGGCAGTGCCGCGCCGTCCCAGGCGGCGGCGAGGTCGCCGAGCAGGACCTGCTCCGAGTGCGCGTCGTACACCGCGTGGTGCACGGCGATCAGCAGGGTGTGCCGGTCGGCACGTTCCGTCAGCAGACCGGCGGCGAGCAGCGGGCCGTTCGCCAGGTCGTGCACGGCGGCAGCCAACTCATCGGTGAGCGAAATGAGTTCGCTCTCGCCCGAGCCGGGACGACGGAGCAGCGGCGGCAGTGCGGGGTGCGCGGCCACGGCCCGGTGCGGTCGGCTCCGGTCGAGCGGGAAGGTGGTCCGCAGCGCGGGGTGTGCGGCGGCGACCGCGGCCAACGCCCGCTCCAGGCGTTCGGCGTCGATCGGCCCGGAGACCTCGATCCGGCTCATCGCCACGTGGCCGGGTGCGCCGGGCGCCAGCTGCTCGGCGATCCAGAACCTGCGCTCGCCGGACGAGAGTTGGCCGTCGGTGCGGCCAGGACGCGAAGCCGTGCGCCCGGGTCGGCGGGCGGCCAGTCGCTCCAGGGCGACGACAGTGCTGTGCCGGTAGACGTCCCGGGCGGAGAACTCGGTGTCCAGCAGGACGGACAGCCGGGCGGCGATCCGCAGCATCTGGAGCGAGTTGGCGCCGAAGGACAGCAGGTCCTGGTCCGGGCCGAGCCAGGGCACGCCGAGGATCTCGCGGACCGCACGCAGCGCCGGTGACCCGTCCGGTCCCGGTCCGGGTGCGGGCGCCCCGGTCGGCTCCACCGGGCCGACCAACTGTTCGACGGCCCGCAGGTCGGCCTTCCCGGTCGGCCCGAGCGGGAGGGCGTCGAGCCGGACGAACCGGTCGGGCCGCAGGTACGAGGGCAGCGCGGCCGCGCTCAGGCGGCTCAACTCCTCGGCCGTCAGGGCCGGTCCCGGTTCGGCGGTGTAGGCGCAGACGGTGCCGGTGACGGTGCCCTCGGCCGTGCGGACCGGCAGCAGGAAGCACTCCCGGACGCCGTCCAGGGCGCCCAGCACCCGCTCCACCTCACCCGGTTCGATCCGGTGGCCGCGCACCTTGAACTGCCGGTCGGCGCGGGCGAGGTAGCTGAGCCGACCGTCGGCCGTCATCCGGACCAGGTCGCCCGTCCGGTAGACCCGCAGCGGTTCCCGGCCCGGCAGTTCCAGGACATCGAAGCGCTTGGCGTTCTCCTCCGACCGGTTGACGTAGCCGAGTGCCAACCCGTCGCCACCGATCAGCAGTTCGCCGACCTGGCCGACCGGGGCGAGGCCACCCTCGGCGTCCAGTACGGCCAGCACGGTGTTGCGGATCGCGGTGCCGATCGGGATGCCGTCGGCCGCGTCGAGGTCGGCCGCGGACACGTCGTGGGTGGTGGCGAACACCATCGACTCGACCGGGCCGTAGCAGTTGCTCAGCCGGACGCCGGGGTGCTCGGCCAGGAAGGTCGCGAGGTGGGACGGGGAGACCCGCTCGCCGCCGACCATCAGATGGCGGACGCCGGTGAAGGCGCCGGGGTCCTCGTCCAGGATCAGGTTCGCCAGCGAGCTGGTCAGGAACAGGGTGTTGACCCCGTCCTCCCGGATCAGTCGGCGGAGCCCGGCCGGGGTCAGCAGACCGTCCGGGACCTCCACCGCGCAGCCGCCGTTGAGCAGCGGGCCGAAGATCTCCAGCGCCCCGGCGTCCCAGTACGGTGCCGCCACCAGCGGCATGACGGTGTCCGGGCCGAGGTCCGCGTAGCCGCCGTCGAGGAAGCTGCGGAGCACCGCCCGGTGCGGGACGGCCACGCCCTTGGGCCGGCCGGTCGAGCCGGAGGTGAAGAAGACACAGGCCGGCGCGTCGGCGCCGGTCTCCACCGGCGCGAGGTCGGCGACCGGTGCCGCGCCCGCTCCGGGGCGGGCGCCGTGGGGTCGGCCGCCGTGGGCGAGCGCGGCACCGGGCAGTGCGACGACGGGTACCGCGGCCGACGCCAGGCCCGCACCGGTGGTGTCCAGCACGAACGCGGCGGCCAGATCGTCGACGACCCCGTTGACGCGCTCGGCGGGCCACTGCGGGTCGAGCGCGGCGTAGGCGCCGCCCGCCAGCAGGACGCCCAGCGCCGCCACCGTGAACGCCTCCCCGGGACGGGCGAGGACGGGGACGAACGAGCCGGGCCGGAGACCCAGGTGACTTAGCGTCAGCTGTACGGCGCGCGCCCGTTCCACGAGTTCGTGGTAGCTGACGACGCGTCCGCCCGCCCGCAGCGCGGGCGCGTCCGGCGTCCGCGCGGCCACCGCCAGCACCGCGTGGTGCGCGGTGGCGGCGGTGGGGATGGCGGTGCTCGGACCGAATGACAGTGATCCGTTCATGATCTCGGCGGCGGGCCGCCACTCCTTCGTTCTACTGCTGGGCGGGACCGCTCAGCGCGGTGTTCACCGTCTCGGTCAGCCCGTCCGGGGTGGAGTCGAGGACGTCGAGGAACTCGACCTCGACGCCCCACTGCTCCTCGATCCGGGAGACGATCACCACCGCGTGGAACGAGTCGCCGCCGTGTCCGATGAACGAGCCCTCCCCCGGTACCTCGACGCCGAGGACGTCCGTCACCAGAGCCCTGATCTCGGTGGCGTCGACGCGCCCGGCGAACGTGTTCTGGACTGACACCGGAACCAACTCCGAATTCTTGGAAACCATTAGCCGTGGACATGACAGATAGGGTCCGGTAAATCTGGACACATTGCTGTCGTGCTGCATTCATGCTGATTAATAATCCGCGGTGGCCGACCGGTCGTCCGCTACCGCGCTGCCGCGTTCCGGCGCTGCTGCCGCGATATCGTCGCGGCAGCAGCGGGCGACTAGCTCCAGCCGGTGTCGGGGAGGCCGAGCCCGGTGGCCGAGACGACCGTGGACGGGCTTCCGGGCTGCTCGGCGGTGGTCACGGTCGCGGCCAGGGCCAGGGCCAGCGCGCCTGCCAGGGCGGCGGAGAGCATGATGATTCGCTTGCGGGTGACGCTCATTTTTTATTCCCCCATGATTCGGTGCAAAGGCCCTCGGGGGATCGCCCCGTTCGGCCATGTCTCAAGCATCGGGAATTGGCAGGTCGCGGTCCAGCTCGAAAGGCCGCATGATGGTGAGCTGCACCAAGATGAAGGGCGACCAAAGAGTGAATAACACTCCTAAATCGGACATCATGGCCCGGCTGCAGGACCTGCAGGCCGAGGACATGCAGGTCTACGGATGGGCCGTCACCCACGGCTGTCTGGTGGCCGAGGACGCTGCTGTCGGTCTGGGCATCTCCCCCGAGCGGGTCGCCCGCTCGCTGGAGCTGCTGGCGGCCGTGCCACTGATCAGCCTGGACGGCGACGACCAGCCCAACGGCGGGCCGCCCGGCTGGAGGCCCGTCGACCCCCAGCTGGCCAGCGCCGAGGTGGCCGCCACCGAGTCCAGGCTCCGCCGGGGCCTGGCCGGCATCTTCTCGATCTGGGACACCGTGGACTCGCTCAATGCGCTGTACGCGACGGGTGTCCAGGAGGCCGCCAGAGAAGCACCCTTGGAGCTCGTCGAGTCACTGGACCGGGTGATCGAGATGCTGGAGGAGGCGAGTGACGCCTGCCGTTCGGAGGTGATGACCTCGCAGCCGGGCGGGGGGCGTCCGGCCGCGGAGCTGGAGCAGTCCATCGCCAGGGACCTGGCGATGATCGAGCGCGGCGTGCGGATGCGCACGCTCTACCAGCACACTTCGCGTCACCATGCCCCGACCCAGGTCTACGTCGAGCAGGCCACCGCGATCGGTGCCCAGGTGCGCACCCAGGTCGAGCTGTTCGGCCGGATGATCGCCTTCGACCGGGAGGTGGTCTTCCTCCCGCACTCGCAGGTCAAGGGAGGGGCCGCCGTGATCCGGGATCCGTCCACGGTCGCCTTCCTCTGCACCGCCTTCGACCGCAACTGGCAGATGGGCGCCCCGTACAGCCCGGCTCTCGCGGACGGTGGGGTGCGCGAGGGCGTCGAGCTGGCCATTCTCACCATGCTCAGCGAGGGTCTGCGGGACGAGACCATCGCCCGCCGGCTCGGCGTCTCCCTGCGGACCTGCCGCAAGTACATCGCCGACCTGTTCGAGCAGCTCGGTGCGGAGAGCCGCTTCCAGGCGGGCTACCTCACCCGGGCCCGGGACCTGCTGGACGGCTCAGCTGCGCGCGGCGCCCACCTCGGCGAGTGAACCGATCCGGCCGAGCAGGTCGACGATGCGGGACTGGACGTCCTCGGAGGTGGAGCGTTCGGCGAGGAAGAGCACGGTCTCGCCGGTCCGCAGCCGGGGCAGTTCCTGCGGGTCGAGGTCGACCGAGGTGTAGACGACCAGCGGGGTGCGGTGCAGCCGGTCGTTGGCGCGCAGCCAGTCGAGCAGGCCGACCCGGCGGCGCCGGATCTGCAGCAGGTCCATCACCACCAGGTTCGGCTGCACGCTGCTGGCCCGGGAGACCGCGTCGTTCTCGTCGGTGGCGTGCTCGACGTGCATGCCGCGCCGCTCCAGGCCGGCGATCAGCGCGGCCGCGATGTCCGGGTCGGACTCGACCAGCAGCACCCGGGAGGAGTGGTTCTCGCTGTCCTTGGGCGCCAGCGCCCGGAGCAGGACGGCCGGGTCGGCCCCGTACGCGGCGTCCCGGGTGGCCTGGCCCAGGCCGGCGGTGACCAGCACCGGCACCCGGCTGTTGAGCGCGGCGGTGCGCAGCGACTGCAGCGCGGTGCGGGTGATCGGCCCGGTCAGCGGGTCGACGAAGAGCGCGGCGGGGTAGGCGGACACCTGGGCGTCCACCTCCTCGCGGGAGCGGACGATCACCGGTCGGTAGCCGCGGTCCTGGAGGGCCTGCTTGGTGGACGGGTCGGGTTCGGGCCAGACCAGCAGTCGGCGCGGGCCGCCGTCCACCGTCGGCACCACCATGGTCGGCGGGTCGTCGGCCCCGGTCGGTGCCGACTCCGGCCCGGCCAGGGCGAGTTCGGCGGTCGGGCGCGGGGGCGTACGGGGTTCGACGGGCGCCGGGGGCTCGCCACCCTGCTCCGGCGCGCCGGCCAGGGCGGGCAGCGCGGGGCGCTCGACCGGAGTGGACTGCTGCGGGAAGGCGTTCGGGAACGCCCCGGCGAAGCCACCGGACGGGCGCGGCGGGGTCAGCTCGCCGAGCCCGCTGCCGACCGGCCTCGGCTGTTCGGCCGGCTGCTCGACGGGCGGTTCGACGGGCGGTTCGGGGCGGCTCTCCCCGGACGGGAGTTCGAGCGCCCGGCGGGTCGGCACCTTGGGGGAGGGCGCAGGCGCGGGGCTCGGCTCCGCCTGGGTGGGCAGCGCGAGCCGCCGACGCCGACCGGTCGGCTGGACGGCCGGCGGTTCGGTCGGGACGGGCGGCACCTCGGCGGGTGCGGGCAGCGCCAGTTCGAGGCCGGGGTAGACCGGCGTGCCGGGGTCGGGCACCCCGGGGATCGACAGCGACTCCGGCAGCCCCCGACGGCGGCGTCCGACCCGCCCGGGCTCCTCCTCGGCCACGGCCGGCTCGACGACCGGTCCGGCGGCCGGCGGTTCCGGCGCCGGGCCGGGGCCGAGGGCGATCGGACCCCGGGCGGGCTCGGCCTGACGGTCCGTCGGGCCGCTCGGCTCGGCCTCCGCACGCTGCTCGACCCGCTGCTCGGCCGGCTGTTCGTCGGTGCCGCGCGCCGGGACGGCCTCGGCCACCGGCTCCTTGGCCTCCGCGACCTCGGCCGGGGGGACCTCGGGCAGGTCCGGCAGCATCGCGGTGTCGGTCTCCTTGGGCACGTGGTGCTGCCCCACCGCGCGCGGCCCGGTCACCGTGGCCGGGTCGAGCGGGAGTTCCACCACGTACGTGGTGCCGGCCCGGGACGGCAGTTCGTGCCGCTGGAGCACCCCGTCGTGCCGCTCGACGGTGCTCCGGGCGATCGGCAGGTGGACCGGGTTGACGGCCCGGGACGGCCCGCGCACCTCGATCCGGGCGACCTCGCCGCGTTGGGCGGCGGCCAGCACCACCATCGGTGCCTCGGCCGGCCCGTCCGGACCGGCCGTCGTGCCGGGGGTGTCCAGCGAGAGCGCCACGCCGCTGACGTCCGCGACCAGGTGGGCCAGTGCCCGGGCGAGCCGCTCGCGGTCGGCGACCACCTCGACGCCCGCCGCGTGCACCGAGTACCTGACCCGGCCCGCGCCGACCAGTTCGCCCGCCTGCTCGACGGCGCGCTGGACCACCTTGTCCAGCCCGACCGGGCGGCGGTCCAGCTCCTGCTGGCCGTTCTCGGTCTCGGTCTCGAACCGCTGGTGGTCCAGCACCCCGTCGATCAGGGTGCCGAACCGGCGGCACTCGTCGGCCAGCCGCCGCAGGGTCCAGTTGGCCTCCGGCCAGAGCTGCCCGGCCGGGTCGGCGGCCAGCGCGTCGATCCGGCGGTGCAGGGTGTCCAGCGCGCTGCCCAGCTCGCTCTCCAGAACGGCCGTCAGATGCTCGTTCCGGGCGACCAGCGCCAGCTCCCTGGTCCGGTCGGTGAACGTCATCACCGCGCCGACCAGTTGGTCGCCGTCCCGGACCGGGGCGGTGGTCAGGTCGACCGTCACCGGCCGCCCGTCCTTGCGCCAGAGCACCGCGCCCCTGACCCGGTGCTTGCGGCCGGAGGTCAGGGTGTCCAGCAGCGCCGAGCCCTCCAGGGCCAGCGGGCTGCCGTCCGCCTGCGAGTGCTGGATCAGCGGGTGCAGCTCGCGGCCGCCCAGTTCGCTGGCCCGGTAGTCGAGGATGTGCGCGGCGGCCGGGTTGACCAGCACCACCCGTCCCTCGAGGTCCACCCCGAGCACGCCTTCGGCGGCGGCCCGCAGGATCATCTCGGTCTGCTTGTGCTGCCTGCGCAGCTCGGCCTCGACCCCGAGCCGGCTGCTCAGGTCGCGGACCAGCAGGAGCAGCAGCTCACCGGCGGAGCCGCCGTCCTGGGGGAAGCGCGAGCTGTAGCCGGAGCCGCCGCGCTCCTCGCCGTCGTCCGTGAAGTCGTTGCCGGAGACCTCGACCGGGAAGGTCGAGCCGTCCGTGCGCCGCGCGGTCATCCGGACCGGCCGGTCCAGACCCTCGGGCTCGCGCGGGGCGGGCCGCATCGAGCCGGGGATCCGGCTCGGGTCGAACTCGGGCAGCAGGTCCAGCACGCCCATCCCGACCAGCGAGGTGCCGGGGGTCTGCAGCGCCTGGACGGCGGCGGAGTTGGCGTCCACGACGGTGCCGTTGCTGTTCACCAGCAGCAGTGCGTCGGGCAGTGCGTCGAGTATGGCGGCGAGGCGAGCAGCGCCTCGGATCGGCCTGCTGCTCACGTCGACAGGTCTCCTCACGGCTTGCGTCACGGCGTGCGACCGGCGGCTCGCGCTCTCCTCGGGAGACTGGAGTATCTCATTCTTCTTTGCGCCGTGGACGACCCGGCCGGTAACGTTGTCGGTGGTTGGTGTCAGGCCTCGGGGTTGTGGCATCATCTCAGTCGCACGGAGTGCACCGCTGGTCGGTGCGATCCGTCGTGGAGGAGGCTTCGCCTAGTCCGGTCTATGGCGCCGCACTGCTAATGCGGTTTGGGCCTTCAAGCCCATCGAGGGTTCAAATCCCTCAGCCTCCGCCACTGGAGCCCCGTCGGTCACTGACCGGCGGGGCTCCTGCCGTACCCCCGGGCAAACGATTTCGCCCCAGGTCGAGGGTCATGTAATGTTGTCCCCGCACCGCCCCGCAAGGCCCAGGCCGCACAGGGCGAGCGCTCATAGCTCAACGGATAGAGCACTTGACTACGGATCAAGAGGTTGCAGGTTCGAATCCTGCTGAGCGCACCACGCACCACCGCTCTGCGGCCCGCACGTTGGGTCGCCCGAGCGCTCATAGCTCAACGGATAGAGCACTTGACTACGGATCAAGAGGTTGCAGGTTCGAATCCTGCTGAGCGCACAGATCGAAGGCCCCGGGTGACCCACCCGGGGCCTTCGCCGTTCCCGGCCCACCGGGCCGCTACCTGACCCACGGTGCGGACCGGGGCGTGAGGAACCACTCGGAGGAGGAGAGCGGCCGCCCGCTGCGCGCGGTGAGCGGCGCCGGGTCGTACCGGATCAGCTCGGGCTCGGCGTGCAGTTCGACCAGCAGCTCGGCGAGTTCGGGCGCGAGGTCCGGCGGGCCGCTCAGGTAGATGTCGTGGCCGGACCAGTCGGCGCCGTCCCGCAGGCCGGTCCGCAGCAGGTCGACCGCCGCCTCCCGTTCGGCGCCGTCCTCGGGGGCCGCCAGCACCACCTCCAGCCAGGCGTGTTCGGCCACCAGCGCCCGGACGGCCGGCAGGTCGTACTGGTCGGCGTCCTGCCGGGCGGCCAGGAAGACGGTGGCGGCCCGCTCCCGGCCGCGCGCCAACTGCTCGATCAGTGCCTTGACGGTGGCCCAGCCGGTGCCCCCGGCCACCGCCAGCAGCGGCCGGTCGGAACGCTGGTCGAGCACCGTGTCGCCGATCGGCGGACCGAGCAGCAGGGTCTCGCCCGGTAGCACGTCGTTCACCAGCAGGCTGCTCAGCTGCCCGCCGAACACCCGGCGGACGTGCAGCTCCAGGGTGCCGTCGGGGCGCGGCGCGCCCGCGATCGTGTACGGGCGCCAGAGCCGGGGGAGCCGGGGCGAGCAGAGCGAGAGGTACTGGCCCGCCGTGTAGGGGTACGGGTGGTCCGGCCGGAGGGTGAGCACCACCAGGTCGGCCGCCGCGCGCCGACGGTGCGTCACCTCGGCCTCCCACCGGACCGGGCTCCGGGCGGCGGCCCTGGCGCCGTCCAGCATGGTCTGCGAGATCACCGTGTACGCCTCGGACCAGGCCTTCTCGATCTCCTGGGTCCAGGAGTGGCCGGAGAAGTGCCGCAGGGCGGCGAGCAGGCTGGCCCCGACGGCGGGGTAGTGCTCGGCGGCGACCTGGAACTTCCGGTGGTCCCGGCCGAGCGCGCGCAGGTACTCGGTGAGCCGGCCCGGCTGTTCGAGCCTGGAGCACGAGTTGGGTCAGCGCGTGGAACAGGCGGTCGCGCTGTTCGGTCAGATCCTTCGGGAAGAGCCGCCGGAGCTCCGGGCTGTGTGCGAACAGGTGCACGTAGAAGTACTTGACCAGCTGGTCGGCCCGGCGTTCGACGACGGCGAAGCTGGCGCGGATGACCGCTGGGTCGAAGGACACCGCGCAGATTGTACGCAAGCTGCGAATTATTCGAACAGGTATCAGTAATGAACGGTCAAGCGCCGGACAGTAACGACCGGTTGACCGCCAACCCCGAGTGGCTGAAAACGGATGGCCGGTCAGCTTCCTAGGCTGCCGGACGAGTGACCGCCAATCGGGTAGCACTGGGGCATTCATCGCGGTGTCACGGTATGACGGACTCCAGATCGTGATTCCGTTTTGTCAGAACTTATGCCTGCCGCGCCGGTTGGCGGCCGAGACGAAGGAGAGCCGGATGAGCCGACAGTCCTCCCACGCCGCCGAGTCGTCAGCCACCAGCTCGGGCCGGCCGGCGACGAGATCACCCCGACGCCACGGAATCACCCGGAGAATGGCCGCGATCACGGCCGCCGGGCTGCTCCTCGGCTGGAATACCACCCTGCTCGGGCCGGCCGCCGAAGCCCAGCAGACCCCGGATTCCTGGACCGCCGAGCGCCGGGCCGTGCTGCCCTCCGGCCTCGGAATCCAGTTCGACTTCGCCCCCCTCCCCGGCGTCACGGTTCGCACCGTCCCCGGAAAGCTCGCCACCGGCGGCCCGGGATACGCCGACGGGCTGCGCGGCGGCGACCCGGCCACCGGCTTCGAACTCGGGGTGGAACGCCCGGTGGCCGACGGTTCCTGGCGCACCCTCGGTACCCTCCAGCTGTCCTTCGGCCGCGCCGTCCGCAACCCCCGGCTGCACCTGAGCGGACTGGCCGCGCTGGCCACCGGCAAGGGCGGCACCACCGGCACGGCGAGCCGACTGACCGTCACCGGCGGTTCGCCGAGCGCCCCCAGCCTGGTCGCCCGCACCGACTGGGCCGGCTGGACGGTCGGTGACAACGCCCTGACCCCGACCGGCGAAGGTGCCGCCGACGGCACCGGTCTCGGCAGCGGCACGCTCGAACTCTCCGGCACCGTCAGCACCGTGACCTTCCGGGTCGAACAGCGCAGCACCGCGCGGGAGGGCTCGACCACCGCCCCCGCACCGCTGGCGCAGGCGTACACCGTGACGCTCGACGAGGGCGTCGGCACCGCCCCGCAGGGGTACGGCAACGCCTCGCACCTGGTCTCGGACGTCTTCCTCGGGCGGACCGCCGCCGGGGTCGCCGGGGCCCGCCCGGTGCTGGCCGCCGCCTCGCTGCACCCGCTGCTGCCCCCGGGCGACCTGACCCCGCAGGAGCCGGCCGAACTGCGCGAACGGGCCCAGCCGATGGTCGAGGTGGACGGCGGCGCGGCCCGCCGCAGCCCCTGGGCCAACCCGGCGCCGCCCGCGCTCCAGCCCGGGCGCGGCGAGTACCAGGGTGCCGATCCGACCGTGCAGTTCCCGGCCGAGGCGGCGATCGGGCGGTACTACGACCTCACCGTCCCGGTCAGTCCCGGTCCGGGGCCGGCCACCCTGGCCGGCTGGATCGACTTCGACCACAACGGCAGGTTCGACGCCGCCGAACGGGTGCAGAGCGAGGTGCTGGTCAGCGCGAAGACCGCGCGGCTGGAGTGGACCGTCCCCGGCAACGCCGCCGCCGGCGAGACCTGGGCCCGGCTGCGGATCGCCCGCAACTCCGCCCAACTCGTCACCCCCGGCGGCTTCGCCGACTCCGGCGAGGTGACCGACCAGCGGATCAACCTCACGGTCGGCGCCGCCCGGCCGGAGATCACCGGACCGGTCAGCGGCGCCGTGGTGGCCGATGTCCGCCCGGAGATCCGTGGCGAGGGCGGGGTGCAGGGCGCCACCGTCGCGATCATGGCCGGTGACGCCACGCTCTGCCGGGCCACCGTGGGCAAGGACGGCCGGTGGAGCTGCCGGCCCGATGCGCCGCTCCCGGCGGGCGCGCACACCCTCACCCCGGTGGAGACCACCAAGGGCGGCGTGGTGCTGCGCGGCGAGGAGGCGCGGATCACGGTCAAGACCGCCCCGCCGGCCGCCCCGGTGCTCACCCTGCCCGAGTACACCAACGACCCGGGCCTGCTGCTGACCGGTACCGGCGATCCCGGCAGCACCGTCTCCGTGGTGGACGCCGCCAACGCGCCCGGCGCCGGGCGGATCGCCGGAGAGCTGTGCAGCACCGCCGTGGCGGCCGACCGCAGTTGGTCCTGCCTGCCGGTGGAGAACCTCGCCGACGGCAGGCACCAGTTGACCGCGGCGGCCACCGACGGCGCGGGGAACCGGACCGCCGGAGCACCGGCGCCGCTCACGGTCGACACCGTGGCGCCGCCTCGGCCGGTGCTCGGCTCGCCCGCCGCGGGCGCCGAACTCACGACCGTCCGCCCCCGGCTGACCGGCCGGGCCGAACCCGGCTCCACCGTCACCGTCACCACCCGGGGCGGTACGGCCGGGGAGCGGGTGGTGCTCTGCACCGCCGTCACCGGGGTCGACGGGGCCTGGAGCTGCACGCCCGCCCGGGATCTGACGGCGGGTGAGCAGAGCCTGGTGGTCACCGCCACCGACCGGGCGGGCAACGCCACCTCGGCGGACGCGGTCACGGTCACGGCGCGACCGGCGGCGGTGGCCTCGCCGTCGCCCACTCCGTCGCCCTCGCCGTCCGCTGTGGTGTCGGCTCTGCCTTCGGTACCTGCCACGCCTTCGGGCTCGCCCACGGTGCCCGCGGTGCCTTCCGCTGCGGTGCCTTCGGCGTCGGCCGCCGTCCCGACGGCGCCGTCGGTCACGCCTTCGCCGTCGCCGGCGCTGCCGGTGCCGTCGGACGTGCTCGTGCCCTACCCGTCGCCGACGGGTGTGCCGAGCGCCTCGGGCGTGCCGTCACCCTCGGCCTCGGTGGCCGAGGTCGGAGAGCCGTTCAGCGAACCGATGTTGACGCCGGAGGAGGCGGCGGCGTTCCTGCCGATCGTGGTCCCGCCGGTGAGCGCCGAGACGCCGGCGAGCCCGGCGGTGGCACCGGCGGGTGTGGCCGCGTCGTCGTCCCCGTCCTCCGAGCCCGCTCCGGCAGTGGTCGCCGTCGTGCCGTCCGCGTCCGCTCCGTCGCCCGTTGTCGCCGCGCCGCCGGCCGGGGCGGCGACACCGTCGGCCGAGGTGACCGCACCGGCTGTCGGAGCCACCACGCCGGTGGCCGGCGCGGCGGAGGCGGTGGGTGCCGCACCCGCAGCGACCGCTGCGGCCTCGCCGTCGGTGAGTGTCTCGGCCGGCGTGAGCGCCGCACCGTCCGCGAGCGCCTCATCCGTCGTGAGTGCATCGCCGTCGGCGAGCGTCTCGCCCGTCGTGAGTGCATCGCCGTCCGTGAGCGCCTCGCCCGTCGCGAGTACCTCGCCGTCGGCGAGTCCGGCCGCCGGTAAGGCCACCAAGGCCGCCGGACCCGCCGCGCCCGGGGGGTCCGAGGGCTCCGCTCCCGAGCGCCCGTCCGCCGAGGCGGCTTCGGCCACCCCGACGGGGCCGGAGGAGCGCAACCTCGCCGCGCCGCCGGTGGGCGCCGAGCGCCCGAGCGCCGAGACCTGGCGTACGGCGGCCTGTGGCGTGCTGCTGATGCTGGTGGCGGTCGGGCTGCTGACCCGGCGGGTGTTCGGACGTGGTTCGGGTGGGCGACGACGCCGCTGAGCTGGGAATCTGACGGCGCGTCGCCCGACGCGCCGTCAGATCGGCCGCGACACGCCGAGTACCAAATGTCGCATTTGATGACTTATCAACTTAGCCTGAATCTGGCCCCGCCCGATCAGATCCCGGGCCGCCCGTCGCGCGACACACCGACCCCCAAGGAACCGTGCATGGACGTCACCCGCGACCCTTCGCCGCGACCGAATTCCTGGCCCCCGACCCCGCCGGAGCTGCCGCAGCGCGGCGGCGGCGCCACCCAGCTCAGCAAGGCGGTGGCCGAGGCGGTGGCCAAGCCGTTGATCAAGGCCAGGCCGGTGGTGACCGTCCCGGACGAGCTGGACACCGAGTCCGGGCTCGACGCCCGGACCCTGGTGGACGCCCTGACGGGACCCGACACGCCGGACGGACCCGCCGTCAGGGCGGCTGCCCGGTCCGGCCGGGCCGACGGTCCCGTCGGCGCGTCGAGCAGCGAGTCCCGGGCGAGCCGTCGGCCGCCCCGGACCGATCCCACCCTTCGCGAGCACCAGGCCCGTTCGCTGCCCGGCTGGCTCGCCCTGCTGGTGCTGCTGGCCGCGACGGCCGGGGTGGTCCTGGTGCTCGCCGGTGCCGGGGTGATCCCGCACTTCGACCCGCTGCCGGACCTCCGCGGCAACGCCGCCAAGGCGAGCGGCGGGGCCGAGATCACGGCCCGCTCGATCGTCGCCGTCTCGGCGGCCGGGCTGGTGGCGCTGACCACCCTGGCCGGACTGCTGGTCAACGTCGGTGGTGAGACCCGGGTGCTCAGCCGCTGGGGTCGCTACCGGGGCACCGTCCGCCGGACCGGTCTGCTCTGGGTCAACCCGCTGCTGCGCCGCCGCCGGGTGGACGTCCGGCTGCGCCACTGGCGCAGCGAGCCGGTCCAGGTCGCCGACCGCACCGGTACCCCGATCGTGGTCCGGCTGCTGATCGTCTGGCGGGTCCGGGACACCGCGCGGGCGACGCTCGCCATCGCCGAGCACGAGGACTACCTGCGCGAGCAGGTGCACGCGGTGCTCACCCGGACCGCCAGCGCCCTGCCCTGCGACAGCAACTCCGCCCCCGGTCCCGCCCTGCGGGACGGCCAGTGGTTCGCCGACGAGCTGACCCGGTCGCTGGCGGCCGAGGCGGCGCCGGCCGGGATCGAGGTCTACTCGGTCCAGCCGCTCGCCCTCGACTACGCGCCCGAGGTGGCCGAGAGCATGCGCCGCCGTCGGCTCGCCGACCTGGACGCGGGGCTGCGGACCGTCCTGGTGGACGACGCGGTCGAGGCCGCCGCCCTCGCGGTCCGCCGGCTGGAGCGGGCCACCGCACACGAGTTGGACGAGGCCGCCCGCAGTGCGCTGATGGAGCACCTGCTGGTCGCGTTCGTGGCCCCCGCCGGGGTGGCCGCCTCGGTACCCTCACCGGCCGTCCGGGCCGGGAGGAAGGAAGGAAAACCCGCGTGAAGATAGCCACCGACCCCGCCCTGATCGGTTTCTCCGAGAGCTCCCCGACCGCCGGACCGTGCGCCTGCGCCCACTGCCTGGCCACCGCGCGCCACCTGCTCAGGACCCGGAACACGTCCGGACCCGGCGAGGCGGAGGGCAGCCGGATACACCGGGCGGTCCGGGCCACCTGCGTCGCCACCACCGTGCTGGCCGGTGCGGGAGTGATCGGCCTCGGGCTCGGCGCGACCACCGCGAACGCCATGCCGGCGCCGGGCCGGCAGGGTTGGGACGGTTCGAAGTACTGGTTCAAGAACGCCAACGGCGAGTGGCGCTACACCAGCTACCTCTCGGTCTACCAGGCCCGCACCGGCCAGGGCGCCGGTCCGTCCTCCGCAGGCTCGTCCACCAACTCCGATGGGATCCAGCAGGGTTGGGACGGCTCGAAGTACTGGTTCAAGAACGGCAGCGGCGAGTGGCGCTACACCAGTCATCTGTCGGTCTACCAGGCCCGCACCGGCCAGGGCGCCGGCGGCAGCACCGCTCCCGCCCCGTCGCCCGCGCCCGCGAAGCCCGCCACCGGCTCCGTCGAGTCGGCGATCGCCTTCGCCTCGGCCCAGGTGGGCAAGCCGTACCTCTGGGGCGGCAACGGCCCGGCCGGCTTCGACTGCTCCGGCCTGGTGCAGCAGGCGTACGGTCGCGCCGGGATCAGCCTGCCCCGGGTCGCCGACGACCAGTACGCGGCCGTCACCCCGATTGGCTCGGGGCAGCTCCGCCGGGGTGACCTGGTCTTCTGGTCCAACAGCAGCCGGGCCTCGGGCATCCACCACGTCGCCATCTACCTCGGCGACGACACGTACCTGGAAGCCGCCCGCCCCGGCACCACCATCCGGATCTCGACCCTGAGCAAGGGGTACTACCCCACGCACTTCGGCCGCCCGTAGCCCGGCTCTCCTCATGCCTTCCCGGCGCTCCGCCGACTGTGGCGGAGCGCCGGGAAGTCCACGTTCCGGGGGGTGAGTCCGCGCGGCAGCCCCATCCCCGGGTGGGTACGTCAGGGGCGCGGCCACCCGCGCGAGCCACCCGTCCGGCAGTTCACGCGGGCCCCGCGCCCCGATGCACCGTCAGCCGACCCCCGGTCAGGCGGTCCGCCGTCAGGCCGAGGCCGCGTCGAGCAGCGCCAGCTCCTCCGCCCCGAGCTCCAGCCGGGCCGCCGCCAGCAGCGCCGGCAGCTGCGCCACCGTCCGCGCGCTGGCGATCGGTGCGGCGACGGTCGGCTGCGCGGCCAGCCAGGCCAGTGCGACGGTGGCCGGCGCCACCTCGTGCGCGGCGGCCACCCGGTCCAGGGCGTCCAGCACCTTCGGCCCGCGCGGGCTCTCCAGGTAGCGCGCGGCGCCGAGCGCCCGGGCACTAGCCACCGGGTCGCCGCCCGGCCGGTACTTGCCGGTCAGGAAGCCGGAGGCGAGCGCGTAGTACGGCACGGCGGACAGCCCGTACGCCGCGACCACGTCGGCGAGCGGGCCCTCGTAGGTGTCGCGGGAGACCAGGTTGTAGTGCGGCTGCACCGCGACGTAGGCCGCCAGCCCCTCCCGGGCGGAGAACTCCAGGGCCTCGGTGAGCCGCTCCGCGCTGATGTTGGAGGCCGCCACCGCCCTGACCTTGCCCTCCCGGACCAGCTGGTCGAGCGCGGGCACGAACTCCTCGACCGGCGTCGAGGTGTCGTCCCGGTGGGTGTACAGCAGGTCGATCCGCTCGACCCCGAGCCGGCGCAGCGACTCCTCGGTGGCGGACTTGACGGTCACCGCGGACAGGCCGGTGGCCTCCGGGTGGGCGCCGACCTTGGTCGCCACCACGATGTCGGCCCGGTTGCCCCGGCTGCGCAGCCAGTCGCCGAGGATGGTCTCGGACTCGCCGCCGGTGTTGCCCGGCACCCAGGCCGAGTAGACGTCGGCGGTGTCGACGAAGTTGCCGCCGCCGGCCGCGTACGCGTCGAGAACGGCGAAGGAATCCGCCCGGTCGGCGGTCCAGCCGAACACGTTGCCGCCGAGCGAGAGGGTGGACACGGTGAGATCAGAACCGCCGAGGGTCACCCGGTGGGGAGCATCGCTGAGCTTGTCGGTCATGACCGCAGTCAACCGGATCGGCCGGGCCGCCATTCCGGCCGCGGACGACTTTTCACAAGGCTGTCGCACGCCCGTCGCAGACCGGCGGCCGGCTACTCCCCGGTCACTCCTACGAGGGTCCGGGGTGTTCCCCGACCGGCCGGGTTGGCTAGAGTCCTGCCCATGGCTGACAACGACTACGACCCCGCCGGCAACACCCAGATGTTCCGGGCGTTCGTCGAAGAGACCCCGCCCGCCCAGGCGCCCGGTTCGGTCACCACCTACGGCAGCGCCAGTGGCAGCAGCAACCGCACCGGCCTGTTCGTCGGCATCGCGGTGGCCGCCCTGCTGGTGCTCGGCGCCGTGGTCTGGCTGGCCGTCAAGTAACCACCTCCGCCGCACCCGGCTCCATCCGGGTGCCCGGCGCTGCACACGGTCGCGACGGACCCGGTCGGGCAGAACCTAGACTGGCCGGGCCCGAGCGACCCGTACACCAGTGCCACCGGAGGCCACCGTGACCCAGCAGTCCACCGAGATCGCCCGCAGCCTCGGGCTGTCGGGTGCGGCCAACGCCCGCGACCTCGGCGGCTACCGGACCACGGACGGCGCGGTGCTGCGGCACGGGGTCGCGCTGCGCGCCGACGCGCTGAACCGGCTCACCGCCGAGGACGGCGCGCTGCTGGTCGCGGCCGGCGTCCGCCGGGTGGTCGACCTGCGCAGCACGGACGAGGTCCGCGAGGCGGGCCCCGACCTGATCCCGGGTCTGCCCACGGCCGACCTGGTCGAGCTCGCGCGTTCCACCGAGCCGGTCACCGTCGAGCCGGTCGGCGTGGACGGCCCGACCCTGCACCACCTGCCGGTGTTCGCCGCCGACTTCGACATCTACGTGGCGCTCCGCGACGCGCTGGCCGACCGGGACGCCGACAAGCAGTTCGCGCTGCTCGGCGACGGCAAGGCGGCCGGGATGATGACCGGCCTCTACCGCTGGTTCGTCACCGACCCGGTGGCCCGGGACCGGTTCGCCACCGTGCTGCGGCTGCTGGCCGCGCCGGACGGCCCGCCGGTGCTGTTCCACTGCTCGGCGGGCAAGGACCGGACGGGCTGGGTGGCCGCCCTCACCCTGACCGCGCTCGGCGTCGACCGGGACACCGTGTTCGAGGACTACCTGCTCACCAACACCCGCTCGGCCGCGCTGATCGCGCACATCGTGGAGAGCTTCGGCACCCAGGGCCTGATGAAGGACCCGACCCTGCTGCTGCCGGTCTTCCGGGCCGAGCGGGCGTACCTGGAGGCGGCCTTCGAGGAGGTCGCGACCGGCTGGACCTCCTTCGAGCACTTCTGGCAGGCCGGTCTCGGCCTGGACGACAGCGTGCTGGCCGGCCTGCGCGCCAATCTGCTGGCCTGACTGCCCCCCCGGCCCCCGCTACTACTCCCGCTCCCGCTACTCGCTGATCAGCCCGGCCCGCAGCTGGGTCAGCGTCTTGGTGAGCAAGCGGGAGACGTGCATCTGCGAGATGCCGATCTCCTCGCCGATCTGTGACTGGGTCAGATTCCCGAAGAAGCGCAGCATGATGATCCGCCGCTCGCGCGGCGGCAGCTTGGCCAGCAGCGGCTTGAGCGACTCGCGGTACTCGACGCCCTCCAGCGCGAGGTCCTCGTAGCCGAGCCGGTCGGCCAGCGGGCCGTCACCGTCCTCCTCGCCGGGAGTGGAGTCCAGCGAGCTGGCGGTGTACGCGTTGCCGACCGCGAGCCCCTCCACCACGTCCTCCTCGGTGACGCCGAGGAAGACCGCCAGCTCGGCGACGGTGGGGGAGCGGTCGAGCTTCTGGGACAGCTCGTCGCCGGCCTTGGTCAGCGCCAGCCGGAGCTCCTGCAGCCGCCGGGGCACCCGGACCGACCAGCTGGTGTCCCGGAAGAAGCGCTTGATCTCGCCGACCACGGTGGGCATCGCGAAGGTCGGGAACTCCACCCCGCGCTCCGGGTCGAACCGGTCGATCGCCTTGATCAGGCCGATCGTGCCGACCTGGACGATGTCCTCCATCGGCTCGTTCCGGCTGCGGAAGCGGGCGGAGGCGTACCGGACCAGCGGCAGGTTGAGCTCGATCAGGGTGTCGCGGACGTAGGTGTGCTCGTCGCTGCCCGGCTCCAGCACGGCCAGCCGCTGGAACAGCGAACGCGACAGCGTCCGGGTGTCCAGCGTGCGGTCGACGACCAGGACGGGCGAGGACGTCTGCTGCGCCGGGATCTGCTGCCCCGTCACCTGCTGGACCGTCACCTGCCCCGATGCCGGCTCGGCCACCGACACGAGAGCCGCCGTCATACCGTGGCCCTCCGCACTGCCCAGCTCTCCGGACATGCTCCCCACCCCCTCGTGACTGACTGTTCAACGGGTATCACCCAGTGACAGTTCCCGGAGCCGGACGACCCCTCCAGCTCAATACCGGACCACGCGCCCCGGCAAACCCGAACGTCGCAAGATGTCACTCAGCGGTAACGCGCAGCGAGGACCCTACTCCTCCCAGGAGTTCCCGGTCCGCAGTCTGGCCAGGATTCTGGACAGTAGCCGGGACACGTGCATCTGCGACATGCCCAGCTCGGTGCTGATCTGGGACTGTGTCAGGTTCGCGAAGAACCTCAGCATGATGATCCGCCGCTCCCGCTCCGGCAGTTGCACCAGCAGGTGCCGGACCATGTCCCGGTGCTCCACGTCGGCGAGCGCCGAGTCCTCGTACCCGAGCCGGTCCAGCAGGGCCAGCCCGCCCTCGTGCTCCTGGGCGGCCTCCAGCGAGGCCGCGTTGTACGCCCGGCCGGCCGCCAGGCAGGCCCGGACGTCCTCCTCCGGGATGCGCAGGTTGGCCGCGATCTCCGGCACCTTCGGCGAGCGGCCGTGAGTGATGGTCAGTTCCTCCATGGCGCCGCTGACCTGGACCCAGAGCTCCTGGAGCCGGCGCGGGACGTGCATGGTGCGGACGTTGTCCCGGAAGTACCGCTTGATCTCGCCGAGGATGGTCGGCAGCGCGTAGGTCGGGAACTGCACGCCCCGGGTCGGGTCGAACCGGTCGATCGCGTTGATCAGGCCGATCGTGCCGACCTGGACGATGTCCTCCATCGGCTCGTTCCGGCTGCGGAACCGGGTCGCGGCGTAGCGCACCAGCGGAATGTTCGCCTCGATCAGCGCCGCCCGCACCCGCTCGCGCTCCGGCGCGCCCGGCGGCAGCTCGGCCAGCCGCTCGAACAGCACCCTGGTCAGCGTCCGGACGTCCACCGAACTCCGGGCCCCCGGCGGACGATCCCTCAACTCCACCAGCGGGTCCGCCTGCTGAGCCTCGCCGGGCTCCTTCGGCACGGTCTCCTCGCTGGTCTCCGGCGCGCTGCTGCCCTGTGTCTGCACGGACACGTCACCCCTCCCTAGTCCCTGCGAATCCGACCCACCGGCTGTGGTCCGCGCTCGCTCATCACCTCGCCAGCTTCCGGCAAAACCGGTCATAGCATCACAAGTCGTGCACATCGCGAGCAAGTACCGGCGGTTGGCGTGTTGGCGGATCGTCGGGAGAGCTGCCGGGTGCACCGAGACCCCCTGGCGTCGTGCATGCCAGGGGGCCCAAGGGTGCTACGGGTACGATCGTCCAGCTGTGGGTGATCAGACCTCGATGTCGGCGATCACCCAGGTGGCGAACTCACGCCACTGTCCGGCGGCAGCCTGATGGGCCGGGTGGCCGATGTACGCGGCCAGCGCCTCGCGGTCCTCGACCTTGCTGTTGATCGCGTAGTCGTACGCGATGTCGCGGTCGGTGGTGTTCCAGCCGCACTCCCACTCGCGCAGCTCGGGGATCACGCCCCCGAGCGCGTCGAACGCCTCGGCGCCGGCGAGTGCCCGCGGGTCGTCCTTCGTGACGCCGTCGTTGAGCTTGAACAGGACCAGGTGCCGGATCACGCTGCCGCTCCTAGCGGGGGGTGAGGGTGTACTGCTCGAACCCGCCCACGGTAGCCCGGGACACTCCGGGTCAGCTCACCAGCCCGGTCATGAAGGTGCCGACCGCCTTGGCCGCGTCCGAGATCCCGACGAACCCCGACTGGACCAACTCGGCCGCCCTGGTCGGGGAAGTGATGACCGTGTAGATCACGAAGATCAGCAGCATCCACATGCCGATCCTCTTCGCCTGTGCCACCCGAACCGCCCGCCTCCCGATCGCCGCACCGCCTGCCCCGCAGCTTATCCACCGGACGGCCCATCAGGTGAGTGCCCCGTTCACTCCCCAGGACGAAGGTCCCCGCAAGACGGGCCCTTCTCCGGATGCCCACCCCCACCCCGTCCCGCACGATGGAACACGTACCGGGGGATCTGGCAGGAATCACCGGTACGTGGACCGGAGCTCCCCGCTGTGGGACCGGGCGTCGTGACTTCCCCCCGACACGACCCCGGTTGTGGGACTCCGCCGGGGCAGCCGTCCGTCCCCCCGGGACGGCTGCCCCCTCCAAACCCCAAGCAGGCCTCGCACTCCCCGGGTAACGCCCCCGAGTGCGGGGCTTCCTTCGTTTCCGGGCCCCGGTGACGGAGGCAGGAGATAGCGTCACTGCATGACGCTGTCTGATAATCAGATCAAGCCGGGTGATGTCCACACGCGAGCCGAGATCCGCGCCGTGCTGGGTGGGTCGTCCCAGGGCGGTATCTGCCCTGCCATCGTGCAGAAGAACGTCTTGCTGTTCTCCGATCACACGGTGGGGGTCAAGTACGGCTACCACGACGGGTGGCTGACTGAAGAGGACGAACTGGGCCCGGTGTACGAGTACACCGGTGCTGGCGCGAACGGAGACCAGACGTTCGGCGGACAGTTCGGCAAGGGCAACACCGCGGTCCTACGGCACGTTGAGCAGGAGCGGACGCTGCACCTCTTCGTGGCGGAAGGCAAGGCAGTGGGCAGCGACGCTAAGTTGCATAGGTACGTGGGGGCGTTCGAGCTCGATGTGGCGCAGCCCTATGTGGTGCGGCAGAGCGCCGGCCTCGACTTCAGGCAGCGCCGGGCGATCGTGTTCCGCCTTCGCCCCCTAACCGGCTATGTCCAGCGAGTTAGCAAGGATGAGGTTCCCCCTGCCGCCGTGACGAAGGCGATCCGGGTTCCAGCCAGCACCACTGCGAGCAAGTTGGTGGAGCCCGAGCGCAATCGCCGTTCATCGAGCGTGCGTTCGGCCGTTCCGGCCACCGTTGCTGAGCGGCGCGAGGCAAGCCTGAGCGACGGGCTGGAGGCCTATCTTCGCGCCCGACTCCACGAGGTGAACCGTTGCCAGATCACTATCGCGGGCAAGTCTTCGACCCTACTCACCGACCTCTATGACACGACGGCTGACGTCCTCTACGAGGCCAAGGGGAGCAGCGGTCGCGAGGCGGTCCGAATGGCACTGGGGCAGTTGCTCGACTACAGCAGGTTCGTCCACGCGCCCGAGCCCCGAATCCCTCAGCGTGCAGTCCTCCTACCGGAGCCGCCCGAACAGGACCTCCAGGACCTCCTCGCTGAACACTCGATCAGCATCGTCTACCCGGGCGAGCAGGAGGGCACCTTCATCGGAGTGCCCGGCCTCCCGCTGGACTGACCAGGCAAACGCGTAGGGCCCCGATCCAGTGGATCGGGGCCCTACGTTGAGCTGGCGGTAGCGGTGGGATTCGAACCCACGGTGAAGTTGCCCCCACACACGCTTTCGAGGCGTGCTCCTTTGGCCGCTCGGACACGCTACCGAGACGAGACTCTACCGGACGGGGTGGGCGGGGACGAAATCAGTTCAGCATGACCGTGCGGGAAACCCCGACCGTTACGGTCGGTGCTCGCTGTCAGTGGATCCTGTTACGTTCCGCTGGTGAAGATCGTGGTGCAGGTGAAGCTGATGCCGGAGGCCGACCAGGCCGCCGTGCTTCGCTCCACGCTGCGCACGGTCAACGAAGCCGCTTGTTGGGTGTCGACAGTGGCGTTCGAGCGGGGTGTGCCGCGTGAGTACGAGCTGCGCAAGCACACCTACGCCGAGCTGAAGGCGCGCGGGCTGGGGGCGCAGGCCGCCCAGCACGTCATCAAGAAGACCCGCGACGCCTACACGACATTGAAGGCGAACATCCGCGCGGGGAACCTCGGCAAGCCGGGCTCCAAGCGGCGGACCAGGGCAGAGTCCAAGCCGGTCGTGTTCCGCCCGGAGGCGGCGCAGCCCTACGACGACCGGTGTCTGAGCTGGCAGTACGACGTCCGGACCGTGTCGATCTGGACCATGGCCGGACGGCTCAAGAACGTCCGCTTCGCGTGCTCGGCGGATGCTCTCAAGATGCTCCGTGAGTACCGGCGGGGCGAATCCGATCTGATCGAGCGTGATGGCGTGCTCTACCTGATCGCCACCTGCGACATTCCCGAGAAGCCGCTGAACGAGAGCCCGTCCGGGTTCGTCGGGGTGGATCTGGGCATCGTCAACATCGCCACCGCCAGCACCGGCTACCGGGCGGCTGGGCGCGGCCTGAGCCGGCACCGCGAACGGCAACTCGACCTACGCAAGAAGCTCCAGGCCAAGGGCACCAAGTCCGCGAAGCGTCTCCTCAAGAAGCGCTCCCGCAAGGAAGCCCGGCACACCGCCAACGTCAACCACATCGTCTCCAAGACCATCGTCGCCGCCGCTGAACGCACCGGCTCGGGTATCGCCCTGGAAGACCTCACGGGCATCCGCAGCCGGGTACGGCTCCGAAAGACACAGCGGACTTCCCTGCACTCGTGGAGCTTCCAGCAGCTCGGCCAGTACCTCGCGTACAAGGCCAAACTCGCTGGGGTGCCGCTGGTGTACGTCGACCCGGCGTACACCAGCCAGCAGTGCTCCGAGTGCCACCACATCGAGCGGAAGAACCGCGTCGACCAGGCAACGTTCGCCTGTCGGTCCTGCGGGACCGTCATGCATGCGGACGACAACGCGTCCCGCAACATCGCCCGCAAGGGCGAGGTGGTGTGGACAGCGGGGCGTGAGTCACGCGTCCCAGCACCCGCATAGGTGCTCAGACGGAGGAGGTCACGCAACAGCCAGTTGCGCCCTACCTCCAAGCCCGGTCCTTCAGGGGCCGGGTCAAGTTGACCGGTGGGCGTCGAAGAAGGTGCGGAGCTGGTCGGCGCAGGCGTCGGCGAGGACGCCGTGGACGACCTCGGGGCGGTGGTTGAGGCGGGGGTCGCGGAGGACGTCGAGCAGGGAGCCGGCCGCGCCGGCCTTGTCGTCGTAGGCGCCGTAGACGACCCGGGCGACCCTGGCGAGCACGATGGCGCCGGCGCACATGGTGCAGGGTTCGAGGGTGACCACCAGGGTGCAGCCGGCCAGCCGCCACTCGCCGAGGGCGGTGGCGGCCTGCCGGATGGCGACCACCTCGGCGTGGGCGGTGGGGTCGCCGACCGCTTCGCGCTCGTTGTGGCCGCGGCCGAGGACCGTCCCGTCGGGGCCGAGGACGAGTGCCCCTACCGGTACGTCACCGGTGGCGGTGGCGAGTGCGGCCTCGTCGATGGCGAGGCGCATCGCGGCCGTCCAGCGGTCACGTACCGGGTCGGGGCGTACGGGGGCCGGGAGCGGGGCGATCTGCATGGGACCAGTGTCGGGCACCGCGACCGGCTACCGCACCGCCTCCAGCACCTCGCCGCAGCCGATCGCGTCGGCGATCTCGGAGAGGGCGTCGCCGGGCATCGCCCCCTCGCCGCTGAGGTCGAGCAGCCCCTCGGCGGACAGGCCGAACTCGATCAGCAGCTCCGGGTCGCCGAGCGGGCCGACCGGGACCCCGCCCGGGCCGGTGGCACCGGCTGCCTCGTCCTCGTCGTCCTCGGAACCCTGGTCCGCGTCCTCGTCATCGAGGTCGGTGACCAGGCTGTCCAGGTCGTCGAAGTCGGCGTCGCCGACCCGGTCCAGCAGTTCGTCGGTGAGGATCGAACCGTAGGAGCTGCGGGCGGCAGCGGCTCCGTCGGAGACGAAGATCCGCGGATCGTCCTCGCCGTCCACCCGGAGGACGGCGAACCAGGCGTCCTCCTGCTCGATGAAGACCAGGACGCTCTCGTCGTCCTGGGCCGCCGCCCGGGCCAGGTCGGCCAGGTCGGCAATGGTCTCGACGTTGTCCAGCTCTGTCTCGCTCACATCCCACGCGCCGTCGGTGCGAGCAAGCACTGCAGCGAAGTACGCCACCAGGGACTCTCCCAAGATTGGTCTCGGCTGTAGGCGATCTCGGGCGAACGCGGTCTGGCCGCCCCCGCGCCAGAGGCGGCCCGCTGTTCGGACCGTCCCTCCGGCATCGTGACAGAAAGCCGGGCCCTGCGGGGAGTGTTCGGCAGCGCGTCTTCGCAGGTCGTGTCGGAAGACGACGATGGATGGCCGACGCGCCGTCAGATTCGGAAGGTTCGCATTCGGAGTGCCTCGCGGAGTCGGCGCTCCTTGGTGCGCCGGGGCTGCACCCTGGCGCGCAGTTCCCGGGCTTCGGCCAGCTCACTGAGGAAGCGGGCACGCCGTCGGCGGCGTTCCGCTTCGGTCTCCGGTCGGGCCTCGGGCTGCTCTGTCGAGCCGGGCCCGGCGTGCGGGGTGCTCTTCATACCGTCCGACTTTCCCAGAACTGTCCGGTTAATACCACAGGAGGTGCGGGGGTTTCGGGATTGCCGACGCGCGCCGGGGAGGAGAGGTGGTGAAGGGGTGAAGAGCGCCGGGAGGCCGCCGGAGGGCCCTGGCAGGTCGTACATGTGTGCCGCTGCCCGTTATGGTCGGAGCATGCGTCTCCATGTCGTCGACCACCCGCTGGTGGCCCACAAGCTCTCCACCCTGCGCGACGAGCGCACCGACTCACCGACCTTCCGTCGGCTGACCGACGAGCTGGTCACCCTCCTCGCGTACGAGGCCACCCGGGAGGTCCGGACCGACCAGGTGGAGATCACCACCCCGGTCGCGGTCACCACCGGGACCAGGCTGAGCTACCCGCGCCCGCTGGTGGTGCCGATCCTGCGCGCCGGGCTCGGCATGCTGGACGGCATGACCCGGCTGCTGCCGACGGCCGAGGTCGGCTTCCTGGGCATGGTGCGGAACGAGGAGACCCTGGAGGCCTCCACGTACGCCACCCGGATGCCGGAGGACCTCGCGGGCCGTCAGGTGTACGTGCTGGACCCGATGCTGGCCACCGGCGGCACGCTGGTCGTGGCGATCCGGATGCTGATCGAGCGCGGCGCCACCGACGTCACCGCCGTGGTGCTGCTGGCCGCGCCGGAGGGCGTCGCGATGATGGAGCGCGAGCTGGCCGGGCTGCCCGTCACCGTGGTCACCGCCGCCGTGGACGAGCGGCTGAACGAGAACGGCTACATCGTGCCTGGCCTGGGCGACGCGGGCGACCGCCTGTACGGCACGGCCGGCTGACCGAGCGGACACCCGGCAGGGCCCGACCTCCGCGGAGGTCGGGCCCTGCCGCGTACGCGGTGCGGCGGGCGGGTCAGCAGCTGCCCGGCAGCGAGGGGGTCGGCGAGGGCTTGGTGGCGAGGGCCAGCGCGGCGGCCGCCTGGTCGGGTTCGAGCAGGGCGGTGAAGGCGTCGCCGACCACCACGTCGACCGAGGGGTCGACCCGGGTGTCGGCGGTCTTGACGGCGCCGGTGACCTGGGAGGCGAGCAGGGTGGCGCCGCCGAGGCCGGCTGGGCCGCTGATCACCTGGACGGTGGTGGTGGGCAGCTTCTCGACCGTGGCGGGCGCGTTGCCGACCTTGCCGATGGTGAAGCCGCGCTTCTTGAACTCCTCGGCGGTCCGCGCGGCCAGGCCGGACTTGGCGGTGGCGTTGTAGATGTTCACCGTGACGGCGGCCGGCTGCGGGACGGCGGTGCTGCTCGGCGGCGCCGACGGCGCCCCCGGTGCGGCGGCCGGTGCGGCCAGCGGTTTGCCCGAGACGGTGGCGGCGGGGGAGGCGCAGGCCTGGGCGGTACCGCTCCGGTTCTTACCGGAGAAGATGTCCACCAGCTGCACGCCGCCCAGGCCGATCAGGGCGAGGGCGAGCAGCGAGCCGATCAGGGCCAGGACCTTGCGGCTCCTGCGGGGCGGGCGTCCAAGGCGGGGGTAGGAGTTACCGGTGATCCGGTACTGCTTCCCCTTCAGTCCCTGGGGAGTCAACATGCTCACGGGTCGGTCTCCCCCTCGTGCCAGGGCAAGGCTCGGTGACGGGTGCGGCCGGGAGGGCGGATCGCCGGGATGCTTTCGGCCGTACTCAGCAGATTAGTGCCACTCCGGGTGCGAAGGTACTAAATGATCATCATCTGGAGTACCCGGGCACTCGAAAGGATGTACTGGCACCCGAACGGCTGCGCGGAGGATGACGGCAGGTCAGGAGCTCGGTGAGGCTGGTGGGTAGTCCATCTCCAGCACCCGCGCGTGCAGCACCTGGCGCTGCTGGAGCGCGGCCCGCACCGCGCGGTGCAGCCCGTCCTCCAGGTAGAGGTCGCCGTGCCACTTCACCACGTGGGCGAAGAGGTCCCCGTAGAACGTGGAGTCCTCGGCCAGCAGGGTCTCCAGGTCCAACTGCCCCTTGGTGGTCACCAGCTGGTCCAGCCGCACCGGGCGCGGCGCTACGTCCGCCCACTGGCGGGTGCTGGTCCGGCCGTGATCCGGGTACGGCCGTCCGTTGCCGATGCGCTTGAAGATCACACGGAAAGCCTACCGTCACGTCGCCCCGGGGCACAGCAAGCGCGGCGCGGCCTGCGTTCGGAGATTCATAGGGATTACATAGGAAGTGTCCCTATTTGTGGGCACCTGTTTTCTGACGATGCCTCCGACCCGAGCGGGAGTCCGCCCAGATGACCACCCAGGAAATGCCGTCCGCCGTCCAGGAGATCGCGGCCGGGTACGCCTTCACCGGCCCCGCGCTGGAGCTCGGTGCGGTGCTGCTGGACGGCGCCGCGTACCCCGGGGCGCAGGTCCGGATCCCGCTCGGCGTGCTGAACCGGCACGGGCTGGTGGCCGGGGCGACCGGGACCGGGAAGACCAAGACGCTGCAGCTGATGGCCGAACAGCTGTCGGCGCAGGGCGTGCCGGTCTTCCTGGCCGACGTCAAGGGCGACGTCTCGGGGATCTCCACCCCGGGCGCGGTCAACGAGAAGGTGACGACCAGGGCCGGGGAGGTCGGGCAGCAGTGGCAGGGCCAGGGCTTCCCGACCGAGTTCTACGCGCTCGGCGGCCTCGGCACCGGCATCCCGCTGCGGGCCACCGTGACCAGCTTCGGCCCGCTGCTGCTGGCCAAGGTGCTGGAGCTGAACGAGACCCAGGAGTCCTCGCTCGGCCTGATCTTCCACTTCGCCGACAAGAACGGCCTGGAGCTGTACGACCTCAAGGACCTCTCGGCGGTGATCTCCTTCCTCACCTCCCCGGAGGGCAAGGAGCAGCTCAAGGGCATCGGCGGGCTGTCCTCGGCGACCGCCGGGGTGATCCTGCGTTCGCTGACGGTGCTGGAGAACGAGGGGGCCGGGGCGTTCTTCGGCGAACCGGAGTTCGACACGGCGGAGCTGCTGCGGACCGCGCCGGACGGCCGGGGCGTGGTGTCGGTGCTGGAGCTGCCCGCAGTGCAGGACCGGCCGCGGCTGTTCTCGACCTTCCTGATGTGGCTGCTGGCCGACCTCTACCAGGAGCTGCCCGAGGTCGGGGACCTGGACCGGCCGAAGCTGGTGTTCTTCTTCGACGAGGCGCACCTGCTCTTCAAGGGCGCCTCGAAGGGCTTCCTGGAGGCGATCACCCAGACCGTCCGGCTGATCCGCAGCAAGGCGGTCGGGATCTTCTTCGTCACCCAGACCCCGAAGGACGTCCCGGCGGACGTGCTGGCGCAGCTCGGCAACCGGGTCCAGCACGCGCTGCGGGCCTTCACCCCGGACGACGCCAAGGCGCTGAAGGCCACCGTCTCCACCTTCCCGAAGTCGACGTACGACCTGACCGAGGTGCTCACCCAGCTCGGGACGGGCGAGGCGGTGGTGACGGTGCTGTCGGAGAAGGGCGCGCCGACGCCGGTGGCGGCGACCAGGCTGCGGGCGCCGCAGTCGCTGATGGGGCCGGTGGAGGAGGCGGCGCTGCGGGCGGCGGTGGAGGGGTCGGCGTTGACGGCGCGGTATCGCGACGCGGTCGACCGGGAGTCGGCGTACGAGAAGCTGGCTGCCCGGCAGGCGCCTGCGCCTGCGCCGGAGGCTGTCGTGGTGGAGTCCGAGCCTGCGCCGAAACCCGCTGAGGAGGGCGGTGGGCTGCTCGGGTCGTTGCTGAGCAACCCGATGCTGAAGTCGTTCGCGCGGTCGGCGGGGACGCAGTTGGGGCGGGAGATCTCGCGGAATCTGTTCGGGACGTCGAGGCGGCGGCGGTGAAAGGCGAAAGTGCCTGGCCGGCTGCGCAGCGACCACCCTTTTCGAGGCCGGCGTCGCAGTTCCCCGAGCCCCTGTCCACCGGACTGCTTGCTGAGACGTTCGGCGTCGCTCCGGTCTGCCGAAGAAGTGGGGCTCAGCGGAGGGCGTGGCCGATGCGGTCCATGGAGGTGAGGCGCATCAGGCCGTAGTTGTAGAACTCGACCTCGGGGACGCCCAGGTCGCGGAGGACGGCGATCTTGGCGGCGAGGTTCTCCGGGCTGTCGCAGTCGGAGGCCATGGGGCGCAGGATGACCGCCATCTCCTCGGGGCGTACGCCGTGCAGGGCGAAGGCGGCGAGATTCTCGCGGACGGCCTCGGGGGTGGTGGCGTAGCCGAGGGTCTCGATCTGGTGGGCGGTCTTGGCGAGGGCGGGCAGGTCGATGCCGGAGAGCCAGCCGGTGCCGGGGCCGCCGCCGTCCATGAAGGTGAGTCGCATGCCGTGGGCGGTGGCGGCCTCGGCGACCTCGGCCGCCAGCGAGGTGACGGTGCGGGCCGAGGCGTCGATGTAGGCGGCCACCGCGCCGTCGGCGAGCTCGTCCAGGGCGGCCGGCTCGGCAGCCCGGCGCTCGTCGGCCAGCCGGGCGCGCAGCTCGTTCCGGACCACCGTCCGGACGTGCTCGGCGTCGGGGCCGGCGTGGGCCAGGCAGTGTCGGCAGAAGCAGACCCCGAGCAGGGCTTCGGCGACCGGGCCGAGCTCCTCGAAGTAGCGCTCGTGGTGGTAGCCGTGCCGGAGGCCGTGGAAGTGCAGCGACTCGGCCCGGATCGCGTCCACCCCGTACCGGGCGAACTCGCCGACCAGGGTGGTGGCGTACTCGCGGACCTCCGGGTTGGCCGGGCAGAGCTCGGTCAGGTGGCGGTCGCCGAAGGCGTTCTCGGGGGAGACGTCCGGGTGCCGGAAGCCGAGCCGGTCGTTGTGGCAGAAGACCGTCCAGGCGTGCAGTTTGAGCCCGCGCCGTTGCGCCTGCTCGGCCGCCTCGGCGAACGGGTCGCCGTCGCCGATCGCGGTGGACGGCAGCGGGGTGAGCCGCCGTCCGGCCCAGCGGGCCGGGTCGGGGCGGAAGTAGGCGGCGCCGGGCTCCAGGTAGCGGATCACCCGGCGGGGGTTGTGCGGGAAGACGTCGCGCGCCTCGTGGTAGACGGACGCCAGGGTGACGCCGCCGACGCCGGCCCGGTCGGTCAGGTTGCCGAAGAAGGTGTCGGCGCCCTCGTCGATCAGGTCGGTGGCGAAGGCGAGGACGGACGACTCCACGGGGCGGCTCCGGAGCAGGTGGTGCGGGGGACCCCACGCTAGCCGGGGGTGCCCGTATTGGTCTATACCTGACCGCCCGGACGGCTCACAGGCCGAGGTCGTCCAGCTCCTTGAGCAGCTGCGCCCGCTCGCTCGGCGGGGCCTCGGCCTGCCCGGGCACGGGGGTCGGGGTCGCTGCCGGGGCCGCTTCGGCGCCCTTCCGGGCGCGGAAGATCCAGGCGCCGGCCAGCCCGCCGAGCAGCCCGCCCAGGTGGCCCTGCCAGCTGACGCCCGGCGTGCCGGGTACCGCCGTGGTGAGGATGTAGGCGAAGGACGCTCCCATCACCACGCCGATCAGACTGTCGATCAGGTTCCGGTCGATCAGGCCGCGCAGCACCACGTAGCCGAAGTACCCGTAGATCACGCCGCTGGCCCCGACGGTCACCACCCGGTCGTCCGAGAACAGCCAGACGGCCGCCCCGCTGGTCAGCACCAGCAGGGCGGTCAGCCCGAGGAAGCGCTTGATGCCCCGGTACGCGGCCAGGAAGCCGAACACGAACAGCGGGCCGGAGTTGCCTTCCAGGTGCTGCCAGTTGACGTGCAGGAAGGGTGCGGTCAGCAGGTCGGCTAGCTGGTCGGGCCGGTGGGCCACGATGCCGCCCTCGACGGTGAGCCGGTAGTCGCTCAGCCAGTTGGCCAGTTGCACCGCCCAGACCAGACAGAGCACGCCGAACATCACGAAGAAGGCGCGCCGGGCGTCGGCCACCATCCGGGCCGGGTCGGCGATGCTGCTGGGCGTGTTCTGGGCTGCCATGGCCCCGACTCTACGGGGCGCTCCTAAACTGCGGGAGACGCCCGTCACCCACCAGTGAGGATGCCCCCGCGATGAGCCAGCGCGCGCCGCTCCCGTACGAATTCCTGCCGCCCGTACCGTCGTTCGAGTTGACCAGTGCCGACCTGACGGACGGTGGGCGGACGCCGGACCGCCACGTCCACAGCGGCGGCAACGAATCCCCGCAGCTCTCCTGGTCCGGCTTCCCGGCCGGCACCCTGGGCTTCGCGGTCACCTGCTTCGACCCGGACGCGCCCACCGCCAGCGGCTGGTGGCACTGGCTGGCGGTCAACCTGGCCGCCGACGTCACCGAACTGCCGCGCGGCGCGGGCGCCTCCGCCGCGAGCCTGCCCGGTGCGGCGTTCCACGTCCGCAACGACTCGGCCGGCTACCGCTACGACGGCGCCGCCCCGCCGCCCGGGCCGGCCCACCGCTACGTCTTCGCGGTGCACGCGCTGGACGTCCCGACGCTGGACCTCGGCCCGGACACCCCGGCCGCCGTGGTCGGGTTCAACCTGACCTTCCACACCCTCGCCCGGGCGGTGCTCACGGTGGAGCACGCCAGCGGCTGACCCCGGCCCCGAGGGGCGGACCTGACGTATCCGGAGTGATCCTCGGGGTACCCGCCGGGTGCTCCGTACGGGGACGAAAGTCCTGATGGCAGTGGGTCCGACGGGGTCGCGGGAGCGGGTGGGGGATGCCGGTCGGGTGCCGCCGGGCCAGTAAACTGGCGGCATCCACCGCGCAGCCACAGGGAGAACCGAGCCGCCATGTCACTGACCGGGAAGCACATTCTCTCCAGCGATCTCTTCGACCGGGACGAGTTGGAGCGGCTCTTCGAACTGGCCGACCTGCTGGTGCCGGTGGCCCGGGGGCAGCAGGTCACCCGGGTGCTCGAAGGGGCCGTGCTGGCCAGCCTGTTCTTCGAGGCCAGCACCCGTACCAGGCTCAGCTGCGAGACCGCCTTCCTCCGCCTCGGC
The DNA here is from genome assembly GCF_044766665.1 of Kitasatospora sp. NPDC101801. NCBI lineage: Bacteria > Bacillati > Actinomycetota > Actinomycetes > Kitasatosporales > Streptomycetaceae > Kitasatospora > Kitasatospora sp. NPDC101801. Next base: position 206,078 of record NZ_JBIWML010000009.1, read on the forward strand.
GGCGGTGTCACCTCCACCACCGGGACGGAGGTCACCTCGATCGCCAAGGGCGAGACGCTGGCCGACACCAGCCGGGTGGTCAGCGGCTACTGCGACCTGGTGGTGATGCGGCACCCCGAGGTCAGCTCGATCCACGAGTTCGCCGCCGCCACCAACGTCCCGGTGATCAACGCGGGCAACGGCGCGGGCGAGCACCCGACCCAGGCGCTGCTCGACATGTTCGCGATCCACCGCGAGTTCGGCCGCCTCGGCAAGACCGTGGACGGCAGCCGGATCGCCCTGGTCGGCGACCTGCGGCACGGCCGCACCGTGCACTCGCTGGTCAAGCTGCTCTCCCGGTACGAGGACCTGACCATCGTCTGCGTCGCCCCGGACGAGCTGAACATGCCCGCCCACCTGCTGGAGCTGGCCGCCGAGCGCGGCCACACGGTGGAGGAGAGCGACCAGCCGAGCCTGGGCCTCAAGGACGCCGACGTCGTCTACACCACCCGGTTGCAGACCGAGCGCTTCAAGGACCGGCCGCTGCCCTACAGCGACGACTTCCGGGTGGACGCCGCGCTGGCCGACCGGGTGTTCCGGTCGGACGCGGTGATCATGCACCCGCTGCCCCGGGACGGCCGCCCCGGCTCCAACGACCTCAGCCCCGACCTGAACCGCGACCCCCGGCTGGCCATCTTCCGGCAGACCGACGCGGGCATCCCGACCCGGATGGCGCTGTTCGCCTCGGTGCTCGGGGTGGCCGACGAGATCCGCGACTCGCTCCGCCCGGCCCGCTGGTACCGGCCCGAGTTCGTCGGGCCGGACGACGCGCCGTTCTACAAGTAGTCGGCGCTACGCGTCGTCGGCCGGGGTCTCCGGAGCCGGCCGGTCCTCGGGATCGGTCGGCTCCGCCGCCTCCAGCTGCCGTTCGGCGAGGTCGTCCAGCCAGCCCTGGGCCCAGCCGCGCAGGGCCGACACCCGGTCGGGGGTCAGCCCCAGGGCGGTGAAGCGGGTGTCGTCGATCCAGTCGGTGCCGCCCAGCCGGGCCTGCAGCTCCGTCAGGTCGAGACCGTCCGGGCCGCTGTGGTGCCGGCCGAGGGTCTCCAGCTCCGGGTAGGACCAGCGGTCCGAGAGGGCGTGCAGATCGACCAGGTCCCGGGGCAGGCCCCGGTCTGCGAGCGCCCGCACCTCCGTCCCGGCCAGGTCGGCCAGGGCCAGCACCGGACCGTCCGGTCCCTGCACCGGCTGCTGCCAGAAGGTCTCCTTCCGGAGCTCGACCCCGTACACCTCGGCCGTCCCCGGATCGGTCGCCGCCAGCGCGGACACCAGCGGATCGCCCACCAGCACCTGGACCGACCAGCCGCGCCGCGCCAGCCCGTCGGCCACCGCCCCGGTCAGCCTCGGCAGCGGTACCGGACTCTCGGTGGCCAGCTCGACCGTGCGCACCGGCCGGTCCGGCAGGCCGTGCGCCCGGGCGGCACAGTCCCCGCCGAGCACCAGCGGGTACGTCCGGCCCACCACGAGCAGATCGGCGAGCAGCCGTCGGCCGGTATCGGTCATAGGTGACATACCGTCAGTATTACGTACGTACCATGAAGGTACGGAGATGCCATGAACCGTCAACAGGTGGAATCCAGCTGTCTACGCTCCGTCGGCCATCAGGGCACGACGCTCGAGCTCGAGTTCCACAGCGGCTCGGTCTACCGCTACCTGGACGTGCCGTCCGAGGTGCACCGCGAGCTGCTCGCCGCGCCCAGCCTCGGCCGCTACTTCCGCCTGGCCGTCCGCGACCGCTACCCGTACGAGCGGCTCACTTGAGCTTCGCGGCCTTCTCGGTCTTCGCCGCCTGCTTCATCTCCTGCTTGTGCGCCCGCACCTTCACCAGCGACTCGGGCCCGGTGATGTCCGCCACCGAGCGGAAGGCGTCCTGCTCCCCGTACACCCCGGCGGCCTCCCGCCAGCCCTCCGGCCGCACGCCGTACTGCTTGCCCAGCAGGGCCAGGAAGATCTGCGACTTCTGCTTCCCGAACCCCGGCAGCGCCTGCAGCCGCCTCAGCAGCTCCGACCCGGTCGTTGCCCCCTCCCAGACCGCCGCCGCCTGCCCGTCGTACTCCGCCACCAGGAACTGGCAGAGCTGCTGCACCCGCTTCGCCATCGACCCCGGGTACCGGTGCACGGCCGGCTTCTCCGACACCAGGGCGGCGAACTCCTCGGGGTCGTAGCCGGCGATCCGGTGCGCGTCCAGGTCGTCGCCGCCGATCCGGTCCAGAATCGTCCGGGGCCCGGTGAAGGCCCACTCCATCGGGATCTGCTGGTCCAGCAGCATCCCGACCAGCGCCGCCAACGGGCTGCGCCCGAGCAGTTCGTCCGCCTCGTCCTGCTGTGCCAGGTGGATTTCGGTAGCCATGGGCCGAAGCCTAAGGGCTTGCAGAGGAACAAGGTGTTGCTTCCCGCTCTGCGGCTCGTTGGTCTGGTATGGGTGTATCGGAGGGGATGCGGTCTCAACTCGCCGCCA
>NZ_JBIWML010000010.1:0-127257 GCF_044766665.1 Kitasatospora sp. NPDC101801
AGCCGCACAGGCCCCTGAGGGTCTCGCTTATCCCGGATCTTGAAGTCCATCGCATCCCCTGAGCCGGGGTGTTGCAACGACCACTAGAACCTAAGAGCAGCTCACGGGCCCTCAGCCGGTGCGGGTCAGCGCGACCGGCGGGAGAGCCGCTCGACGTCCATCAGGACCACCGCGCGGGCCTCCAGCTTCAGCCAGCCGCGGCCGGCGAAGTCGGCCAGCGCCTTGTTGACCGTCTCGCGGGAGGCGCCGACCAGCTGGGCCAGCTCCTCCTGGGTGAGGTCGTGCGCGACGTGGATGCCCTCGTCGGACTGCACGCCGAACCGGCGGGACAGGTCCAGCAGCGCCTTGGCCACCCGGCCGGGCACGTCGGAGAAGACCAGGTCCGACATCACGTCGTTGGTCCGGCGGAGTCGGCGGGCGATCGCCCGGAGCAGCGCGATCGAGACCTCGGGGCGGGCGTGCAGCCAGGGCTGCAGGTCGCCGTGGCCGAGGCCGAGCAGCTTGACCTCGGTCAGCGCGCTGGCGGTGGCGGTGCGCGGGCCCGGGTCGAACAGCGAGAGCTCGCCGATCATCTCGCTGGGGCCGAGCACGGCGAGCATGTTCTCCCGGCCGTCCGGGGAGGCGCGGTGCAGCTTGACCTTGCCCTCGGCCACGACGTACAGCCGGTCTCCCGGGTCGCCCTCGTGGAAGAGCGACTCGCCACGGGCCAGCGTCACCTCGGTCATGGAGGCACGCAGCTCGCCGGCCTGCTCGTCATCGAGAGCCGCGAACAGCGCGGCACGCCGCAGAACGTCGTCCACGTGCTTCCTCCTGCTGGTGGTGGGTGGTGCTTCCGTCATGACTTGCCTCACCAAGGATGACGCATGTCGCTCCGATCATATGAGGAGGGGTGCGGGCGGGGGGTGCGGTACGGGGCCATTTGTACTCATCGGTGCTCCCCGAATGCCGTAGCGGGCCTCTCCTCACCCGTTTGCAGCACCCGGGTCGCCGTGCCGGGTCCGGTAGTTGCCCTGAACTGGCCGCTGGATGCTCTCGCCCTGGGTGATCGCGGCCAAGTAGGCTGACGCCCACTCATGACACGGACATGACCGGCTGGGGCGGTGGGCCATGAACGCACGTACCGTACGAGCGACCGAGCCGGAATGGGCGGGCGACGACCAGGAGTGGTGGGACTGGTACATGTCCCTGGCGGTCAACCTTCCCGGGCCGGGCGGCGTCCCGGTCGAGGCGCCGCGCCCCCGGCCGGTGCGGGCCGCCACCTCGGGGGAGGTGGCGGGGGCGCTCCACCAGCCGTACCTCCTGTCGGAGCGGGAGGTCGAGCGGTTCCGCCGCCGGGGCCACGTCCGGCTGCCCGAGGTGATCCCGCCCGCCGTGCTGGCCGCGCTCGCTGAGCGGGCCGACCAACTGCTCCGCGCCACGCACGGGTTGACCAAGCCAGGCCGCCTGCTGGCACTGGAGCAGCTCTGGCTGACCGACCCGCTGCTGCGCAGCGTCGCGCTCTCCCGCCGGCTCGGCGACATCGCGGCCCGCCTGCTCGGGGCCGGCCCGGTGCGGCTCTACCACGACAGCGTGCTCTCCAAGGAGCCCGGCTGCGGCCGGACGCCCTGGCACCGGGACGCCGACCACTACCCGCTCGACTCCCCGTCCGTGTGCACCAGTTGGATCCCGCTGCACGACGTGCCGACCGAGATGGGGCCGCTGGCCTGCCTGGACCGGACGGCCGGGTCTCCCGCGCTGGCGGCCGCCCCGGCGGTCGCCGACCGGGCGTACGACGGCTTCGTCACCGCCGTCCTGCGGGCCGACGGGGTCACCCCGGTCCCCGTGCCGTACCGGGCCGGGGACGTCTCGTTCCACGCCGCCGACTGCTTCCACACGGCCGGGCCGAACCGCACCGACACCGCGCGCCGGGTGCTCTCCGCCGCCTACTACGCCGACGGCACCCGGGTGGTGGCCCGGCCGACCGCGATGAGCGGCCGGTGGACCGACTTCCTGCCCGGCGTCGCCCCGGGCGGGCCGGCCGCCTCACCGCTCAACCCGGTGGTCGGCAGGCCCTAGGGCCTGCCGTCGAACTCCCGCCTGCCCCACGACGCCCGGCACGCACTCTCGCCGCACCGGGCGAAAGCCCGAGTACGACCCAGTACGAGAGCTCCCGCCCGGCACGCCGAGAGCACGCACCGGACGCCGCAGGGCCGCCCTTCGGGCGACGACGGGAGTTCGACGACAGGCCCTGGGGCCCGTCCGGCCCCGGCGGGCCGGTCCGCGCGGATCCGGCCACTTCACCAGAGACCGGAGATCGCGTCGCCGAGGTACTTGGCCCCGAGGACGGCCAGCACGGCCGCCATGATCGCGCCGTTGTGGACCGACATCCAGGCCTTCCACTCGCCCAGCAGGTGGGTCGCCCGGTCGCCGCCGACCAGGTACACCCCGACCGGCAGCAGCGTGCACAGCGAGCCGATCAGCACCATCAGCACGGCGGCCACCGTCTTGCCGCCGGCGCTCGCGGCACTGGTCGCGATCGACACCGCGCCGCCGACCGCCAGCACCAGGTTCTTCGGGTTGGCGGCCACCAGGACGGCGGCCAGCCCGGCCGACTTGGCGGCGGTGAAGCGGTCCACGGCCTGCATCCACTTCGGCGGCGCGGACACGTGCCCCTCGCGCGGTCGGCCGCGCCACTGCTTGCCGGCGAGGACGACGAACAGCGCTCCCAGGGCGAGCTTGAGCCAGTACGCCCAGGTCGGCTTCTCGCCGTCGTCGGTCAGTCCGCTGCCAAGCGTCACCACCGCGGCGACCAGCACCGCCAGGGCACCCAGCCAGCCGACCGTGAACGCGATCCCGTTCACCCGCCCGCGCGGTGTCGCCAGCATCAGGATCACCGCGATCAACGGCAGCGGGCTGATCGCGATCCCCACCGCCGACGTCAGCATCGAGCCGATCGCCTCACCCATGGCCTGCCCCTCTCCGGCGGACGGGGCCGTCCGCACCGGCTACGCCCCGTCAACACCCTTGCCGCAGGCGGGGGGACGTGCGACCGCTGCCCGCCGAACGGGTGAGCGGCCCGGACGACGGCCTGCTCGTTCATCCCGTCGAACGTTCCTCGCGGGAGTCCTCTCGTACGGGGGTGGGTTAGGAGGCGAGGGCCGGTGCGCCGGCGGGTGACTCTCGATTCCTGGCCGATCCGGCTGCCGTATGGTGCAGCAGCGTCCGGGCCCGCTCGATCCGACGCAGCGTCAGATAGGCGTGCGGCGTGGCGCCGTAGGCCAGCCGGAACTGCCGGCCGAACTCCTCGGTGGCCAGGTCCGCGCTGCGGGCGAGCGCCACGACGTCCAGCGGCAGCGCGTACTCGCGGTCGATCCGGTCACGGACCCGGCGCAGCCGGGCGAAGTCGTGCAGGCGCTGTGCCGCGATGCGGGCGAGCGCCCAGGCGGGATGGCACATGGTGGGACCCCCTTCGGCGGTGTCGGACGGCTACCGGAGCTCCTGGAAACGGACCATGTTCCCGGCGGGGTCGCGGACGGCGCAGTCACGGATGCCGTACGGCTGCTCGGTCGGCTCCTGGACCACCTCGGCGCCGCCGCCCCGGAGCTTTCCGAAGACGCCGTCGAGGTCGGGAGTGGCCAGCAGGATCCAGCCGTAGGTGCCCTTGGCCATCATCTCGAGGATGGTCCGGCGCTCGTCCTCGGTGATCCCCGGGTCGACCGCCGGCGGGGCCAGCAGGATCGAGGTGTCGGGGCGGCCGGCCGGGCCGACGGTGATCCAGCGCAGCCGGCCCTGGCCGACGTCGCTGCGGACCTCGAAGCCGAGCAGGTCGCGGTAGAAGGCGAGCGAGGCGTCCGGGTCGTCGTGCGGGAGGGCCACGGTGTGAATGGTGATGTCCATGGAGATCACGCTAGCCGCGAGCCGGTGCTGCCCGCTTCTCGAATCCTGACCGGTCTGGGCACCCTGACGGACCGTCGGTGGTCCGCGCGGCCCGGGCGCGCTCGTCGAACGGATGAGCGGACCGGCCGGGCGGACCACCGATCGGCCGTCCGCCGGTGGGCGCTCGGCGTAGCCTTCGTGCATGGCAGAGAGCAAGGTCACCGGGCCCGGGCGGGCAGCGAAGCCGGAGTCGCGGTTGGCGATGGTGCGGCGGGCGCGGAAGATCAACCGGGAGCTGGCGGAGGTCTATCCGTACGCGCACCCGGAGTTGGACTTCGAGAACCCCTTCGAGCTGGTGGTGGCCACCGTGCTGTCGGCGCAGACCACCGACCTGAGGGTGAACCAGACCACCCCGGCGCTGTTCGCGAAGTACCCGACGCCCGAGGACATGGCCGCGGCCGTTCCCGAGGAGTTGGAGGAGATCATCCGGCCGACCGGGTTCTTCCGGAACAAGGCGCGGTCGCTGATCGGGCTGTCGATCGCGCTCCGGGACGACTTCGGGGGCGAGGTGCCGGGCCGGCTGAAGGACCTGGTCACGCTGCCCGGGGTGGGACGGAAGACCGCCAACGTGGTGCTCGGCAACGTCTTCGGTGCGGCAGGAATGACGCTGGTCGCTTCGGCCGCGTAGCCGGAGCCGGGTCGACCGGGCTACCACTCTTGCCGGCGGGGACGTTCGGGTGGGGACGGACCTCCGCAAACCGCCACGGACCTCTTGCGTGATCCGGCAGAATCGGGGTCGTGACAAGCACCGACGACCCGCACGCGAACCAGCCGGTCGGCGACGCCGCTCGCGGGAACGATTCGTACCAGCCGTTCGCCCACCTCACGACAGAGCACTCCGCTCTCTACCGTCAGGTCATGGGCGTGTTCGTCCGGGCCAAACAGGAGTTCACCGTCCACCTGCGACCGGAGGACGTCCACCTGGGCCTGCCCGCCGAGGGCCGACCGCAGGCGGAGAGTGTGGCGGTGGCGCTCGAACGGCTGGCCAAGTGGGGGAATCTGCGGGCGGACCCGGACACCGGCCGGGTCACCGCGCTTGAGGACTTCTACCGCTCCCGGTACATCTACCAGCTGACCCGGGCCGGTGAGGCCGCCGAGGAGGCGCTGGCGGCCTATGACGAGGCGCTGGGCCGGCGCGGCGAGCTCCAGGCGGTGGCGCTCGCCGACATCGCCGTACAGCTGCGGGCGCTGCTCGCGCTGGCCGGGCAGCCCGAGCCGGATCCGGCGGTTGCGCACCTCGCGCTGCTCGCGCTGGTGGACCGGTTCTCCGGGCTGGCCGAGAACGCGCGGGCGTTCATGAGTTCGCTGCAACGCACGGTCGACCTGCACGACGCCGACGTCGAGGTGTTTCTCGCCTACAAGCAGCGGTTGATCGAGTACCTGGAGCGGTTCATCGAGGACCTGGTCACCCGGGGCGCCGAGATCGCCGTACTGCTGGAGAGCTTGGGGGCGCCGCACGACGGGCCGGTCGGAGCGCTGCTGCGGTCGGCCGCCGCCCGTGAGGCGTCCGACGCGGCTCCGGATGCCGCCGCCGAAGCGCTGGCAGCGGCCGAGCGGCGCTGGTACGGGCGATGGGAGGGGCTGCGGGCGTGGTTCGTGAGCGTGCCGGGCCGCAGTTCCCAGGCGAAGCTGCTGCGCTCGGCGGCCCGGCAGTCGATCCCACAACTGCTCAGTGTCGTGCAGGCGTTGAATGAGCGACGGGCTGGACGTTCGGACCGGTCGGCGGACTTCCGCGAGCTGGCCCACTGGTTCGCCGAGGCACCCGACGACCAGGCCCGGCACCGGTTGTGGCGCTCGGCCTTCGGGCTGTACTCCGCCCGTCACCTGACCATCGACCAGGAGGCGCTGGCCGAACGCGAGACCGACCCGGTGCCCGCTTCCGCCTCCTGGTACGACGCGCCGGGCGTGCGGATCAGCCCGCAGCTGCGCCGTACGGGCTCCTACGAGCGGCGCGGCAGAGTGCGGGCTGTGCAGGACCGCAGCGAGGCGAAGGTCCACCTGGCGGACCTGGCCCGTAAACAGGCCGAGCAGACGGCCACGGCACGGGCCCGGCTGGCCACCGGCGGCGAAGTGCGGCTGAGTGGCCTGGGCGAGCTCGACCCGGCGGCCTTCCGGTTGTTCCTGCGGCTGCTCGGGGACGCGCTGTCCGCGTGGCGGCCCGGTACGGACACGGTGGCCGTCACCACCAACGACGGGACGATGGAGATCAGGCTGACCAGGCTCGGTGAGGGGACCGCCGAGATCCGCACCCTCGACGGTGTGCTGCGCGGACCGGAGCACCTGGTCGAGATCACCGATCTGGCGGCCGAGTACGAGAGCGCCGGGAGCGTGCGATGACCGATAACCGACTGGGCGACGCGGTCGCCGCGCAGCGGGCCGACGAGGTCCGCCGGGCGGCGCGGGCGCTGCTTCGCAGGCCCCTGCTGCGCGCGGGCAGCGATGACTTCCGCCTGGTCCGCCGGCATGCCTCCGAGTTGCGTACCTGGTTCGAGCGCAACACCGGCTGGGCCCTGGTCGTGGACCCCGAGGTGGCCAGGCTGCGGCGCATCCCCGGCCGGGACACCGACCCGACCCACCCGGCCCGCGACCAGCGCACCGGGCTGGCGTTCTCCCGCCGCCGGTACGTGCTGGTGTGCCTGTGCCTGGCCGTGCTGGAACGCGCCGACCAGCAGATCGCTCTCGGCCGGCTGGCCGAGCAGGCGGTGCTCGCCGCGGCCGACCCGGCTCTGGACGCGGCCGGTGTCTCGTTCACGCTGGCCGACCGCGAGCAGCGTACCGACCTGGTCGCCGTGGTCCGCCTGCTGCTCGCCTGGGGCATCCTGGCCAAGGTCGCCGGCGACGAGGACGCCTTCCTCAAGTCCGCCGGCGACGCCCTGTACGACGTGGACCGCCGCGTGCTGGCGGGGCTCCTGGTCTCCCGGCGCGGCCCGAGCACCGTCCGGGCCGGCGCGTTCGAGGAACGGGTCGCCGAGCTCAACGACGAGGCGCTGCCCGACAGCGACGAGCTGCGCAACCGCGCACTGCGGCACGGCCTGACCCGGCGTCTGCTGGACGACCCGGTGCTCTACCTGGACGAACTCGACGAGGCGGAGGCCGCCTACCTCACCTCGCAGCGCGGCGCGCTGACCCGCCGGATCGAGGAGCTCACCGGCCTGGTGCCCGAAGTACGGGCCGAGGGCGTGGCGATGGTCGACCCGGACGACGACCTGACCGACCTGCGCATGCCCGAGCAGGGCACCGACGGCCATGTGGCGCTGCTGATCGCCGAGTACCTGGCGGGCAAGGGGGGTACCGTCCCGCTGGCCGAGCTCCATCGCCAGGTGGCCGGCTGGGCCCTGGACCACGCGGGTTTCTGGCGGCGCAGCGCCACGGCTCCCGGCGCTGAGACGGAACTGACCGAGCAGGCCGTCGACCGGCTGACGGCGCTGGGGCTTCTGGAGCGGGTGACAGCGGCCCCGGACGGCGCCCCGGCGGTGCGCCCCCGCCCGGCGCTGGACCGCTACCGGGTCGGCGAGACCGTCCTGCTGGAGCCCGGCCAGAGCGCCGCGAGGAAGAGCACCCCGAAGAACGGCACGGCGCCGGGCAGTCCGGCGCGGAAGAGTACCGCGAACCACCGGAAGGCCAGGACCAGATGAGCAACACCGTCTCCACGCCGCTGCCCGTGCCGGGCCGCACCCGCTGGCAGCCGCTCCGGACCGGTCTGGTGGACCTCTTCTACTACGACGTCGAGGAGTTCCACTTCCGCGACGGGCGCCTGCTGCTGCGCGGCAACAACGGCACCGGCAAGTCCAAGGTGCTGGCCCTCACCCTGCCCTTCCTGCTGGACGGCGACCTCTCCCCGCACCGGGTCGAGCCGGACGCGGACCCGAAGAAGCGCATGGAGTGGAACCTGCTGCTCGGCGGCGAGCACCCGCACCCCGAGCGGCTCGGCTACACCTGGATCGAGTTCGGACGCCTCGACGAGCACGGCACCGCCCGCTACACCACCCTCGGCTGCGGCCTCAAAGCGGTCTCGGGCCGTGGCATCGCACGGCACTGGTACTTCGTCACGGATCGGCGCGTCGGCGCGGATCCCGCCGACGGCGGCCTGCGGCTGCTGGACTCGACCGGTGCCGCGATCACCCGCGACCGACTCGCCGAGGCTCTGGACGGGCGCGGCCTGGTCCACGACTCCGCCCGGTCCTACCGGCGCGCGGTGGACGAGGCGTTGTTCGGCCTGGGAGAGCAGCGCTACGCGGCGCTGGTGGACCTGCTGGTGCAGCTGCGCCAGCCCCAACTGTCCAAGCGGCCCAGCGAGAAGGCCCTGTCCCAGGCGCTCACCGAGTCGCTGCCGCCGGTGGACCAGGCCGTGGTCGCCGACGTCGCCGAGGCGTTCCGCTCGCTGGACGAGGAGAAGGAGCAGCTGGCGGTGATGGTCGCGGCCGAGCGCGCCGCCACCGCGTTCCTCCAGCACTACCGCCGCTACGCGCAGGTGGCCTCCCGGCGCAAGGCCCGTGCGCCGCGCGCTCAGCACTCCCGCTACGAGTCGCTGCGCGCCGAACTGAACACCGCTGAAGCGGACTTCGAGGCGGCCGGGACGGCTCTGGTGGAGGCCGAGGAGCGGCTGGAGCAGCTGGACCGGCAGCGGGTGGGCCTGCGGGCCAGGGACGAGGCACTCCGGGTCGGTCCCGAGATGCGCAGCGCCCGCGAACTGGAGCAGGCGGCCGAGCTGTCCGAACGTATGTCAAGGGATGCCGGGCGGGCCGAGGCGGACCGCACCCGGGCCAGCGGCGAACTGGCTCGGTTCACGGCCCGGGTGGGCGCCGCGCGCTCACGCACCGAGGCGGCCGAACGGACCCGTGAGTCCGTGCTCTCCTCCGCCGCCGAGGCGGCGGAGCAGGCCCGCCTGGACCAGCAGCACCAGGACCGGATCGCCCGACCGCTCGCCGACGGCGACACCCCGGAGGCGGTCCGGCGCACAGCCGACGAGATCACCGACCGCCGACTGCGCTCCGTCGCCCTGGTCGAGGGACAGCTGGCCGGCGCCCAGGAGGCTGCCAGGACCCTCGACCGGGCCCGCAGGCGCCAAGAGGAGGCCGATGCGGAGCTGGCCCGCCGGGCCGATCTGCATGCCGAGGCCGAGGAGGGCACCGACCAGGCGGGCCGGGACCACCTCACCCGGGTACGCGCCCACTTCGCGTCCTGCGCCCTGCTGCGCCCGGCCGAGCCGGAAGGGATGCTGAACGAACTCGCCGCGTGGACCCGGACGCTGGCCGGTGCCGATCCGGCCCGGACCGTGGCCCAGCAGACCGCCACCGCGGTCGGCGGCGAACTCGCTCGCCGCCGCGCCGCGCTCGCCGTCGAACAGGCCGAGACCCGCCACCGGCTCCAGGACCACCAGGAGAAGCTGGCCGACCTGCGGTCCGGCGCCCGACACGGGCCCCGCCCCCCGTACACCCGCTCCGCCGAGGCCCGGCAGGACAAGCCTGGCGCCCCGCTCTGGCGCCTGGTCGACTTCACTTCCGGCACGGACCTGGCGGACGCCGCGCGCGCCGGCCTGGAAGCGGCCATGGAGGCCTCCGGCCTGCTCGACGCATGGGTCGGCCCCGACGGAGCAGCGGTCTGCGCCAGCACCCGGGACACCCTGGCAACTGTCAGCGCCCCCGTGGACGGCCCCTCGCTCGCAGGCATCCTGCGCCCTGCCGTCGACCGCGAGGACCCGGCCGCCTCGGCGGTGCCGGACGAACTGGTCACCCGGCTGCTGTCCGGAATCGGCCTGCTCGGCCCGGGCGACCGCCTGCCGGACACCGGCAGCTGGATCGCTCTCGACGGGCGGTTCCGGCTGGGCGTGCTCACCGGAGCCTGGTCCAAGCCCGCTGCCGAACACCTTGGCGAAGGGGCCCGCGAACAGGCCCGCCGCGCCAGGATCGCCGTCGTCGAGGCCGACATCGCCGGACTCACCAGGCAGCTGGAGGGCCTGGCCGCCCAGGACGAGGCCCTGGAGGCCGACGAGCGCCGACTCGCCGCCGAGCAGGCCGGGCTGCCGGACGACTCCGCCCTGCGCGCCGCCCACGCCCAGTCGACGGCCGCCCGGGCGGAGCACACCCGGGCCGCCGAACGGCGCGCGGAAGCCGAGCGGGACACGGTCGACGCCGCCACCGAAGCAGCCCGGCACGCCGCCGAACTGCAGGAACTCGCCGACGAGCTGGAGTTGCCCGTCACCGGGCCGGAGCTGCGCGGGGTGCGCGAGGCGGTGAGCGCCTACCGGGAGGCCCTCGCCGCTTTGTGGCCCGCCGTCCACGAGGCCCGTGCCGCAGGGTCCGCGCAGGCCGCCGAGGAAACCGACCACCAACGGGCCGCCGAGCACACCGCGGAGCTGGCCGAACGCGCCCGCGCCGCAGTCCGGGAAGCCGTCGCGGCCGGCGAACGCCACCAGACACTCCAGGTCACTGTCGGCGCCGCCGTGGTCGAACTGCAACGCCAACTCGCCCAGGTGGCAAAAGCCTTGAGCAGCCTCGACGGCGCAGAACGGGCCACCCGTCGCGAGCAGAACGCGGCCACCGGACGCCAGGCCGCCGCCGAGGCCCTGCGCATCCGGGTCCGCGCCGAGATCGAGGACACCGCCGCAACCCGCGCCGAGGCCATCGACGCGCTGCGCCGCTTCGTGGGCACCGGCCTGCTCGCCGTCGCTCTGCCCGAACTGGACCACCCCGGTGACTCCTGGGCCCCCGAACCGGCCGTGCGCCTCGCCCGTGCCGTCGAGCGGGAGTTGGAGTCCGTGGACGACTCCGACCCCGCCTGGGACCGAGTCCAGCGCCGGATCACCGAGGAGCTCAAGGACCTCTCCGACGCGCTGTCCAGGCACGGCCACACGGCGGCGGCCCGGATGCTCGAAGACGGGCTGGTGGTCGACATCGTCTTCCAGGGCCGCGAACGCTCCGTCCCCGAGCTGGCCGGTGTTCTTGCCATCGAGGTCTCCGACCGGCAGCTCCTGCTCTCCGCCCGCGAGCAGGAGATCCTGGAGAACCACCTGGTCACCGAGGTCGCCGGGACCCTTCAGGAGCTCGTCAGCGCCGCCGAGCACCAGGTGCTGCGGATGAACGCGGAGCTGAAGGACCGCCCGACCAGCACCGGCATGCTGCTCCGCCTGACCTGGCGACCCGCCCGCAATGCCCCCGGCGGCCTGGCCGCCGCCCGTGACCGCCTGCTGCGCCAGTCCTCCGACGCCTGGACCGCCGCCGATCGCACGGCCCTCGGCGACTTCCTCCAGGCGCAGATCGACCGGGCCCGTACCGACAACCCGGCCGGCACCTGGCTGGAACACCTCACCACCGCCCTGGACTACCGCTCCTGGCACGAGTTCGGTATCGAGCGGCACCAGCACGGCAAGTGGCAGCCCGCCACCGGCCCCGCGTCCGGCGGCGAGCGGGTGCTCGCCGTCTCGCTCCCGCTGTTCGCGGCCGCCTCCTCGCACTACGCCTCGGCCGGTAACCCGAATGCCCCGCGCCTGGTCACCCTGGACGAGGCGTTCGCCGGCGTCGACGACGACTCCCGCGCCAAGTCGCTCGGCCTGCTTGCCGCCTTCGACCTGGACGTCGTGATGACCTCCGAACGCGAATGGGGCTGCTACCCCCAGGTGCCCGGGCTGGCCATCGCCCAGCTCTCGCGGGTGGACGAGATCGCGGCTGTCCTGGTCACCCGCTGGGAGTGGGACGGAAACCGGCGCACCCGCGCGCCCGAGCCTGGCATCCCCGCTCAGCGTCCGGACGGCGCCCCCGAGTGACCGCCGACCTTCCGCGCCTGCACCGCCTGCTCGGCACACCGGAACTCGCCTGGCTGGTCGAGCGGGCCCGCCGCCGTCTCGAAGCCGGGCAGCCGCTCGACATCACGCTCACCCGCAGCGGAGCTGACGACGCCGAACGCGCGGCCGTCGCGCGCCTCCTGGGTCGCGCTCCCGGCCGGGGGCGGTCGCTGTCCGTACCACTGCTCACGGTGGACGCGATACTACGTACGAGCGGCGCCTGCCCGGACGGGCTCGCCGGCGCCGTCATCGCCCTCACCGGGCCGGTGACCTTGCGCCGGGAGGCCGCCGACGAGCTGAGCCGAGCCTGGGACGACGCCTTCGCCGCCCTGGCGGACGTGGTCGCCGTCCGGCCCGAGCTTGCCGACTGGTTCGGGGAACTGCGTGCCGCCGGACTGGTCCGCCGGCTGGCCCGCACTCCAGAGGAAGCCACCCCGCTGCTCGCCGCACTCGCCCGGATCCTCCCCCGACTGCCGCTGTCACCCCCGCAGTCCCTCAGCACCTTCGCCGCCAGGACCACCGGCGACGCCCACGCCCTCGACCACGGGCCGCTCGCCACCCTCACCCTCGACGCCGTCCGCGCCCTCACCGGGGCGCCGGCCGGGCCCGGTGCCGGCCGGCGCCGCGACACCTGGGCCGCCGCCGGGCTCCTCCTGGACGAGCTCTCCTCCCAGGCCCTTGTGCTCAACCTGCCCGGCGATGATCACACCGCCACCGGCCGCGCGCTGACCGCCCTCGCGGCCGCAGGCCAGCCCGCCGTTCTGACCCTCCGTCAGCTACTCGGGGACCCTCCGCAACCGCCTCGCGGCGGGGTGGCGTACGTCTGCGAGAATCCCGCCGTCATGCTCGCCGCCGCCGACCTGCTGGGTGCCCGCTGCTCGCCTCTGGTCTGCCTCCAGGGCCAGCCCAGTACGGCCGCCCTACGTCTGCTCCGCCTCTACGCCGACGCCGGCTGGATTCTGCGCTACCACGGCGACTTCGACTGGGGCGGCGTCCGCATCGCCACCCGCCTCCTCTCCCACGTGCCGTGGACCCCGTGGCGGTACACCGCCGACGACTACCAGGCGGCCCTCACCACCCACCCGCACACCGGGCCCCTGGCCGGCAGCGCCGCCGAGACCCGGTGGGACCCCCGCCTCGCGGTCGAACTCAGCCTAGCCGGCCGCCGGATCGAGGAGGAGCTGGTGCTCACCGACCTGCTCGACGACCTGGGACACCTCGCGCCCTGAAAGCGACCGCCCCAGGCATGGCCGACCGTTGTGCGGGCGCCGTCGATGCCGTCATCAGGCCCGACTCGGAGATCTCCCGTAGAGCGCCTGCCATCCGGCGTAACCTGCCTTCATGGCAGAGAGTAAGGTCCCTAAGGCCGCGCCGGCGGCGAGGGCGGTCGTGAAGCCGAAGAAGCCGGAGTCGCGGTTGGCGATGGTGCGGCGGGCGCGGAAGATCAACCGGGAGCTGGCGGAGGTCTATCCGTACGCGCACCCGGAGTTGGACTTCGAGAACCCCTTCGAGCTGCTGGTGGCCACCGTGCTGTCGGCGCAGACCACCGACCTGAGGGTGAACCAGACCACCCCGGCGCTGTTCGCGAAGTACCCGACGCCCGAGGACATGGCCGCGGCCGTTCCCGAGGAGTTGGAGGAGATCATCCGGCCGACCGGGTTCTTCCGGAACAAGGCGCGGTCGCTGATCGGGCTGTCGATCGCGCTCCGGGACGACTTCGGGGGCGAGGTGCCGGGCCGGCTGAAGGACCTGGTCACGCTGCCCGGGGTGGGGCGGAAGACCGCCAACGTGGTGCTCGGCAACGTCTTCGGGGTGCCCGGCATCACCGTGGACACCCACTTCGGGCGGCTGTCCCGGCGGTTCGGCTGGACCACCGACGAGGACCCGGTCAAGGTCGAGGCGACGGTGGCGGAGATCTTCCCGAAGTCCGAGTGGACCATGCTGTCGCACCGGGTGGTCTTCCACGGCCGCCGGATCTGCCACGCCCGCCGCCCGGCCTGCGGGGCCTGCCCGATCGCCGCGCTCTGCCCGTCGTACGGAGTCGGCGAAACCGACCCCGGGAAGGCCGCGAAGCTGCTGAAGTACGAGAAGGGCGGCCAGCCGGGCCAACGGCTCAGGCCGCCGGCCGACTACCCGGGGGAGCCGGCCAGGCCGGCCGGGACGGTGGAGGTGTCGGAGTGACGGGGCTGGCGGAACTGATCGAGCGGGACGGGCTGCCGCCCTGGCTGGTGCCGGTGCGGGAGGCGGCCGAGACGGTCCGGCCCGAGCAGCTCAGCCGCTTCCTGCCGCCCGCCCGGGGAGGCCGGGCGTCGGCCGTGCTGGTGCTGTTCGGTGACGGTCCCGCCGGACCCGACCTGTTGCTGATCGAGCGGGCCAGGGCACTGCGCTCGCACGGCGGCCAGCCGTCCTTCCCGGGCGGGGCGCTGGACCCGGCGGACGGCGATCCGGCGACGGTCGGCCCGGTAGCCGCCGCGCTGCGCGAGGCGGAGGAGGAGACCGGCCTCGACCCGGCCGGGGTGCAGGTGTTCGCCACCCTGCCCGCGCTGTACATCCCGGTCAGCGACTTCGTGGTGACGCCGGTGCTCGGCTGGTGGCGCCGGGAGACCCCGGTCGCGCCGGTCGACCCGGCCGAGACCGGGGCGGTGTTCCGGGTCCCGCTGACCGAGCTGACCGATCCGGCCAACCGGGCCCGGCTGCGGCATCCGTCCGGCCACGTCGGCCCGGCCTTCGAGGTCGCGGGCCGCCTGGTCTGGGGCTTCACGGCGGGCGTGATCGACCGGGTGCTGCACTTCAGCGGCCTCGAACGGGAGTGGGACAGCTCCCGGACGCTCAGCCTGTAGCCGCCGACGCACATGCGGGAGTTCTGCGCGGTCGCCCGGTGTACCGCCGTTCGGGCGTCGGCCCGTGGGAGGGTAGCCGGGTGAATGTCCTTGATCTCCTGCTGATCGCCGCCGCGCTGGGTTTCGCCGTCACCGGCTACCGGCAGGGCTTCGTGGTCGGCGTGCTGTCGGTGCTGGGGTTCCTGAGCGGCGGCCTGATCGCCGTTCAGCTGCTCCCGCTGCTGCTCCGCCACCTCGACCCCGGCACGGTGGCCTCGGTGGTCGCCGTCGTGGTGGTGATCGTCTTCGCCGCGATCGGCCAGGCGGTGACCACGCACTTCGGCTGGAAGCTGCGCGGCCACATCGGCCGACGCCCGACCAGGGTGCTGGACGCGGTGGGCGGCTCGGTGGTCAACGTGATCTCGATGCTGCTGGTCGCCTGGCTGATCGGCTCCGCGCTGGCGGGCACCTCGATGCCGACCGTCTCCAAGCAGGTCCGGAACTCCGAGGTGCTCGGCGGGGTGAAGTCCGTCCTGCCGGCGGACGCGCAGAACTGGTTCTCCGACTTCACCAAGGCACTGGCCAGGAACGGTTTCCCGCAGGTCTTCAACCCCTTCGAGCGGGAGTCGATCACCGAGGTCGAGGCACCCGACCCGGCGCTGGCCGCCAGCCCGGTGGTGGCGAAGGCCCGGCAGAGCCTGGTCAAGGTGGTCGGCACCGCCACCGCCTGCGGCAAGACCCTGGAGGGCACCGGCTTCGTGTTCGCCCCGCACCGGGTGATGACCAACGCGCACGTGGTCGGCGGGGTGGACGAGCCGACCGTGCAGATCGGCGGCACCGGCCAGCTCTACGACGCCACCGTGGTCCGCTACGACTGGCAGCGCGACATCGCGGTGCTGGACGTGCCGAAGCTGAACGCCCCGGCACTGGCCTTCGCCGACGAGGCGAACACCAACGACAGCGCGATCGTCGCGGGCTTCCCGGAGAACGGCGCGTTCAACGTCCAGCCCGCCCGGATCCGCGGCCGGATCCAGGCCAAGGGCCCGGACATCTACCACCGCGGCCAGGTGGTCAGGGACGTCTACTCGGTGCGCTCGCTGGTCCGGCAGGGCAACAGCGGCGGCCCGCTGCTCACCCCCGACGGCCGGGTGTACGGGGTGGTCTTCGCCAAGTCGCTGGACAGTTCGGACACCGGCTACGTGCTGACCGCCGCCGAGGTGCGCGGCGAGGCGCAGGCCGGTGCGACCGCCGCCACCCGGGTGGACACCGAGGGCTGCGCGCTCTGACCCGACGTCACCCCGCGCACCTGCCGCGCTCGGCCGGTCCCGGCTGGTAGCGTCGCCCCGGGCTCACCCGTTCGGCTCAACAGCCCTGCGGTGCAACGGGTCCGACGGCAGGTCAGGCGCAGTACGGGGCATTGGAGGACGGCCGGTCATGATGGGTCACTCGCACGCGGTCAGCGGAGCGATGCTGTACGCGGGCACCGCGCCGTTCCTGGCGCCGATGCTGTTCGACGTCCACCTGGCGCCCGCCGACGTCATGATGGGGACCATCCTGGCGGCCGGGGCGGCCCTGCTGCCCGACCTGGACCACCACGACGGGACGATCGCCAACTTCCTCGGCCCGATCTCCAAGCTGCTCTGCCGCTTCGTGGCCTGGGCCTCCGGCGGGCACCGGCACGCCACCCATTCGCTGCTGTTCGTCGGGCTGATGGGCGGCGGCGCCTGGGCCGGCGTCACCTACCTGGGCCGCAACTTCACCCTGGGCCTGACGTTCTTCCTGCTCGCGATGGCGATCCGGGCGCTCCGGCTGCACCCGCCGGGCGACGGGCCGACGATGTGGATCACCATCATCGGCCTGTCCGTCCTGGGCACCTTCGGGATGAACAACTGGATGCCCAGCGCGCCCGGCTGGCTGCCGTACGCGGTCGCGCTGGGCACCCTGGCGCACCTGCTGGGCGACTGCCTGACGAAGAAGGGCGCGCCGCTGCTCTGGCCGCACAAGGAGCGCTACGAGGTGGTGCTGATCAAGCGCACCGGCAACTCGGTGGAGACCAAGGTGCTGGTGCCGATCATGTCGGTGGCGACCTTCGTGCTGCTCTGGTTCACCGCGGTCTCGCCGACCGTGCTGACCTGACGGCGGCTCACTCCTCGCGACGGAGGCGCGCCCCGACCCAGCGGGCGCGCCGCCGGAGGATCCGCGGGATGCCCATCGGGTGCGCCTCGGGCTCCCGCTGGCGGCCGATCCGGCCGTAGTTCTCGTACGCGTCCGGCCAGTGGCCCGGCGCGGGCTGCCGGCCGGGGCGCGGCTCGACGTGCGGTTCGGCCTGTGGTTCGGAGTGCTGCGAGCTGCTGGTGCGGCGGCGTCGGCGCGTGACAGCTTCGCGGTCGGGCATCCAGGTCATACCGGATGGATGCCCGCCCTTCGGGCACCGTAACCGCGACCGGGTGACCCGACTGTCCTATGCACTTGTCATATGAACATGCGTCAAGTCCGGTCGCCCGGACCGCCGTCGACGCTCAGCCCTGGTGCTCCTTGACCCACCCGATCAGCTCCGCCGAGAACTCGGCCGGCGCCTCCTCGTGCGGGAAGTGCCCGACCCCCGGCAGCAGCCGCCAGCGGTACGGCGCCTCGACGAACTCGCCCGCGCCCAGCGCGGTGTGCGAGAGCAGCACCGGGTCGGCCGCGCCCTGGACGTGCAGGGTCGGCGCGGTGATCGGCTTCTTCATCCGGCGGGCGAACTGGATGCCGTCCGGCCGCGCCATCGAGCGCAGCAGCCAGCGGTAGGGCTCGATCGAGCAGTGCGCGGTGCTCGGGATCTGCACCGCCTGCCGGTACGCGTGCAGCGCCTCGGCGTCCGGCTGGTTCGGCCCGCTCCACTCGGTCAGGTAGCGCCCGACCAGGGCCGCGTCGTCCGCCACCAGGCGGCGCTCCGGCACCCAGGGGCGCTGGAAGTTCAGCACGTGGTCGAAGGCGGCCATCTGCCGACGGTCCGTCAGCAGGGCCCGCCGCAGCTGCCGGGGGTGGGCCGCGGAGACCACGGTCAGGCTGCGGATCACCGAGGGGCGCATCACCGCCGCCACCCAGGCCAGCGAACCGCCCATGGCGTGCCCGACCAGGTGCGCCTGCCGTTCGCCGAGCGAGCGGATCACGCCGGTGATGTCCAGCGCCAGGTTGCCGGGGTCGTAGCCGCGCGGGGTGCGGTCGCTGCCGCCGACCCCGCGCAGGTCCAGCGCCACCGCCCGGAAGCCCGCCTCGGCCAGCGCGGCCAGCTGGTGCCGCCAGGCCCACCAGTACTCCGGCCAGCCGTGCACCAGCAGCACCAGCGGGCCCTCACCGGCCTCGGCGATGTGGAACCGGGCGCCGTTCGCCGCCAGGTCGCGGTGGGTCCACGGTCCGGCCGAGCGGAGTTCCCACGGGGTCTCGGTGATCTCGGTCCTCGGGGTACTGGCCCGGGAGGGCATGGGCATCTGGTCCAGCGGCATACCGAGAGCCTGTCACACCCGGTTGCCGAACGCGTCCCCCGGCACCCAGCGGTGCTGTGAATGCTCTGTGACAAGTGCCCCGCCCGGTCGTCAGGGGCGGCGGCCCAGGCCCCGGTCGATCTCCTCCTGGGTGGCCGGGCGCGGCCGGGCGTTCCTCAGCACGTCGGCGGTCTTCTGCGCGCCCTCGATGGTGCGGTGCGGCTTCTCGATCTTCTTGAACGAGCGCAGCGCCAGCAGCCCGAGCAGCGCGGCCAGCAGCAGGTAGGCCCCGGCCACGATCAGGAACGACCAGCCGAGGGTCAGCCCGAGCGCCTGCAGCCCGTACGCGGCGGCGAAGCTCAGCATCGGCACCGCGGCGAGCGCGACCACGCCGGCCACGGCCAGCGAGACGCCGCCGGAGACCCCGCGCTTGACGTCCTGTCGGATCTCCGCCTTGGCGAGCGCGATCTCGTCGTGCACCAGGGCGGACAGGTCGGCGGTGGCCGCCGCGAACAGCTGCCCCACCGAACGCTCGCCCTCGTAGGGCGCCCGGCCGTCGCTGGTCGGTTCTGCGGTTCCTGCGGGCATCAGCGGTTCTCCTTCACGAGGCCGGGCAGTTGCGGTGGCGGGATTAGTGCCGACAGCTCTGAATCATGCCCCTACCGGCCAGTCCGGCACCACTCCGGGGCGCCCCTCGGGCGACGGCGTGTCACCTGACGGGCTCTCAGCGTGCCGTCCCGGTCAGTGCGCGGGCTGCTGGTAGACGTCCGGGATGCCGTCGCCGTCCGAGTCGAGGTTCTCCTCGTCGACCAGCTCCCGGTAGTGCCGGTTGCGCAGTTTCAGCAGCACCGTGGCGACCAGCGCGCAGAGCAGTGAGCCGACCAGCACCGCGGCCTTGGCCCGGTCGGCCAGCGCCGGGTCGTCCGGGAAGGCCAGTTCGCTGATCAGCAGCGAGACGGTGAAACCGATGCCGGCCAGGGTCGAGACCGCGAACAGGTCGGCCCACTTGAGCTGCGGGTTGAGCTCGGCCCGGGTGAACCTGGCGGCCAGCCAGGTGCCGCCGAAGATGCCGACCGTCTTGCCGACCAGCAGGCCGAGCACGATGCCGAGCGGCGCCGCCTGGGTGAACACCTCGCCCAGCGCCGGGCCGGTGATCGCCACCCCGGCCGCGAACAGCGCGAACACCGGCACCGCGAAGCCCGCCGAGAGCGGCCGGACCAGGTGCTCGATGTGCTCGCCGGGTGAGACCTTCTCGTCGTCCACCCGGTGGCAGCGCAGGATCAGGCCCATCGCGACGCCGGAGACGGTGGCGTGCACCCCGCTCTCGTGCATCAGCGCCCAGATCAGGAAGGCCAGCGGCAGGAACAGGTACCAGCCGCGCACGCCGTGCCGGTGCAGGAACCAGAACAGCACCAGGCCCGCCAGCGACAGCCCGAGCGCCCAGAACTTGATGCCCGAGCTGTAGAACACCGCGATGATCAGGATCGCGATCAGGTCGTCCACCACGGCCAGCGTGAGCAGGAACGCCCGCAGCGCGGACGGCAGGTGACTGCCCACCACGGCCAGCACGCCGAGCGCGAAGGCGATGTCGGTCGCGGTCGGGATGGCCCAGCCGGCCGGGTGGCCGCCCGGGCCCGAGTTGGCCACCGCGTAGACGATCGCGGGCAGCGTCACGCCGCAGACCGCGGCCACCACCGGCAGCATCGCGGCGCTCGGGGTGCGCAGCTCCCCGGCGACGAACTCGCGCTTGAGCTCGATCCCGGCCACGAAGAAGAAGATCGTCAGCAGCCCGTCCTTGGCCCAGGCGTCCAGGCTGAGGTCGAGGTGCAGCGGCGAGGACGGGCCGATCGTGTACTCACGGACGCTGTCGTACGAGCCGGGCCAGAGGTTCGCCCAGAGGAGGGCCGCGGCGGCGGCCAGCAGTAGCAGGATGCCGCCCACGGTCTCGGTGCGCAGCGCGTCGGTGAGGTACGTCCGCTCGGGCAGCGAGAGCCGTCCGAGGAACTGACGGCGAGTCGGGGTGGGCGGCGGCGTGGCCACGACGGGGGACCTCCAGGCGGGGAGCGGGAAACGGATACACCGGTGGTGCGGTGCCGACCAGTCTTCCCGGCGCGCCTCAGAAATCCTGTTGTGTTTTTGACAGCCTATCGGGTGGCTGCGGGGAACCTCGAGGCGGTGTCCGGTTCGCCCATTTTATGAGGGGATCCGACTCTCGCCCGGGGAGCCGACGGCCGGCCGCCGCGCGCCCTCGCGTGCGCTCGCTCGGATGGCCGCCGCGCGGTGCGGCCGGACGGTGGCGTTCCTATCGTCAGGGGCATATGCCGCCCGGACCGGGCGGCTTCTCCCGATCCCGGAGCTCTTGATGCCCAGTCAGATAACCGACCGGCCCCCCGCACCCTTACCCGCCCTCTCCCCGGAGCTGGCGCAGTTGCTCCGGCCGCTGTTCAGCGGGGCCACGCCGACCGGCGGCATCGCGGTCGCCGTGATCCGGGGGAACGAGCGGACGGTGGTCTGCCGGGGGTACGCGGACCGGTCCGGCGCCCGGCCGGTGCGCGCCGACACCCGGTTCGCGCTCGGCTCGGTGACCAAGACCTTCACCGGCCTGCTGCTCGCCGAGATGGTGGCCAGGGGCGAGGTCGGGTACGAGGACCCGATCGACCGCTACCTGCCCGCCGAGGTGCTGCCCGGCTACCCGCAGGAGCGCCCGATCACCCTGCTGCACCTGGCCACCCACACCTCGGGCCTGCCCCGGCTGCCGGTCGGCCTGCTGCCCGCCGCGCTGCCGCGCTGGTTCACCGACCCGTACGCCACCTTCAGCCGCCCGCACCTGCTCCGGGCGCTGCCGAGGACGCCGGTCCGGGGCATGCCGGGGGCGCAGGTCCGGTACTCCAGCCTCGGCTGCGGGCTGCTCGGGCTGGCGCTGGAGAGTGCGGCGGGCATCCGGTACGAGGAGCTGCTGGCCAGTCGGATCTGCGGCCCGCTCGGCCTGATGGACACCTCCTGCGCGCCGGACCGGGAGCCCTCGCACGGCTACCGGCGGGGGCGCCGGGTGCCGTCGTTCCGGCTGCCGGCCCTGCCGGGGGCGGCAGCGCTCAGCTCGACGGCCGACGACATGCTGCGCTACCTGCAGGCGCACCTGGCGGTGGACGCGGTGCCGATCACGGAGCGCGGCGGGGCGGCCGCCGCGCTGAAGGCGGCGCTGCGGGAGGTCAGGCTGCCCAGGGTGGAGCGGCGGCGGTCCGGCGCGCGGATCGCGCTGACCTGGAACCACCGGGCGCTGGACGAGGGCGAGCTGCTCTTCCACACCGGGGCCACCGGCTCGCTGCGCGGGCGCGGTGCGACGGCCGAGGCGTCCGGCGGACGGGACGGCGGGGCCGCCTCGGCGGTGTTCGCCGGGTTCAACCCGACGGCGCAGGTGGGGCTGGTCGCGATGGCCAGCACGGTGCCCGGGCTGCGGCGCCGGTTCACCCAGACCGCGTACGCGACGCTGCGGCGGCTGGCGGGCTGACCCGGACCCGGCACTGTGGCGGGGGCCTGCGCAGGCCCCCGCCACAGTGCCGGTGACGTCCGGTCAGCTGTGGTCCGAACCGCCCGGCAGTTGGGACTGGATCAGGTTCATGACGCTGCTGTCGGCGAGGGTGGTGGTGTCGCCGACTTCGCGGCCTTCGGCGATGTCGCGGAGCAGGCGGCGCATGATCTTGCCGGAGCGGGTCTTGGGCAGTTCGCTGACGACCTTGATCTGCTTGGGCTTGGCGATCGGGCCGAGGGTGCGGCCGACGTGGTTGCGCAGCTCGGCGACCAGCTCCTCGCTCTCGGTCGCGGTGCCGCGCAGGATCACGAAGGCGACGATCGCCTGGCCGGTGGTGGCGTCGGTCGCGCCGACCACCGCCGACTCGGCGACGGCGGGGTGGCCGACCAGGGCGGATTCGACCTCGGTGGTGGAGATGTTGTGGCCGGAGACGAGCATGACGTCGTCGACGCGGCCGAGCAGCCAGATGTCGCCGTCCTCGTCCTTCTTGGCGCCGTCGCCGGCGAAGTAGCGGCCCTGGAAGCGGGACCAGTAGGTGTCGATGTAGCGCTGGTCGTCACCCCAGATGGTGCGCAGCATGGACGGCCACGGCTCGGTCAGCACCAGGTAGCCGCCGGAGCCGTTCGGCACCTCGTTGGCCTCGTCGTCCACCACGGTGGCGGCGATGCCGGGCAGGGCGCGCTGGGCGGAGCCGGGCTTGGTCTCGGTGACGCCCGGCAGCGGGCTGATCATCATGGCGCCGGTCTCGGTCTGCCACCAGGTGTCGACGATCGGGGTCCTGTTGCCGCCGATGTGCTCGCGGTACCAGATCCACGCCTCGGGGTTGATCGGCTCGCCGACGCTGCCCAGCACCCGGAGGCTGGAGAGGTCGAACTTGGCGGGGATGTCGTCGCCCCACTTCATGAAGGTGCGGATCGCGGTCGGCGCCGTGTAGAGGATGGTGACGCCGTACTTCTGCACGATCTCCCAGAACCGGCCCTGGTGCGGGGTGTCCGGGGTGCCCTCGTAGATCACCTGGGTGGCGCCGTTGGCGAGCGGCCCGTAGACGATGTACGAGTGCCCGGTGACCCAGCCGATGTCGGCGGTGCACCAGTAGACGTCGGTCTCCGGCTTGAGGTCGAAGACCGCGTGGTGGGTGTAGGCGGCCTGGGTCAGGTAGCCGCCGGAGGTGTGCAGGATGCCCTTGGGCTTCCCCGTGGTGCCCGAGGTGTAGAGGATGAAGAGCGGGTGCTCGGCCTCGTGCGCCTCGGGGGTGTGCTCGGTGGACTGACGCGCGGTGATCTCGTGCCACCAGACGTCCCGGCCCTCGGTCCAGCTGACGTCCTCGCCGGTGCGGCGGATGACCAGGACCTTCTCGACGCCGTCGACCTTGGTCAGCGCCTCGTCGATGGCGGGCTTGAGCGCGGAGGGCTTGCCGCGGCGGTAGCCGCCGTCGGCGGTGATCACCAGCTTGGCGTCGGCGTCCTGGATCCGGGAGGCGACGGCGTCGGCGGAGAAGCCGCCGAAGACCACCGAGTGGGTGGCGCCGATCCGGGCGCAGGCGAGGATCGCCACGACCGCCTCGGCGATCATCGGCAGGTAGACCGTGACCCGGTCGCCCTTGCGGACGCCGAGCTCCAGCAGCGCGTTGGCGGCCTGCGAGACCTCGTCCTTGAGCTGGGCGTAGGTGATCGAGCGGCTGTCGCCGGGCTCACCCTCGAAGTGGATCGCGACCCGGTCGCCGTGGCCGGCCTCGACGTGGCGGTCCACGCAGTTGTACGCCACGTTGAGCCTGCCGTCGGCGAACCACTTGGCGAACGGCGGGTTCGACCAGTCCAGGGTCTCGGTGGGCTCGACCGCCCAGCTGAGGCGGCGGGCCTGCTCGGCCCAGAAACCGAGCCGGTCCTCGGACGCCTGCGCGTATGCGGCCGCGGTGACGTTGGCGTCGGCCGCCAGCTCCGCCGGGGGAGCGAAGCGGCGCTCCTCCTTGAGCAGGTTGGCCAGGCTCTCGTTGCTCAACGCGCACTCCTCATCGAGTTTCCATCTGCCGGGGGATCCCGTGCGGAAGGGATTGTCCCGTGTGTCCCAGCGCACAGCTCACCAGGCGAACCGGCATGTTGACAAGAGGCACCGGAGAATTGGTGTAGACCTTTGACCGACGGCGGCGGGCGGGCCGGCGCCGCGGCCGCCCCGCCGGGTCACGGGACCGGGCGACCAGTTGCCGCGGCGGACCTTGACGGGGCGTCCGGGCGGTACTCCACTGACAGCACGGGTGGCGCCGAACGGCATCGGGCCGAACCGCGCCCGCCCTGGTGGGGGGACAGCCGTGTCCGGACTTCCCGCAGGCAGTGACTCCGACTCCGAGCCCCGGCCGGGCGACTTCGCCGTGGTCCGGATGGGCGGCCGGGGCGGCCGTCTGATCAGGATCGGCCAGTGGCTGAACGGCGACGGATTCGCCGACTGGGAACACGCCTTCGTCCACGTCGGGAACGGCGAGCTGGTCGAGGCCCAGCCCGGCGGGGCCGAGCTCCGACCGCTCTCCGTCTACGACGGCCGCCCGATCCGCTGGTCGTCGGGGCGGATCCCGCTGACCGACGACCAGCGCCGGGCGGTGGTCGCGGCCGCCCGGCGCTACATCGGCACCCCGTACAGCGCGGCCGACTACTTCGCGCTGGCCGCGCACCGCTTCCACCTCCCGGTCGGGCTGCTGATCGGGAAGTACGTCGCCGACAGCGGGCACATGATCTGCTCCCAGCTGGTCGACCAGTGCTACTGGGACGCCGGGGTGCACCTCTTCACCGACGGCCGCTGGCCGGGCTACGTCACCCCGGCCGACCTGGCCGGCCTGCTGGACCCGTAGGGCGGGTGCCGTCGGGGCGGGCGAGCCTGACGGCCGGTCAGGCCGCCAGGTCGGTGCTCTCGGTCGGGGCGGGCCCGGTCGGGACCCGCTGCTCCGAGACCGGGACGAAGCTGCGCAGCTCCGGGTCGAGCACGTACGCCTGGGCGTCGGCGAAGTCGAAGTACATGCCGACCAGCCGGAGGGTCCCCGCCGCGACCCGGCGCTCCACCGCGGGGTGTGCCAGCAGCTGGTCCAACTGCTGGACCACGTTGGTGATGCCGAGCTGCTCCACCTCGCTGACCAGCGGCCGGTCGGCGAACACCGCAGGGGCCCGGCGCAGCCGGTCCAGCGAACCCCGGCCGTTCCGCAGCCAGCGCCCGAGCGGGGTGGGCGGGCCGGGGTTCAGGTGCACGCCGTCCAGCAGGGCCTTCATCGCTCCGCAGCCGGAGTGCCCGCAGACGGTGATCGAGCGGACCTCCAGCACCTCCACCGCGTACTGCACGGCGGCCGCGACCGAGTCGTCGGCGGCGCCCGGCTCGTACGGGGCCGGTACCAGGTTGCCGACGTTGCGGACGGTGAACATGTCGCCCGGCCCGCTGCTGGTGATCATGCTGGTCACCATCCGCGAGTCGGCGCAGGTCAGGAAGAGCTGGGAGGGCGTCTGCCCCTCCCGGGCCAGCCGGGCCAGCTCGGGCCTGACCAGGTGGGCGGTGTGCTGTTGGAAGCCGCGCACGCCGTCCAGCAGGCGGCCGTGCGGGTCGTCGGCGCCGGGCTCGATGCAGTGGTGGCCGCCCCAGGGCGTCCAGGCCCGGCAGCGGTGCGGGCCCGGCGAGCTGCCCGCCCGGACCGTGCCGTCCGGGTCCAGCACCTCCTCGTCGAGCTCGGTCAGCATCGAGACCCGGCCGCCCGACGCCTGGTGGCCGGACCGCCAGGTGTGCAGCTGCTCGTAGGCCGCGTGGTCCAGGAACGAGCCGTCATGACTGACCGTCACCTGGGCGCCGGCCGGGATGTCGGCCAGCGCGCGGCTGAGCCGGGGCACCACCGCGAAGGTGAGCGGGCCGTGCGTCCGCACCGTCCAGGAGCCGTCCGGCTCCGCCAGCACGTCCACATGGGCCCGGGTCAGCCGGTGGAGCGCGAGCAGGGCGGCGACCCCGCCGCCGAGCAGCACCCCGAGCGGGACGCCGAGCAGCACCACACCGAGCACGGTGGCCAGGTAGGCCGGGAACTCCCGGTGCCGGTGCACCCGCCGGATGTGCGCGAAGCTGACCATCTGGACGCCGACCACCAGCACCAGCGCACCCAGGGCCGCCAGCGGGATCTGCCGCAGGCCACCGCCGAACGCGAGCGCGGCCACCAGCACCCAGACCCCGTGCAGCACGGCGGACCACCGACTGACGGCCCCCGCCCGGATGTTGGCGGTGCTGCGGACCGCGCCGCCGGCCACCGGCAGACCGCCGAGCAGGCCGGTGAGCAGATTGGCGAGACCCTGGCCGCGCAGCTCGCGGTCCAGGTCGATCGGGCCCGGCGCCTGCCGGCCGACCGCGACGGCGGAGAGCAGCGACTCCACGCCGGCCACCGCCGTCACCGTCAGCACGGCGGCCAGCAACACCGGCCAGTGCGCGCCGAGTTGGGCGAGCGAGGGCAGGGCGGCGAAGTCGTGCTGCTCCCAGGTCGGCAGCTCGACCCGGGCCAGCCGGAGACCGAGGGCGATCGAGAGCCCGGTGGCGGCGGCCACCGCGACCAGCGCGGCGGGCACCCGGGCGGCGACGGCGCCGATCCGGCCGGCCCGGCCGGGCAGCAGACCGAGCCGGGGCCAGGCGAACAGCAGCGCGATCGCGAGCCCGCCGACCGCGAGCGCGGGCAGGTGCGGCCCGGAGAGCTGGCCGGGCAGCGCGATCAGGTTGGCCAGCGCGGCGCTCTGCGGCGATCCGCCGAGCACCACGTGGAGTTGGGCGATGGCGATGGTCAGCCCGACCCCGGCCAGCATGCCGTGCACGACGGCGGGGGAGACGGCCAGCGCGGACCGGGCCACCCGGAGCGTGCCGAGCAGGAACTGCAGCAGCCCGGCGCCCACCGTCACGGCGCAGGTGACCTGCCAGCCGAACTGGGCGATCAGACCGGCGATGATCACGGTCAGCGCGGCGGACGGGCCGGTCACCTGGAGCGGGGTGCCGCCGAGGGCTCCGGCGACGATGCCGCCGACGGCGGCGGCCACCAGCCCGGAGGTGAGCGGGGCACCGGTGGCGAGCGCGATGCCGAGCGAGAACGGGACGGCGATCAGGAAGACCACCAGGGAGGCCGGCAGATCCCGGGCCGGCCGCCCGAAGCGGCCCGGCGGGGCGTGGTCGGTGGTGTCGGAGGCGATGGGTGCGGCGGAGACGTCGAAGGTCATGGTGTCCCGTCTTTCCGGGGGAACGAACGCAGTCAGGTCCGGGGAGGTGCTTCGTGGGTCGGATCGGCTGTCGTGGGTCGCGACGGTGTGGCGGGGATGGTCGTGGGGTGCAGGCACGGCGGGGTCGGCTCGTCCACCCCTGGGACCATCAAGATTCGGTAAACCGAGAGTAATGAGATCTTTGCACAGCGTGAAATCGACCGACAGTGCTGCGCCCGGGATTCACTCCTTCGGGGAGTAGGCGAACCACCGGGGATGTGCAGAAGCGCACGGGGCGGCCTCGGACTCCGAGGTCGCCCCGTGCGCTGCGGTCGGGCCGCCGGCCGGTCAGACGCCGGCCGCGTCCAGGTGCCCGGCGCCGAGCACGAAGCCCGGGTCCACCTGGGTGGCCAGGTCGATGCCGGTCTTGGCGTTGCCCCAGCTCTCCGCGTTGCGGAGGTGGAAGTGGACGGCCTGGCTGGTCCAGCGCTCCGGCTCACGGGCGGCGAAGGCCAGCTCGGCCTGCTCCCTGAGCCGGGCCAGCACGGCCCGGTTGGCGGGCTCCAGCGTCCGCAGCTCGGGCTCGGCGCCCTGCTCCAGGCGGCGCACCCAGTCGGACTGGCCGAAGCAGGTGAGCAGGTCGTCGCCGACCTCCCGGCGGAGGAAGGCCAGGTCGTCGGCGCCGTTCACCTTGTTGCCCACCACCTTCAGGGTCACCCCGAAGTCGCGGGCGTACTCCTTGTACTGACGGTAGACCGAGACGCCCTTCCGGGTCGGCTCGGCTACCAGGAAGGTCAGGTCGAAGCGGGTGAACAGGCCGGAGGCGAAGGAATCCGACCCGGCGGTCATGTCGGTGACCAGGTACTCGTCCTGACCGTCGATCAGGTGGTTCAGCAGCAGCTCGACCGCGCCGACCTTGGAGTGGTAGCAGGCCACCCCGAGGTCCTGCTCGGTGAACGCGCCGGTGGCCAGCAGCCGGACCGAGCCCTCGTCCAGCGCGACCGGCCGGGCGCAGGCGGCGTACACCGGATTCTCCTCGACGATCCGCAGCAGGCGCGAACCCCGGCCGGGCGGCGTGGTTTTGATCATCTGCTCGGCGGAGCCGATCAGCGGGTTGCTGCCGCGCAGGTACTCCTTGATCTCGGGCAGGTGTGCACCGAGCGAGGGCAGGGCGGCGGCCTGATCATCCGTCAGCCCCAGGGCCGGGCCCAGGTGTTGGTTGATGTCGGCGTCGACGGCGATCACCGGGCAGCCGGCTGCGGCGAGGTGGCGGATGAACAGTGCGGACAGCGTGGTCTTCCCGCTGCCGCCCTTGCCGACGAAGGCGATCTTCATCTGAGACTCCGGCTCTCGGCCCAGCCGCTGGGCGGCTGAAGTTGTTGGTAATCGTTATCGTCACCGATAGCGCTCATGCTATCCGGGGTTTGGCCCACCGCGCGGGCGGGAAAGTCGGATTGCCTCGAACGGGTGATGGTGGGGTTGCTGTCGGGCCCTGGGGGAGGTGTTCATTACCCTCGGGTAGGTGACCACTGGAACAGACCCCCTCGCCCCGCTGGCCGAGCTCCCCGGAGTCCCCGAGGCCGTCGCGGAGGTGCGCAAGGCCGTCGACCGGCTGTACGGCCACCGGGCGATGCGCCGCCGCGCCGCCGAGGTGACCTCGGAGTCCGCCCTGCGCGGGGCCCGGGCCTCCGCCGCGCTGGACGGCGCCGACTGGCCGCTGGAGGAAGTGCGGCGCCGGACCGACTTCGGTGCCGACCCGGAGGCCAGGACGGTCGGCGGTGCGCTGCGGATCTCCGCCGAGGCGGGGCAGCTGCTCGGCGTCTGGCGGCACTCGCCGGTCCAGGTGCTGGCCCGGCTGCACCTGCTCGCGGTCGGGGATGGCGCGGCCGAGGCCGGCCGGCCCAGGACGGCCGACGAGCCGGCCGACGAGCTGTTCCCGCTGGAGCTGGCGATGGCCGAGGGGGTCGGGGCGGACGCCCCGCCGCCGCAGGCCGTCACGCTGCCGTCCGCCCCGCCCGCCGCGGAGGCGGCCGCCCGGCTGGACCAGCTGGCCCGGCTGCTGGCCGACCGCGCCGACCGCGCGCCCGGCCAGGGCGCCCCGGCGCTGGTGGTGGCCTCGGTGGTGCACGGCGAGCTGCTCGCGCTGCGGCCGTTCGCCTCGCACAACGGTGTGATCGCCCGGGCCGCCCAGCGGATCGTGCTGATCGCCGAGGGGCTGGACCCGAAGGCGATCTGCCCCGCCGAGGTCGGCCTGGCCGAACTCGGCACGGTGGCCTATCGGCAGGCCCTTCAGGGCTACTTGAGCGGTACGGCGGAGGGCATGGCGGCCTGGGTCGCGCACTGCGGGCGGGCGCTGCGGCTCGGTGTCCGGGAGAGCACGGCGGTCTGCGAGGCGATGCAGCGCGGGATGGTCTGAGCCCGACGCCTCGGGGGCAACGAGTTGCGGCGGCGCCCGGTCCTGCTGGGCGCCGCCGCTGGTACAGGTACCGGGTTACCAAGCATGCACCGTGATTGCCCATCAGGTGGGGATCTACTGCCCGTTCACCTGGTGCGGCGGCCCGACAGCGGGTCGGCTGCATGTGGGTGCTCAGTGATCTGTACTCGGTCCGTGGGGCCTGAACTGCGTTGTCGGTTTGACCTCTCAGGGTCCTGACCGGGTCTCGCGGGCCGTAACTCCTTTCTACCGCGAAATCGGACAAAGGGGAACCCGAAACGGAAACTCTTTGGTCGGCTGCCCACGGTGACCGGGCGGGGCTCAGGCAGTCGGGCGGCGGCGCCTCGCGGCGTACCAGAGCAGCCCGGCGGTCAGCGCGGCGGTGCCGACCGCGACCGCGAGCAGCACCGTGCGGCTGGGGGCGGAGAACTGGGGGAGCCGACGCCGGAGTTCGACCGGCCGGTCGAAGACCAGGATCGGCCAGTCCCGGGCCTGCGCCTCCTTGCGGAGGGCCCGGTCGGGGTTGACCGCGGAGGGGTGGCCGACCGCCTCCAACAGGGGCAGGTCGGTCGAGGAGTCGCTGTAGGCGAAGCAGTTGGCGAGGTCGTAGCCCTCGCTCAGGGCCAACTCCCGGATCGCCGCCGCCTTGTTCTCGGCGTAGGCGTAGTAGTCGATCTCCCCGGTGTACCGGCCGTCCTCGACCTGGAGCCGGGTGGCGATCACGTGGTCCGCACCGAGCAGCTGCCCGATCGGCTCCACCACCTCCGAGCCCGAGCTGCTGACGATCACCACGTCGCGGCCGGCCTGGTGGTGCTGCTCGATCAGCGAGGCGGCTTCGTCGTAGATGATCGGGTCGATCAGGCCGTGCAGGGTCTCGGCGACGATCTCCCGGACCTGCTGCACGTTCCAGCCCTTGGTGAGGGCGGACAGGTACTCGCGCATCCGCTCCATCTGGTCGTGGTCCGCACCGCCGGCCAGGAAGACGAACTGGGCGTACGCGCTCTTCAGTACGGCCCGGCGGTTGATCAGGCCGCCCTGGTAGAACGGGCGGCTGAAGGCGAGGGCGCTCGACTTGGCGATGATCGTCTTGTCGAGGTCGAAGAACGCGGCGGTCCGCGTTGCTCCGAACGGGCGAGTCGCGGCGGTCACGGGGTCCGGCAGCGGCACCTGCGGGGCGCCGTCCGGCACCGAATCGCGGGCAGAGTTCTCGCCGTGGTCGGCGGTGTCGGCGTTCTCGGTGGTGTCCACGGGATCAGAGGATAGAGGGCTGGGCAAAAGACCCCGCCATATGGCGTACTCATGGCCGCTTGGGTTTGTGTTTCTGGGCCGTCGGGTACACCATGGAAGTCACGGATCGTTCGCGACCGTGCTAACCCGGTCCGGCTCCTCCCCCCCGAGTCGGACCGTGGATAGACGACCCCCGCTCTCCCCCCCGGCGGGGGTCGTCGCACGTCCAGGGCCATTTTCCGGGCCCCGGCGGCACTCGGGTGGGGTCAGCGGTGAGGTGTTTCCCGCACTGGCGCGGTGGCTGGGCGGCCCGCTCGGCGAGGCCGGATCGTCACTCTGAGTATCGAGTTCGATGCCCCGTCCGACCGTGCTGTCGACCTTCCTTTGTACCCGTCCGGGGTCTTCCGGATCTTCTCGGTGACGAAGTCCGCGTCAATTCATCGGGCAATCGCCCCCCGTGCGAGTGAACAAGTTATCCACAGCCCCCGAGTTGTCCCCAGGGAATCGGACCCGGGCTGACGGGCCGTCGGTGGAGCCGGAGGGTGGGCCCCGGTCGGGCACCGTCCGACCGGACCTCGCCAGAGGGAGCAGCCGTACCGGGGGAGACAGCCGTGTCGACACCGATCACCGACCGACTCACCGATCGACCGGCCGCCCGGGGGCCGTTGATCGTCACCGAGGACGAGACCCTGGCCGAGCACCTGTTGCGGCTCTGCGCGGCGGCCGGCGCCGACCCGCAGCTGCTCTCCGGTGCGCCGCCGCCCCGGGGGCTCTGGGAGAGCGCCCCGCTGGTGCTGGTCGGCGACGACCAGTCCGAGCGCTGCGCCGGGCTGACCCGGCGGGCGGGCGTGCTGCTGCTCGGCCTCGACCTGGACGACTGCGACGTCTGGGTCCGGGCGGTCCAACTCGGCGCCGAGCACGTCATCTTCCTGCCCGACGCCCAGGCCTGGCTGCTGGACCGGATCGCGGACGCCGCCGAGGGGGTCGGCCGGCCCGCCCTCACCGTCGCGGTGCTCGGTGGCCGGGGCGGGGCGGGATCCTCCACGCTGGCCTGCGCGCTGGCCGTCACGGCGGCCCGGGCGGGCCACCGCACCATGCTGATCGACGCCGACCCGCTGGGCGGCGGGCTGGACGTCCTGCTCGGCGGCGAGGAGGCCGGCGGGCTGCGCTGGCCCGACCTGGCCGGCTCCCGGGGCCGGGTGAGCGGTGCCGAGCTGGCCAGGGCGCTGCCCTCGATGCACCGGTTGACGGCGCTCTCGTGGGACCGCGGGGACACCCTGGCGGTGCCGCCGGAGGCGATGCGCAGCGTGCTGGCGGCCGCCCGCCGACGGGGTGGCCTGGTGGTGCTCGACCTGCCCAGACACCTCGACCCGGCGGCGGGCCAGGCACTCGAACAGGCCGACACCGGGCTGCTGGTGGTGCCCGCGGAGCTGCGCGCGATGGCGGCGGCCGACCGGGTCGCGGCCGCCGCCCGGATGCGGCTGGCCGATCTGCGGGTGGTGGTCCGGGTGCCAGGGCCGGCCGGGCTGACCGGGGCGGAGGTGGCCCGGGGCCTGCGGCTCCGGCTGGCGGGCGAACTGCCCACCGAGCCCGGGCTGGTGGTGGACGTCGAGCGCGGCTCCCCGCCCGGCATCCGGGAGAAGGGGCCGCTGGCCCGGTTCTGCGGGGGATTTCTGGCCGAGGTCATGCCGCCGGTCCCGGCGGCGGGCGGGGGTGCGTCATGACGGATCGTCAGCGTGGGCCCGGGTGGTCCGTCGCGCCGCCCCGCAGGCCCCTGGGGCGCGGAGCCGCCGGCCGGCGGGCGCCGGTGGGGGAGAGGACGGACTCAGCAGCTGCTGCCGCCGGTTCCGACGAGCGGGCGGCGGCCCTGGTCGATGCCGTCCGGCTCCGGTTGGCCGAGGTCGGCGCCGCGCCCACCGCCGGTTCGGTGGCGGCCGCGCTGCGGGCCGCCCGCCCGCCGCTGGGCGGCGGTGACGTCCTGGACGCCGTCCGGGTGCTCCGCTCCGAACTGGTCGGCGCCGGGCCGCTGGACGCGCTGCTCGGCGAGCCCGACGTGACGGACGTGCTGGTGAACGGCCCGGACCAGGTCTGGGTGGACCGGGGCGGCGGGCTGCGCCGGGTGCCGGAGATCCGGTTCCCCGACGCCGAGGCGGTCCGGCGGCTGGCCCACCGGCTGGCCACGGCGGCCGGCCGGCGGCTGGACGACGCCCGCCCCTGGGTGGACGCCCGGCTGCCCGACGGCACCCGGCTGCACGCCGTGCTGCCGCCGATCGCGGCCGGCTGCACCCACATCTCGCTGCGGATCTGTCGCACCAGGCCCTTCACCATGGCCGAGTTGGTGACCGGCGGCGCCCTCCCGCCGATCGGCGCCGAACTGCTGACCGCCGTGCTGCGGGCCCGCCTGTCGCTGCTGATCAGCGGTGGCACCGGGACGGGGAAGACCACGCTGCTGGCGGCCCTGCTCGGCCTGGTCGAGCCGGACGAACGGATCGTGCTGGCCGAGGACTCGGCCGAACTCCGGCCCGACCACCCGCACGTGGTGCGCCTGCAGAGCCGTCCGCCGAACCAGGAGGGCCTGGGCGAGCTCACCCTGCGGGACCTGGTCCGGCAGGCCCTGCGGATGCGGCCGGACCGGGTGGTGGTCGGTGAGGTCAGGGGCGAGGAGGTGGTCGACCTGCTCGCCGCCCTCAACACCGGCCACGAGGGCGGCTGCGGGACGGTGCACGCCAACACGGCCGCCGACGTCCCTGCCCGGCTGGAGGCGCTCGGCTCGCTGGCCGGGCTGGACCGGCTCTCGCTGCACAGCCAACTGCGGGCCGCCCTGGACGTGGTGATCCACCTGGTCCGCGAGCAGCGGACCGGGCGACGACGGGTGGCCGAGCTGCACATGCTGGTCGGCGACGAGCGCGGGCTGGCCCTGACGGTCCCCGCGCTGACCTTCACGGCCGAGGGCGGCTGTGTCCCCGGCCCGGGCTGGGAGCGGCTGCGGCGCCGCTGCGCCGAGCGGGGCGTCGGACTGCCCGAGCCGACGGCGGTGGCGCGATGACGCCCGAGGCGTGGCGGCTCGGCTGGGCCCTGCTGCTGTGCGCGGCGGCGATCGCCGCCCGCCACCTGCTCAGGAACGGGACGGAGCAACGATGATGACGATCGATCAACTGCTGGTGATCGCGGCCGGAGCGGTCGGGCTGACCGCCGGGCTGGCGTTCCGCCGCCGACGGCACGCCCGGACGGTGCGCCGGGCCGGTGCGCTGCTCGACGGTCCGGTGCGGAGCGGGCCGCCGAGCCGCTGGGCCGTGCTCGGGACGGGCCGGCCGGGCTGGCTGGTGCCGGAACTCCTGCTGCTCCCGGCCGGGTTGCTGGCCGGTCAGCTCAGCAGCTCGCCGGTGCCGCCGCTGCTGGCCGCCCTGGCGGTGCTGCCGGTCCGGCGCTGGCGCAGCCGGCGGCGACGGGCGGCGGAGGCACGACGGCGGGCCGCCGCCGTGGTCGAGCTGTGCGCCGGGTTGGCCGCCGAACTGCGGAGCGGAGCGACGCCGCCGCAGGCGCTGCACTCGGTGCTGGGCCGGGCGTCCGGTCTGACCGAGGGGCTCGGGGCCGAGTCCTCGGCCCGGCTCGCGGCGGGCCGCTACGGCGCGGACGTACCGGCGGCGCTGCGGTCGGTCGCCGAGCTGCCCGGCGGTCGGGGCGCGGCGGCGGTGGCCGCCTGCTGGCGGATCACCGCCGAGAGCGGCACCGGCCTGGCCCCCGGGCTGGACCAACTCGCCGACGCCCTGCGCGCGGAGCGGGCCCTGGCCGAGGAGATCGAGAGCGAACTCGCCGGGCCGAGGACCACCGTCGCGGTGCTGGCCGCCCTGCCGCTGGTCGGCCTGCTGCTCGGGGCCGCGCTCGGCGCGGAGCCCGTACGGATTCTGCTGCACACGCCGGCCGGGTTGGCCTGTCTGGCGGCCGGGGCGCTGCTGGAGGCGGCCGGGCTGGCCTGGACGGCCCGGATCGTCAGGGCGGCGGAGGACGCGCCGCCGGAGCCGGGGGGCCTGCGGAGTGGCGGCTGCGGGCTGTCCAGGACGCGTGCCGGGGCTCCGCCGCAGGACCGCTGGGTGGGGGCGGAGGCGTCGGCGGTGCGGGCGGAGGTGGCGTGGTGAGACGGGAGTTGCTGCTCGGGCTGCTGGCCGGGCCGGTGGTGGCGGGCGTCGGGGTCGAGCTGCTGAAGGTGGTCCGGCGGCGGACGGTCCGGCGCCGGGTCAGGCGCTGGGGCGGATCGCTCGGGCGGCCGTTCGCCCGGCGTCGGCGGCGCCGGGCCGGGCGGATCGGGCGGGCGCTGCGGGCCCGTGGGGTGACCCGGGAGGTGCTGCTTGACCGGGCCGTCCCGGCGGCGGCCGGGGCCGGGGCGGCGGTGCTGGTCGGTGGCCCGGCCGGGCTGGTGGTGGGGCTGCTGGTCGGCCTGGCGGCCCGGCGCTGGCTGCCGAGGATACGGTCGCCGAGCGCCCGCCGGGCGGCCCTGGAGCAGGAGCGGCTGACCCGCCAACTGCCGCTGGCTGCCGAGCTGCTGGCGGCCTGCCTGGGTGCCAGCTCGTCGCCCGCCGCCGCGGCGGCCGCGGTGGCGGACAGCGTGGATCAGCCGATGAGTGACCGACTGGCCGGGGTCGCGGCCGAGTTGGCGCTCGGCGCACCGCCGGAGGTCTGTTGGGACCGACTCGGTGCCGACTGCCCGCCGCTCGCCCCGCTGGCCCGCTGCCTGGTCCGGACGAGCGTCAGCGGTTCGCCGCCGATGGCTCCGTTGGTCGGCCTGGCGCACGCCCAGCGGGCCGCCGCCGGCCGGGCCGCCCACGCCCGGGTGCGCCGGGCGGGGGTGCTGGCCACCGCGCCGCTGGGGGTCTGCTTCCTGCCCGCCTTCGTCCTGATCGGCGTGGTGCCGGTGGTGATGGGGCTGACGGCGCTGTTCGCCGAGCGGGTCTGACCGCTCGGTCCTCGTTCAAGTCCGGTTGCTGAGTGCCGACAAGGAGTCTCTGATGACTGTTCACGTTGCGCGAGTCCGTCTCGCTGCACCTCGCCCGGCCGGTCCGGTCGGCCGGATCCGGGGGTTGCTGCGCCGCCGGGTCGACTGGCTGACCGTCCGGGCCCGCCGGTTGGGCGACGCCCGGGCCGATGCGGGCATGACGACGGCGGAGTACGCCGTCGGGACGGTCGCGGCCTGCGCGTTCGCGGCGCTGCTCTACAAGGTGGTGACCAGCGGGGTGGTCTCCGGCGCGCTCAGTGAGCTGCTCAACCGGGCGCTCCATGCGGTCTGACCGGGCGTCAGGGCCCGTGCGCGGCCGGGAGCGCGGGTTCGTCACGGCGGAGACGGCGGTGGCCCTCCCGGCGCTGGTGCTGCTGTGCACGCTGCTGGTCTGGGGCGTGGTCACGGCCGCCGCCCAGATCCGCTGCGTGGACGCGGCCCGGGTCGGTGCCAGGGCCGCCGCCCGTGGCGACGGCAACGCCGCCGCGCTGGCCCGGGCCGCCGCCCCGGCCGGGGCCAGGGTGAGCGTCGCGACGGGCGGTGACACCGTCCGGGTCACCGTCGAGGCACCGAGCCCGGCACCCGGGCGGCTCGGCGGGGCCCTGTCGGTACGGCTGCACGCCGAGGCGGCGGCCGCGCGGGAGGACGTGATCGGTTCGACCGGCGGAGGTGGACGATGGCCGGCCTGAGACCGACCGGCACATGGTGGGCGGCGTCGCGACGCCGGGGCCCGCACCTCAACGGCTTCTCGTCGGTCGCCGATGCTCCGTACGGCCTCCCTCCTCGGCACCGCCGAGCCACGCACCCCGACGCCACGGCTTCATCCGCCCACCATGTGCCGGTCGGTCTCAGGCCCGGTGGGGGTTCCCGGTCGCCGCGCGACCTGGGCTCGGCGACGATCTGGCTGGTCTCGTTCGGGATGCTCGGTTGCGTGCTGTTCGCGGTCTGCCTCGCGTTCGGCGCGGCGGTGGCGGCCCGGCACCGGGCGGAGTCGGCCGCCGACTTGGCGGCGCTGGCCGCCGCCGGTCACCTGATGCTGGATCAGGACGGTGGCTGCGGCCGGGCCGCCCGGATCGCCGGCGAGCACCGGGCCCGCCTGGTCAGCTGCACGGTGCGGGAGGGCATCGACGCGGTGGACGTGGTGGTGGAGGTGCCGGTGACCGGCCTGCCCGTGCCGGTCGGCCCGGCCAGGGCCCGCTCCCGGGCGGGGCCGGTCTGGGCCTGGGGCGACGGCGACCCGGTGGCGGCGGCGGGCCACCGGGGCGCTCGGACGGGCCGTCAGGCGCTCCCGGCCGACCGTCCCGGGGCACCCGCCAGCAGCACGTCCAGCAGCCGTACCGCCGCCGCCTTGTCCAGCGGGTCGTTCCCGTTGCCGCACTTGGGCGACTGGACGCAGGACGGGCAGCCCCGCTCGCACTCGCAGGCGGCGATCGCGTCCCTGGTCGCGGTCAGCCACTGCTCCGCACCCCGAAAGCCCCGTTCGGCGAAGCCGGCGCCACCGGAGTGGCCGTCGTACACGAAGACCGTCGGCAGCCCGGTGTCCGGGTGCAGCGGCACCGAGACCCCGCCGATGTCCCAGCGGTCGCAGGTGGCGAACAGCGGGAGCAGGCCGATCGAGGCGTGCTCCGCCGCGTGTGCCGCCCCGGGCAACTGGTCGAACGGGATGGTGGCGTCGAGCAGTTGGTCCTCGGTGACGGACCACCAGACCGCCCGGGTGCGCAGCGTCCTGGGCGGCAGGTCGAGCTTGCTCTCGCCGAGCACCTCGCCGGTGGAGATCCGTTTCCGCAGGTATCCGACCACCTGGTTGACCACCTCGACCGAGCCGAAGCTGAGCCGGGCCTCGCCCCACTCCACCGTGGTGTCGGTGGCCAGCACCGAGATGGAGGTGAGGTCCCTGGCGGCGGTGGTGTAGGGCGGTTCGGCGGGTTCGACCAGGGCCACCGAGCTCTCCAGGTCGAGGTCGTGCACCAGGTAGCTGCGGCCCTGGTGCAGGTGCACCGCGCCGGTGTGCACGGTGGTGTGGGCGGCGGCCGCGTCCACGGTGCCGAGCAGCCGGCCGGTCGAGCCCTCGACGATCTGCACCGGGCTGCCGCCGCTGCCCCGCAGGTCCACCGCGTCGACGGCCCGTTCCCGGCGGGTCCAGTACCAGGAGCCCTTGGTCCGCTGCCGGAGCAGGCCGCGCTGTTCGAGCACGGTCAGCAGTTGCCCGGTGGAGGGTCCGAAGAGCGGCAGGTCGGCCTCGGTGAGCGGGAGTTCGGCGGCGGCCGCGCACAGGTGCG
Organism: Kitasatospora sp. NPDC101801; assembly: GCF_044766665.1. Taxonomy (NCBI): domain Bacteria; kingdom Bacillati; phylum Actinomycetota; class Actinomycetes; order Kitasatosporales; family Streptomycetaceae; genus Kitasatospora; species Kitasatospora sp. NPDC101801. Next base: position 37,627 of record NZ_JBIWML010000010.1, read on the forward strand.
GGGCCAGGATGTGCGGGTTGTCCGGGTCCAGCACGGTGGCCTCGACCGGGGTGGCGAACAGCGCCTCCGGGTGGTGCACCAGGTAGGTGTCCAGCGGGTCGTCCCGGGCGATCAGCACCGCCAGCGCGCCCTGGGCCTCCCGCCCGGCCCGGCCGGCCTGCTGCCAGAGCGAGGCCCTGGTGCCGGGGTAGCCGGCCATCAGGACGGCGTCCAGGCCCGACACGTCGACTCCGAGTTCCAGCGCGGAGGTGGAGGCGAGACCGAGCAGCCGACCGGAGTGCAGGTCGCGCTCCAGCGCCCGGCGCTCCTCGGGCAGGTAGCCGCCCCGGTAGGCGGCGACCCGGGCGGCCAGCGGGGAGCCGAGCTGGTCCTGGGCCTGCAGGGCGACCAGTTCGGCCGAGCGGCGGGAGCGGACGAAGACCACCGTGCGGGTGCCCCGTTCGACCAGTTCGGTGAGCAGGTAGGCGGCCTCGGCGGTCGCGGTCCGGCGGACCGGGGCGCCCTGTTCGCCGACGTTCTCGGTGAGCGGCGGCTCCCAGAGCGCGAACACCAGCGGCCCGCGCGGTGAGGCGTCCTCGGTCACCGCGACGGCGGGCAGCCCGGTCAGCCGCTGGGCGGTGGCCGCCGGGTCGGCGGTGGTGGCCGAGGCCAGCAGGAAGGTGGGCGAGGAGCCGTACCGTTCGCAGACCCGCCGCAGCCGCCGCAGCACCTGGGCCACGTGCGAACCGAACACGCCCCGGTAGCTGTGGCATTCGTCGATCACCACGTACTTCAGCGTTTTCAGGAAGGACGCCCAGCGCGGGTGGGCCGGCAGGATGCCCCGGTGCAGCATGTCCGGGTTGGTCAGCACGTACGAGGCGTACTGGCGGACCCACTCGCGCTCCTGGGGCGGGGTGTCGCCGTCGTAGAGGGCCGCCCGGACGCGCTGCGGGGCCAGCTCGGCGGCCCGGCGGCGCTGGTCGGCGGCCAGCGCCTTGGTCGGGGCCAGGTAGAGCGCGGTGGCGCCCCGGCCGTTACGGGCCTCGGTGCCGTCCAGCAGTTCGCTGAGCACCGGCGCGAGGTAGCCGAGCGACTTGCCCGAGGCGGTCCCTGTGGCCAGCACCACAGTTTGGCCGGATTTGGCCAATTTCATGGCCTCGGCCTGATGTGCCCAGGGTTCTTCGATGCCCAGGGCCTGCGCGGATGCCACGATCTCCGGACGGATTCCGTCCGGCCAGGGCGCGTAGCGGGCCTGACGGGCTGCCAGATGCTCCGTATGGGTGAGGCGGTCGGCCCGGCCCCGGCTGGCGGACAGGGCGGCGAGCAGGGCCTCGGGCTGGTGGTGACGGGGCGGCATGAGGACCCAGTGTGTCACCGGCGTGACGGAGAATCGCGCCAAGCCATCGTGCGGGCATGGTCGCAAGTGGTTGAATGAAGCCGTGACGGCCGCATGGCCGAGGGTCGCACCGCCGGGGCTCAACAACCACGGCCGTGCCGTGCCCGGCCTGCGACCAACGCGGTGACGGCCGTCCGGCCGAGGATCGCAATGACGTAGCAAGGCAAGGTGCTGGAGGTTCCGTGGACCTGTCCCTGTCGACCCGCACTGTCGGCGACCGTACGGTCGTCGAGGTAGGCGGCGAGATTGATGTGTACACCGCCCCCAAGCTGCGCGAGCAGCTGGTCGAGCTCGTCAACGAGGGCAACTACCACCTGGTCGTCGACATGGAAGGCGTTGACTTCCTGGACTCGACCGGTCTGGGTGTCCTGGTGGGCGGCCTCAAGCGAGTTCGTGCGCATGAGGGTTCGCTGCGCCTGGTGTGCAACCAGGAGCGCATTCTGAAGATCTTCCGGATCACGGGTCTGACCAAGGTCTTCCCGATTCACACCTCGGTGGACGACGCGGTCGCCGCCACCGACTGACCAGTCGTCAACGGGCCGGTGCGGGCGACCGCGTCGGCTCCTGACGCTCTCACCTGAGCTCATCCGCTCGCCCACCGGCGGGGCCTCGGCCCCGCCGGTGGTGAGTGGTGGGCACTGCCCCGGCGGCGCTTCTGCCAGCCCGCGCGAGCCCGAGGCTTGTATCCCGGAGGGGAAGACGATGGCAACGGTCGAACTTCGGTTCAGCGCACTTCCCGAGCATGTCCGGACGGCCAGACTCGTGGCCGTGGCGGTGGCGAGGCGCGCCGGAGTCGATGAGTCGGTGCTGGACGAGGTGCGGCTCGCCGTCGGCGAAGCGTGCTCCCGTGCGGTGAGCCTGCATCAACGGGGCGGCGTGCAGGGCGGCGCGGTACGGGTTGCGCTGACCGACCAGGAGAAGCGTTTCCTCATCGAGGTGGAGGACGAGGCCGGCCCGGCCGGTCTGCCGCCGCTCGGCTCCACCGCCGAGGAGATGGGCGAGGACGCCGAGGACGCGCTCGGGCTCGCGGTGATCACCGCGCTGGTCGAGGACGTCGAGGTGACCTCCGGGGCCAACGGCGGCCTGATCCGGATGAGCTGGGGCGTTCCGCCGGAGTCGGTGGACCTCTAGGCGCTGAACCGGACTTGCTCTGGTCCTGGTCCGGGCCGAAATATTGACAGATTGTTGAAGCAGGCGGTTCCCTGCTCTCGGGCGCGATCGGTTTCGGTTCGAGAGAGGGACACCTTCCCCCTGCGCATCCGCATCCTGTGGCCGGCCGGTCAGGCCACCGCCACCCTGCGTTCGACGCCCACCTCGGAGGCCCTCTGGGCCGCCCTGCCGGTCGGCTCCACCGCGAGCACCTGGGGCGAGGAGGTCTACTTCGGCACCCCGGTCTCGGTGGCCCGCGAGGACGACGCCCGGCAGGTGGTCGAGCCGGGCACGGTGGCGTTCTGGACCGACGGGTACAGCCTCGCGCTCCCCTACGGCCCGACCCCGGTCTCGCGCGGCGACGAGTGCCGGCCGGCGAGCCCGTGCGACCTGCTCGGTGCGCTGGACGGCGATCCCGAGGTGCTGCGCACCGTCCGGCCCGGGGACCCGATCCGGGTCGAGCGGGCCTGATCCCCTGCCGGGCGCCCTGCGGCGCCGTGTAGGTTCGGCACCGTGAAGCCTGACGTGATGCTCGAAAAGCGGCTGTGGGCCGCCCCCGCGCTCGGTCTGCTGCTGGCGGTGGGCGCGGTCGGGTGCGGCGGCGGCAACGACACCGCCGCGCTCGACTCCTGGGCCAAGAAGGTCTGCGACTCCGCGCAGAGCCCGATCGCGCAGTCCCGGACCGCCCTCGCCGACACCGACAAGGTGCTGCCCGGTGAGCAGCCGACCGAGCTGCAGCAGCGGCTGGCGGCCGACCTCGGGGTGCTGGCCGCCACCAACCAGCAGCTGGCCGAGGCGATCTCCAAGGCTGGCGAGCCGAAGGTCGACGGCGGGGCGGCGGCCCAGCAGGGCGCGGCCGACGAGCTGAAGAAGGCCGCCCAGGGTTACCTGGACGCGCAGCAGAAGCTCACCGCACTGCCCACCACCGAGCAGGCGAAGTTCGCGGACGCCCTGCGCAGCGTCGGCGACCAGGTGCAGCGCCTCGCGCAGCAGTCCACCGCAGGGCTCAACAAGCTCCAGAGCGGCGGGCTCGGCACCGCCATGGCCAAGCAGCCGGGCTGCAAGCCCGCCGCGAAGACCTTGCCGAGCCCGTCCGGATCCACGGCGGCGTCCCCGGCCGCCGATCCGAACGCTCCCGCCGCGACGCCCGCCGCCACCCCCGCCGCCGGTGCGGGCGGCACTCCGCCCGCGTCCCCGTCGCCGGGCGCCAGCGGCTGAACCGGCCCGGCCACCGCGCGACAATGGGCGGGTGACCAACAGCCCAGTCCTTGACCACGCCCGTCTCGCCGAGCTGCGCGAGGCGCTGCTCGCCGCCTCGTACACCGCCGACGGCTGCCTCGACCTGCTCGGGTCCACCGGGTACGCCGCGCTGGCCAGGAGCGAGGCGGTGCCCGCGCTGCGGGCCACCACCGGTGGCACCCCGCTGGAGACGCTGGTGCGGCTCTTCCTGCTCCAGCAGCCGGTGCCGTACGCGGCGGCCGCCGCCGCGCTGCCGGTCGAGAGCTGCCTGACGGACCGTTGGCTGGTCCGGGACGGTGCCGACGCGGTGCGGGCCACCGTGGACGTCCGCCCGTACGCCAACGAGGTGGCCGGGATGTCCAGTGCGGACGCCTGGGTGGTGTCCGACCTCGGCTGCGCGGTCGGTGGCGCCGGCGGTATCGGGGCCGGGGAGGCCGCGCACGGGGTGGCCAGGAAGGACCTGGTGCTCGGTGTCGGCGGCGCCTCCACCACCTTGGCCAACCTGGCCGTCCGGCGGGCGGCGCGCCGGGTGCTGGACCTCGGTTCCGGTTCGGGCGTGCAGGCGCTGCACGCCGCGCGGCACGGCGGGTACGTCACCGCGACCGACCTCAACCCGCGCGCGCTGCACTTCACCGCGCTGACCCTGGCGCTGTCCGGCTTCGCGGAGTTCGACACCGCGGAGGGCAGCCTGTTCGAGCCGGTCGGGGGGCAGAGGTTCGACCTGATCGTCTCGAACCCGCCGTTCGTGATCTCGCCCGGCAGCCGGTTCGTCTACCGGGACGGCGGGATGGCCGGCGACGAACTCTGCCGCAGCATCGTCCGGGGCGCCGCCGCGCACCTGGAGCCGGGCGGCTACTGCCACCTGCTCGCCAACTGGCAGCACGTCAGGGGCGAGGACTGGCAGGACCGGCTGGCCGGCTGGGTGGCCGGCACCGGACTGGACGCCTGGGTGGTCCAGCGCGAGGTCCAGGACGTGGCGCAGTACGCCGAGTTGTGGCTGCGCGACGGTGGCGACCACCGAGGCCCCGGGCCGGACTACCAGGCCAGGTACGGCGAGTGGCTGGACGCCTTCGAGGCCGCGAAGGTCGAGGGCATCGGCTTCGGCTGGATCACCCTGCGGGCGGGCGGCTCGGCCGAACCGACGGTCCGGATCGAGGAGTGGCCGCACACCGTCGAGCAGCCGCTCGGCCCGCACATCGAGAGCTGGTTCGCCCGGCAGGACTTCCTCCGGACGCACGACGACGCCGCACTGCTGGCGACCCGTTACCAACTGGCCGACGAGGTGGTGCAGGAGCAGATCGGCGCGCCCGGCGCGGAGGACCCCGAGCACGTGATCCTCCGTCACAACCGGGGCATGCGGCGGGCCACCAAGGTGGACACCGTCGGCGCCGGTTTCGTCGGCGTCTGCGACGGCACCCTGGCGGCCGGCGAGATCGTCGACGCGATCGCCCAACTGCTCGGTGAGGACCGGGTGGTGCTGCGGGACCGGGTGCCGGAGTCGCTGCGGATGCTGACCGAGCAGGGCTTCATCGAGCCGGTCGGGTAGTCGGCCGGTCGGCCGGTCCGGTCCGGTTCATCTCGCGGTTGCCCGGTGTACTCCCGGTGGCGGCCGTGGGTTGGCCGCAGCCTGCCACGCTCGCTGTCCACAGGCTGTGGACAGCGGAACGGGCGGGGGAGCGCGATGGAGACGCCGACGGCGGTGGCCGCAGGGGTGGTGCTCACGTGCTTCGGTGGCGCCCTGTTGCTCTGGAGCGCCGTCGAACTGCGCCTTCGCCACCACCTGCGCCGGCACGGCGTCCCCGCCATCGCGCGGGTGATCGCCGACCGCGATCCGTACGGCGAGTCCTACGGGGACACCTCCGGTGAGCTGGACAGTGCGCCGCTGCTGTCCTTCCCGACCGAGGACGGCGGCGCGATGCTGGCCAGGCCGCGCGGGCACACCCCGCTGCGCCGGCCGGCCCGGTTTCGGCCGGGCGTGACCGTTCCGGTCGCATACGACGCAGAGCGGCCGGGCCGCGTGGTGCTGGCCGCGCCGGACGCCGCCTCGGCGGTGCCCGGTGACGTGTTCTGGGCGCTGCTCGGCACCAGCGCGCTGGCCGGCGGGCTGAGCCTGCTCGGCACCGTCCTGGCCCGTTAGAGGCTGGCCAGGGCAGGTCGGGCGGTCGGGCCGGCGCCACTCGGCCGACCGGTCGGGGAGGACCTGAATCCGCCCCCGGGACACCCCGGAATCCCGTCCGCGCGGCACGAACACGCATCATCGGGTTACCGTTCGAGTGGCGTCGGTCGGCCTTGCCGGTGAAAAAGTGCGATCCGTTCGTTTGACAAGGGTGGCCAGGGTACGGTCACACTCCGCTGGTGGGGCCGTCGCACAGTGGCAGCCTCGGGCGAGGACCACGAGCAGTAGACGAGGGTCGGGGGCGGGTCGAACGCCACCGGTCCACGGCCGCGCCGCCAGCAGACATAACGACCGGGAGAGAAGAGCGAAGGTGTCCCCGAGCAGCGAGACCGCGCACGGCAAGCGACTCGTCATTGTCGAGTCGCCGGCCAAGGCGAAGACGATCAAGGGCTACCTTGGCCCCGGCTACATCGTCGAGGCCAGCGTCGGGCACATCCGCGACCTGCCCGGCACGGCCGCCGAGGTCCCCGACCAGTACACCGGCGAGGTCCGCCGGCTGGGTGTCGACGTCGACCACGACTTCGCCCCGATCTACGTGGTGAACGCGGACAAGAAGTCCCAGGTCTCCAAGCTCAAGGCCCTGCTCAAGGAGTCCGACGAGCTCTTCCTCGCCACCGATGAGGACCGCGAGGGCGAGGCCATCGCGTGGCACCTGCAGGAAGTGCTCAAGCCCAAGGTGCCGGTCAAGCGGATGGTCTTCCACGAGATCACCAAGGCCGCCATCCAGGAGGCCGTCGCCAACCCGCGCGAGCTGAACCAGCGCCTGGTGGACGCCCAGGAGACCCGCCGCATCCTCGACCGCCTGTACGGCTACGAGGTCTCGCCGGTGCTGTGGAAGAAGGTCATGCCGAAGCTCTCGGCCGGCCGGGTGCAGTCCGTCGCGACCCGCCTGGTGGTCGAGCGCGAGCGGGAGCGGATCGCCTTCCGCACCGCCTCGTACTGGGACCTGACCGGCACCTTCGGCACCGGCCGGACGGCCGCCGACGCGGCGAACCCGGAGAGCTTCGGCGCCCGGCTGTCCACCGTGGACGGCAAGCGGATCGCCAGCGGCCGGGACTTCGGCTCGGACGGCAGGATCAAGAGCGCCAGCACCCTGCACCTGGACGAGACGGCCGCCCGCGCGCTGGCCGCCGCCCTGGAGCAGACCGCGTTCAGCGTCCGCAGCGTCGAGTCCAAGCCGTACCGCCGTTCGCCGTACGCCCCGTTCCGCACCACCACGCTCCAGCAGGAGGCCAGCCGCAAGCTGGGCTTCGGTGCCAAGCGGACCATGCAGGTCGCCCAGAAGCTGTACGAGAACGGCTTCATCACCTATATGCGTACCGACTCCACCACGCTGTCGGAGACCGCGATCACCGCCGCCCGGGTCCAGGTCACCCAGCTCTACGGGGCCGACTACCTGCCGGACGCGCCGCGCACCTACGCCAGCAAGGTCAAGAACGCCCAGGAGGCGCACGAGGCCATCCGGCCCTCCGGTGACCGCTTCCGCACCCCGGCCGAGACCGGGCTGAGCAGCGACGAGTTCCGGCTCTACGAGCTGATCTGGATGCGCACCGTCGCCTCCCAGATGAAGGACGCGGTCGGCCAGTCGGTGACGGTCAAGGTCGGCGGCCGGGCCGCCACCGGTCAGGACGTGGAGTTTTCCGCCTCCGGCAAGATCATCACCTTCCACGGCTTCCTGAAGGCGTACGTCGAGGGCGCCGACGACCCGAACGCCGAGCTGGACGACCGCGAGCGCCGGCTGCCCCAGGTCACCGAGGGCGACCCGCTGGCCGCCGAGCAGCTCAACCCCGAAGGCCACTCCACCAAGCCGCCGGCCCGGTACACCGAGGCCTCGCTGGTCAAGGAGCTGGAGGACCGGGAGATCGGCCGTCCGTCGACGTACGCGTCGATCATCGACACGATCATCAACCGGAAGTACGTCTTCAAGAAGGGCACCGCGCTCGTCCCGTCCTTCCTGTCGTTCGCCGTGGTGAACCTGCTGGAGAAGCACTTCGGCCGGCTGGTCGACTACGACTTCACCGCCCGGATGGAGGACGACCTCGACCGGATCGCCGCCGGTGAGGCGCAGTCCGTGCCGTGGCTCAAGCGGTTCTACTTCGGCGGCGTCGAGGGTGCGGCCGAGGGCGGCGCGGCCGAGGCCGGCAACGGCGACGGCGACCACCTCGGCGGCCTGAAGGAACTGGTCACCGACCTCGGCGCGATCGACGCCCGGGAGATCAGCTCCTTCCCGCTCAACGACGAGATCACCCTGCGGGTGGGCCGGTACGGCCCGTACGTGGAGAAGGCGTCCCAGGTCGAGGGCGAGCCCGGCCAGCGCGCCGACGTGCCGGACGAGATGCCGCCGGACGAGCTGACCGTCGAGCTGGCCGAGGAGCTGCTGGCCAAGCCCAGCGGCGACTTCGAGCTGGGCCAGGACCCGGAGTCCGGCAACCAGCTGGTGGCCAAGGACGGCCGGTACGGCCCGTACGTCACCGAGATCCTGCCCGAGGGCACCCCGAAGACCGGCAAGAACGCGGTCAAGCCGCGCACCGCGTCCCTCCTCAAGACGATGTCGCTGGACACCGTCACGCTGGCGGACGCGCTGCGGCTGCTCTCGCTGCCCCGGGTGGTCGGCACCGACGCCGAGGGCGTGGAGATCACCGCGCAGAACGGCCGGTACGGCCCGTACCTCAAGAAGGGCACCGACTCGCGGTCGCTGACCGACGAGGAGCAGATGTTCACGGTCACCCTCGAGGAGGCCCTGGCCATCTACGCCCAGCCCAAGCAGCGCGGGCGGGCCGCCGCCGCGCCGCCGCTCAAGGAGCTCGGCAACGACCCGGTCAGCGAGCGACCGGTGGTGGTCAAGGACGGTCGTTTCGGACCGTACGTGACCGATGGCGAGACGAACGCGACGCTCCGCAAGGACGACGACGTCGAGACCATCACGCCCGAGCGCGGCTACGAGCTGCTGGCCGAGAAGCGGGCCCGTGGACCGGTGAAGAAGAAGGCCGTGGCGAAGAAGGCCCCGGCCAAGAAGGCCGCACCGGCCAAGACGGCGACCGCCAAGAAGACCGCCGCGAAGAAGACCACCACGGCCAAGAAGGCGACCACGGTCAAGAAGACCGCCGCCAAGAAGGTCGCGGCGAAGAAGACGGCGGCTCCGGACGAGAGCTGACCCGGTCGGCGGACCGCTGGGTCGGCCGGTCGGAACCGGGGGCCCGTGCCACGGCACGGGCCCCCGGTGTGTCACAACCCCGTCATGACCGGGCATCCGGAGGGCCTTCCCCCCTTTGGCCGCAGGCGTCGACCGCTACGCTGACGGTATGACGAGCGAGGAGCAGCCCACCCCGACGAGCACCGCCGACCTGTCCCAGGTGCGGCCGGCCGGGACACCCGGTGAGCGGGCCAGGGCGCTGCTGCGGCTGCGCCCGTACCGGCGGCTCTGGGTGACCCAGCTCGTCGGCGGTGCCGGCGACCGGCTCGGTCTGCTGGTGCTGATCGGCCTGACCTGGGTCGCGGCGCTGGTCGGCGGCCAGTTCGGGTACGGCTACCGGGGCCAGGCGCTGGCGGTCGCCGCCGTACTGGCGGCCCGGCTGCTGGCCACCCTGGTGTTCGGCGCGGCGCTGCTCGGGCCGGTGCACAGTCTGTTCGGCGGGCGACTGGACCGGCGCTGGACGATGCTCGGCGCCGACGTTTTCCGCGCGGTTCTGATCGGTCTGGCGCCCTGGTGGCTCGGCTGGTCGACCGGTTCGGCCTGCTGGGTGCTGCTCGGCACCGCCTTCCTGACCGGTGCGGCCGAGCGGATCTGGTCGGTGGCCAAGGACGCGGCCGTGCCCGGCCTGCTGCCCGCCGCCGACCCGTACGCCCCGCAGGGGGAGCAGCAGCCGTCCGCCTCGAATCTGGAGACGGTCCGGGCCGTCGACCAGCGCACCGGCTGGGCCACCGTGCCGCTGGCCGGGGCACTGCTGGTCGGGCTGACCCTGCTCAACAACGTCTTCGCGGCGCTCGGTTCGGACTGGCTGAGGACGCATCAGTTCACCACCGCCGGTGTCGGCGCCGCCCTGCTGCTCGCCGCCTCGGCGGTGCTGACCTACCTTCAGGAGTTGCCGACCGGCGCCTTCGGCGGGCCGCGCTCCCCGTTGCAGGGTCTGCGGGCCCCGACCGACGCCACTCCGGGCCCGGCGCTGCGCAAGGGCCGGACCGGCTCGGCCCCGTACTTCACCTTCTCGGTCGCCGCCGCCTACGCGGCGATGGCGGGCGTCTCGGTGCTCGGCCTGCTGACCGCCGTGGACCACCGGGCCGGTCCGATCGGCTTCGGCCTGGTGGTGCTGGCCGCCGCCGGTGCCCCCGCGATCGGTGTCCGGATCACCCGTCCGCTGCTCCCCTCGCTGTCCCGCCGCCGCCTGCTGGCGCTCGCCCTGATCAGCGAGGGCGTGGCGCTGATCCTGGCCGGCCTGGTGCTGGACTTCGTCCTGGTGCTGCTGCTCACCACGCTCGCCGGAGTGGCCGCCGGCGTGGTGATTGGCACCGCCCGGACGCTGCTCGCCCAGGAGGTGGAGGAGCTCCGGCTGCCCCGGGTCACCGAGCACCTGTACGCGGTGCTGCGGGTGGTGGTCGGTACCTCGGTGGTGCTGATGCCGCTGCTGGCCGCCGGGTACGGCGAGGTCGCCTTCGGCCGGGCCACCACCGGGAGCTTCACCTTCATCCACGACGGCGCCGCGCTGGCGATCGGCACGGCCGGGCTTCTCACCCTGGTGCTGGCCGCCGTGGTGCTGCTGAAGACCGACGACCAGCGGGGCGACGTCCCGTTCGGCCGCGAGCTGATCCGTGTCCTCCGGGGCACCGACGCGGTGGCGCCGCACCGGGTCGGCGGGACCGGCTTCTTCATCGCCCTGGAGGGCGGCGACGGCGCCGGCAAGTCCACCCAGGCGAACGCGCTGGCCGAGTGGATCCGCAGCAAGGGCCACGAGGTCGTGGTCACCCGCGAGCCCGGCGGCAGCCCGATCGGGCAGCGGCTGCGCGCGCTGGTGCTGGACGTCGGCAACACCGGGCTCTCGCACCGGGCCGAGGCCCTGATCTACGCGGCCGACCGGGCCGAGCACGTCGAGAACGTGATCCGCCCCGCGCTGGAACGCGGTGCGGTGGTGATCACCGACCGGTACATGGACTCCTCGATCGCCTACCAGGGCGCCGGCCGCGACCTGGCCGCCACCGAGGTGGCCCGGATCTCGCGCTGGGCCACCGGCGGGCTGGTCCCCGACCTGACCGTGGTGCTGGACGTTGCGCCGGAGGCGGCGCGCGAGCGCTTCACCGAGGCGCTCGACCGGCTGGAGTCCGAGCCGACCGAGTTCCACGCCCGGGTGCGCGCCGGGTTCCTCGCGCTGGCCGCGGCCGACCCCGCGCGCTACCTGGTGGTGGACGGCAGTCAGACCGCCGCCGCCGTCACCACCGCCGTCCGGCACCGGCTGGACCGCGAGCTGCCGCTCTCCTCGCAGGAGAAGGCCGCTCAGGTCGAGCAGGACCGGCTGGCCCGTGAGGAAGCCGCCCGGCGCGCCGCCGAGGCGGCCCGGCTGAAGGCCGAGGCCGAGGAGGCCGAGCGCAAGCGGCTGGAACTGCTGGAGGAGCTCCGCGCCGAGCAGGCCGAGAAGGACCGGCTGGCCCGGGTGGAGGCCGAGCGGCTGGCCACCGAGGCCGCCGCCAAGGCGGCGGAGGAGGCCCGGGTGCTGGCCGAGGCCGAGGCGGCCCGGCAGGCCGAGCTGGCGGCGGTCCGGGCTGCCGAGGAGGCGGAGCGGCTCAAGGTCGAGCTGGCCGAGCGGGAGCGGCTGGCCGCCGAGGCGGCGGCCCAGGAGGAGCTGCACCGGCAGCGCGAGCTCCAGCGGGCCGAGCAGCGGCGCCGGGCGGAGGAGGCGTTGCAGCGGGCGGAGGCGGCGCGGGTCGCGGCGGCGGCTGCGGCGGCCGCGGTGGCGGGGTCGGCCTCGGCTTCGGAGAGCACCACGACGATGGAGCTGTCGGCGCCGGGCGCCGACGAGAGCACCAGGGAGATCCGGAAGCCGGTGCCGGCCGACGAGACGGCGGTGCTGCCCACGGTGCCGGCGGCGGACGAGACGGCGGTCCTGCCGAAGATCGAGCCGACGGCCGACCCGGTGGCGGACAAGGTGCCCCCGGGGCTGTTCCGGGACGAGGCGCCGAAGGCCCCGAAGGCGGCCAAGGCTCCGGAGTCGCCGGTCGAGTCCACCCGGGAGATGCCGGTGGTCGAACCGCGGCCGCGGCCGGCCTGGGCGGAGGAGACCCCGATGGACGACCTGCCGAGCCTGACGGACACCCTGCTGGGCTCCCGCGAGGAGTGGGCCCAGTGGCAGACGGACGAGCCGGGGCCGGACGAGAAGCCGCGGAAGCGCCGCAGCTGAGCCTTCGGCAGGTGCTCAGCCGTCTACGGTCCGGGGGCTGCGCTGTAGGCAGGTGCTCAGCGGTCTACTACCCAGGGGCTCGGGGAACTGCGAGGAGATCTGGCGTTCGGGTCACTGCGAAAGTGCCTGACCACGCACGGACGGATCACCTTGAACGAGGTCGGCGTCGCAGTTCCCCGAGCCCCTGACTCCATAGCGGGCTGAGCACCGGCCAGAAGATCGGCGTCGGCTGGGTGTCTGTCGGCGGGGTTAGGCTCGGGCCGGGACGAGTGGTGGGAGTGCGGCGTGAGTGTGTGGGACGACCTGGTCGGCCAGGATCGGGTGGTCGAGCAGCTGACGGCGGCCGCCGGGGCGGCCCGCGCGACGGTGGTGGCGGGCCGGTCGGCGGGGGTCCCGGCGGGGAACGCTTCGCTGATGACGCACGCCTGGCTGTTCACCGGCCCTCCGGGGGCGGGCCAGGTCACCGCCGCGCGGGCGTTCGCGGCGGCGCTCCAGTGCACCAGCCCGGATCTCGACCTGGGCGGCGTCCCGGGCTGCGGTTTCTGCGACGGCTGCCACACGGTGCTCGCGGGCAGCCACGCCGACGTGAAGTACGTCCGGACGGACGGGCTGTCCATCGGTGTGGGTGACATGCGCGAGCTGGTGATGCGCGCGTCCAGCTACCCGACCGGCGGCCGCTGGTCGGTGATCCTGGTGGACGCCGCGCACCGCCTGACCGAGTCGGCGGCCAACGCGCTGCTCAAGGGGGTGGAGGAGCCGTCCCCGCGGACGGTCTGGCTGCTCTGCGCGCCCTCGGTGCAGGACGTGCTGCCCACCATCCGGTCGCGCTGCCGGCTGCTGGTGCTGCGGACGCCCGCCGCCGAGGCGGTGGCGGACATGCTGGTGCGCCGGGACGGGGTGGAGCCGGAGACCGCCCGGGTGGCCGCGCTGGCCGGTCAGGGCGACGTGGACCGGGCCCGGCGGCTGGCGGTGGACGACCAGGCCAGGGCCCGGCGGCTGGACGTGCTGCGGATCCCGTTGGAGGTGGCCGACATCGGTGGCTGCCTGGCTGCCGCGCAGCGGCTGGTGGACACCGCGAAGGCCGACGCCGAGGCGCTCGCCGAGACCCAGGACGCCAAGGAGACCGGTGATCTGCGGGCCGCGTACGGCGCGACCGAGGGCAGCCGGGCGCCGCGCGGGATGGCCGGCGCGGTCAAGGACCTGGAGAAGCGGCAGAAGAGTCGGGCCACCCGGACCAGGCGGGAGACGCTCGGCGTCGCGCTGCTCGACCTGCTCGGCTTCTACCGGGACGTGCTGGCGCTCCAGTTCGGCGCGGGCGGCGCGCTCGCCAACGAGGACCAGCGGCAGGCGCTCGGCCGGGTGGCCGGTCAGAGCACGGCGGAGAACACGCTGCGCCGGATCGAGGCGGTGCTGGCCTGCCGCCGCGCGCTGGACCGGAACGTCGATCCGCTGCTGGCGGTCGAGGCGATGACGGTGGCGCTCCGCGCGGGCTGACCTGCGGGGCGGCAGTTGACGCTGCGTCACCTCCTTCCTTCGAGTGAATCCGGCACCCGCCCCGGGAGCCGCGCGACCGTCCGCCGTTCCGTCTTGCACGCTGTGGACCGAGTACACCGTGGTCTGCGGCCCCGAAGGCCGGGCCGTTCGCGTTCGGTCTCCCGAGGTGGTGCGTCCCATGCCCCGTCCGCTCCTGGTCGTCCCGCTGGTGCTGGCCCTGGCCGTCGGCTTCTGGCTGATCCGGGCCGCGCTGGTGCGCTGGCGCGACCTGAAGTCCGCGCAGACGTACGAACTCGTCGCCGAGCAACGCCCGTTGCTGATCCGCGCGGGTGGCGCGGTACTGTGCGGGATGTGTGTGACCGCGCTCACCGTGGCGGTCGCGCTGGACGGCCGGGGCGCTCACCCGGCCCGGGCCGCCGCCGTGCCGGCCGAGCGTCCGGCGGCTCCGCCGCTGGCCAGTCCCTCGCCCGAACTCCCGCCGGTGGTCACCCGGTTCGACGTGATCGGCAAGCCGGCCGGGGGTGAGCTGCTGGAGGGCGCGGTGGCCGGTCCGGACGGGCGGCCGCGTACCGTACGGGTCTGGCTGCCGGAGCGGTACAAGGCCGACCAGCAGGCCAGGTTCCCGGTGGTGGTGCTGCACGCGGGCACCGCCCGGCGGACCGCCGACGCCGAGGTGCCGGACGTCTTCGAGGGCATCGCCTCGGCGGTGAAGCTGGGCCGGGCCCGGCCGTTCGTGGTGGTCGCGCCCGAGGCGCCGAACGGCACCGAGCACCCCTGCGAGCTGGTCGCCGCCGCCCCACAGGCGATCGCCGACGACCAGGCGCTGCGCACGGCGGTGGCCGCCGCGTTCCGCACCCTCCCGGCAGGGCCCGGCAGTTGGGGCGTGCTGGGCATCGAGGGCGGCGCGGCCTGCGCGGCCGCCGCCGGGCTCTCCCGGCCCGACCTGTACGGAGCGGCGGCCGCCGTCTCCGGCCGGTACGACGCCACCGCGCTGGCGGGCACCGGGGCCGAGGCCCCGGAGGGGACCGCCGCCAAGCTGCTGCTGGCGGCCGCGAAGAACGACGCGGACGGGCTGGCCACGGCCCGCAAGCTGCAGACCGCCCTGCACGACGGCGGCGGCCGGGCCGCCAAGGCGAACGTCCGGATCTCCGACGTGGTGCAGGACTTCGCGCCGGACCGGGAGCGGCTGCGGCTGGTCCGGGTGGCGGCCCAGTACCTGGCCGAGAGCCTGACCCGCACCGGCTGAGACCTTGATCCGTACCGGCTGGACCAAGCCGGGCCGCTACGCTCGACGCACCCTTGGTACCGAGCGCAGAGAGAAGCCCCCATGCGAGCTGTCCGGCCGTCCCGCCTCGTGCCCGCCGCCTTGGCCGCCGCGCTGCTGCTCGGGGCCTGTACCTCCGGCGGCTCGACGCCCGGTCAGACCGTCTCCTCCGCGCCGTCCTCGGACCACGCGCCGGTGGCCCCGGCCGCCGGGGTCACCCCGCTGGAGCCGCTGCCCGCCGAGATCCCGGCCGCGCTGGCTCCGTACTACGCGCAGAAGCTCGACTGGAAGAGCTGCGACGGCGAGTTCGAGTGCACCACCTTCAAGGTGCCGCTGGACTACGCGGCCCCGGCCGGCGGCGACCTGGTGCTGACCGCGGCCCGCAAGCGCGCCACCGGCGGCAAGCCCCGGCTGGGCTCGCTGCTGCTCAACCCCGGTGGCCCGGGCGGGTCGGCCGTCGAGTACGTCGAGGGCGTCGCCAAGGGCTACGACCCGGAGGTCCGGGGAGCGTACGACCTGGTCGGCCTGGACCCGCGCGGGGTGGGCCGGAGCTCGCCGGTGACCTGTCTGAGCGGCGACCGGATGGACGCGTACACCGCCGCCGACATCACCCCTGACGACCCGTCGGAGATCGACGCCCTGGTGGCGGTGGACCAGGAGTTCGCGGCGGGCTGCAAGCAGCGCTCGGGCGCCTTCCTCGGCCACGTCAGCACCGTCGAGTCGGCTCGCGACCTGGACGTGCTCCGGGCCCTGCTCGGCGACCAGAAGCTCAGCTACCTGGGCAAGTCCTACGGCACCTTCCTCGGCACCACCTACGCGGGCCTGTTCCCGTCCCGGGTCGGCCGGATGGTGCTGGACGGCGCGATGGACCCGTCGCTGGACGCCCGCGCGGGCAACAAGACCCAGGCCGGCGGCTTCGACGTGGCCTGGACCGCCTTCGCCAAGGACTGTGCCAAGCGCGACGACTGCCCGCTCGGCGGCGACGAGCAGCAGATCGACCAGCAGCTGGACGCCCTCTTCAAGCGGATCGACGGCGCCGCGCTGCCCACCGAGTCGAGCCGGAAGCTGACCGAGGCCCAGGCCACCACCGGCGTGATCCACGCGATGTACGCGGAGTTCCTCTGGCCGCAGCTGCGCACCGCGCTGACCACCGCCAAGGCGGGCGACGGCACGGCGCTGCTCAAGCTCTCCGACCAGTACTACGACCGGGGCGCGGACGGCAGCTACCCCAACCTGATGTACGCCAACATGGCCGTGAACTGCCTCGACCTGCCCGCCCCGTTCGCCTCCCCGGCGGAGGCCGCGGCGGCGGTGCCGGAGTTCGAGCAGGCATCCAGGCACTTCGGGCGGGACATGGCCTGGATGGCGCTGGCCTGCGCGTACTGGCCGGTCAAGCCGACCGGGGCCGCGCACACCGTCCGGGCCGCCGGGGCCGCCCCGATCGTGGTGGTCGGCACCACCCGCGACCCGGCCACCCCGTACGCCTGGGCCCGGTCCCTGGCCGGCCAGCTGGAGTCCGGCCGGCTGCTCAGCTACGACGGCGACGGCCACACCGCGTACGGGCGCCACAACACCTGCGTCGACGGCGCGGTCAACCGCTACCTGCTCGGCGGCGACGCCCCGGCGGCGGGGACCAGCTGCGCGAAGTAATGGAAGTACGATCTTCGGCCCGGTAGGTACGATGTCTGCCCACCTGCACCCACCGCCGAAGGAATGCTTCGTGCTCGGAGTCAACGACCTGGCGACGTACGTCCTCGGCGCCCTGGTCATCGTCCTGCTGCCCGGTCCCAACTCGCTCTACGTGCTCTCGGTCGCCGCCCGCAAGGGCATCCGTACCGGCTACGCGGCCGCCGCCGGCGTGTTCGTCGGCGACTTCACCCTGATAAGCCTGACCGCCCTCGGCGCCTCCTCGCTGCTGAAGGCCAACCCGGCGGTGTTCGCCGTGGTGAAGTTCGGCGGCGCGGCCTACCTGCTCTGGATCGGCTTCGGCATGCTCCGGGCAGCCCGCCAGCTCTGGAACGAACGGCACGCCACCGCCGCCGAGGCCGCCGAGGCCCCGACCGCGACCGCGACCGAGCGCCCGTTCCGGCGGGCCCTGGTGATCAGCCTGCTCAACCCCAAGGCGATCCTGTTCCTGCTGTCCTTCTTCACCCAGTTCGTCGACCCGGCGTACGGGCAGCCGGTGCTCTCCTTCGCCCTGCTCGGCGGCATCCTGCAGACCTTCAGCGTGCTCTACCTCTCGCTGCTGATCTTCGCGGGCACCACCCTGTCCACCGCCTTCCGCCGCCGCAAGCGCCTCTCGGCGGGCCTCACCAGCGGCGTCGCGGTCCTGTTCGCCGGCTTCGCCGCCAAGCTGGCCGTCTCCTCCGCCTGAAACGCCGGTGCGGACCACCGGTGCGCACCGTGTAGACTGGCACGCGTTGCCGACGGCGTGATCATCTTGCCGGAGACAGCGGTGCCGCCTTAGCTCAGTTGGCCAGAGCAACGCACTCGTAATGCGTAGGTCGCGGGTTCGAATCCCGCAGGCGGCTCAGTAAAGGCCCAGGTCATATAGCCCATGACCTGGGCCTTTTGCCGTTCCTTGACCTGCGGGCAGGCGTCAGCGACGCGCTACAAGATCGCTTGCGTGAGCGATGCGTGAGCGGCGGTGTTGATCTTGGGTTAGCCCTTGGCCTTCTTGGCCTTGGACTTCGCCTTCTTCGCGGCCTTCCGCTTGGCCTTCTCGGCTTCGGCCGCAGCCTTGGCGCGAGTCTCGGCTTCGGCCTTCCGCTGGAGGGGGACGAGCTTCGCGGCGGCCTCGGCCGCACCCTTGGCGATCTCGGGCAGGACGCTGGTGTAGGTGTCCGACGTGATCTTGATGGAGGAGTGACCGAGCATCTCGGACACCACCTTCATGTCGACCCCGCCGGCGAGGGCGAGCGTGGCCGCGCCGTGGCGGAGGTCGTGCAGGCGGATCGGCGGCAGCCCGGATGCGGCGATCAGTCGCGCGAACATCTCGGTGACCTTGCCGGGGTGGAGCCAGGACCCGTCCTCGTTGGTGAAGACCCGGCCGGTGTTCTTCCAGGCAGGCCCCCAGTCGTTCCGCTCCTTCTGCTGCCGCTCGCGGTGGCGCCGCAGGACGGCCACCGTGTCGTCGTCCAGCGCCACGGTTCGGAAGCTCCCGTCGGTCTTGGGGTCGGACTCCTCGACCTCCCAGCCGTCCTGCACGAGCTGGGTCGTCACGGTCAGCGAGTTGTCGTCGAGGTTGGTCTCGGACCACAGCTGCCCGCACGCCTCGCCTCGGCGAAGGCCACGGAAGGCGATCACGTGCCACATCGCGTACAGGCGGTCGTCCGCGACGAAATCGAGGAACGCGCCGGTCTGTTGCGGCGTCCAGACCATCACGGGGGAGGGCTTCACGCCGGTCTCCCGCCACTGGGCGACCCGCTCGGGTGTCCACACCAGACCTTTCGGCTTGGTGGCCGGGTCGAGCTTGACGTGGGCGGCCGGGTTGAGGGTGATCAGGCCCTCGGGGATGGCGGCGTTCAGGGCGGTCCGGAGCGTGGCCCGGATGCGCTGGCGGGTGGCCGCGCCGGTCGTTCGCCGGAAGGGTGGCATCTCGGCGAGTTCGGCGCGCAGAGCCTTGCGGCGGGCGCGGTTCTCCACGCCCTTGATCGGCACCGTGGCGAGTTCGGCCTTCAGCGCGTGCCGTAGGGCATTGTTCTCCAGGATCTCCTCGTTGGCGTCGGCGATGGCCGTGAACATCTCGGCGAGCGTGCTCACCCGCAGCCGGTCGACGCGGATGTGCCCGATGCGGGGCTTGAGGTGGACCCGCACGTCACACTCGTAGCGGGTGATCCCGGACTTGCGGATCTTCTTGCCGGCCAGCCAGGTGTCGAGCCACTCGCCGACGGTGACGCGGGAGGAGAGGTCCTGACCGGCCTTCAGGCGGTTGCGGGTCTCCTCGATGTCGGGCAGCTGGGCCTTCTCATCGGCGACCTTCACCAGCAGCTCGGCGACCAGGGCCAGGTCGTCCGGATCCTCCTTGCCGAGGGCGAGCAGGCCGCGAACATGGTCGAGGTCGACCTGCGCCTCCTTCAGCGTCTCGTAGCCGGCGCGGTTGAACGAACGGCGGGTGCCGTCCTCGGCGTTGGGCAGCTCCTGGCGTATGGAGTAGGCGCCGTGCTTCCGGCTGCCGAGCTTCGGACACGCCTTGCCGAGCGGCTTTCCGGTCTCGGCGTCGCGGCAGTAGCAGCGGTGGTAGGTGGAGCCCTTCATTATTCGTCCTCCAGGTCGAAATCGGTTTTGAGCGGGGGGAGTTCGGCGTCCAGGAATTGGAGGCTCGGCGCGAGGTCGGGTACCTCTTCGCCCAGCTCGCGCATTCTTGCCCTGACGGGATGAAGCCGAACTCGGATGGCATCGACGAACGCGGTGCGCTTCTCCTCGGATCCGGGTGGCCAGCTCTTCCGGTCGAACTTGAATTCCAGCTGGAACGCCTCATGGTGTTCGCGCTGGAGCTCCTGCCAGATTCGGTCGTGCTCGCGGAGGAGGTAGAGATCGAAATAGCCGGGGTAGTGCCGGTTCTCTCCGGTGAAGCGGCTGAAGGCCGACCATCGGTCGACTTTCCGCCCGGGCAGGTAGCTGATGTGGCCGCCGAGGGCAGGAGAAAAGAGCAGGTCGGCAGGCGCGACCTCCAGGGCTTCAGCGGCGACGATGAGCTCTGGGATCGTGATCGTCTTTCGTCTCCCGGACTCCCAGTTCGCGATGACGTTCCTGGGCACCTCGTGGCCAAGGATTCGGGTTTCGTCGGCCAGCTCCTGCGCGGTCATCTCCAGGTCTTTCCTCCTTCGGGTGATGGATTCGATCACGTCCTTGGTGATCTGGTGGTGCCAGTCAAGGGCGTCCTCATCGTCGTCGGACCAGTCTGCATATCGGCCGTGTGTCATATCGACACACTAGCGACTGCCAAGCTCTTCTTCGCAACGGCACCCCGCCGTGCCCCCATGCCGGGGAGATATTGGATTTGGAGTTCATGTGCGAACTGACATGACGTCGGCCACGGTGCAGGGAATGGGGCGGGCCGAGCTGCTCGCGCTGCCGGCGGCCATCGACCTCGACACCGCGAACCGCGCCATCGGACTGGGTCGTAGCAAGGGCTACGAGCTGGCCCGCCTCGGCGCCTACCCCTGCCGCGTCCTGCGCCTGGGCAAGAAGTACCGGGTGATCACAGCGGATCTCCTGCGGCTGCTCGGCATCGACGCGACGGCCGGGGGAGGTGTGGTGGCTGATGCAGCTTGACGTGGCGAGAGCCCGTTCGACAAGCCTGTCTGCCGTGGGCGTACTTGCCCACCTGGAGTGGATCTTCTCGGCACGTGTGCGTAGGTTCGTGGTCCCTCGGCGGCCTCGGCCGCCGAGGGATCGCCGCCAACGTGCAGGAATGCCTTCCGAGTTGGGTGGGCGCGCGCCTCAGCGCCCACCTGCCCCGGACGCGCGAAGGCCCCCGGTGCGGGAACACCGAGGGCCAGGCGAAGTCCCTACCCACGACCTTCATCGGCGGCGCGCGACGGATCAGGTCCCGCGCCCCAGTCTGGAGCTTCACCATGGAGTTTACGGGCCACACGCCCGATGCGGCAGCCCCCGCCCCGAGTTGGCCTCCGGTCGCCAAGCCGGGCGAGCCCGGCACCTACCTGCCCGCCCAGCAGGCCCCCATGTCCACAGCCTGTGGACACGACGCCGAGGCGGCACCTGTCGAGCCCACCACCCCGGACGGGACCGACCTGATGCCCGACACCGAGGCGACCGAGGGCGCCGACCTGCTCGCGCAGCTGAGGGCCCAGATCGCGAAGTTCGTGATCCTTCCCTCCGAGCAGGCCCTGGACGCCGCAACCCTGTGGGTCGCCGCGACCCACCTGCAGGGTTCGTGGCAGCACGCCCCGCGCCTGGCGGTGGTCGGCCCGGCGAAGCGCTGCGGCAAGTCGCGCCTGCTCGACGTGCTCACCGAGACGGTGCACCAGCCGGTGCTGACGGTGAACTCTTCTCCGGCCGCCGTGTTCCGCTCGATCAGCGAGGAGCCGCCCACCCTGCTGGTGGACGAGGCGGACACGATCTTCGGCAGCCCGAAGATGGCGGAGAAGAACGAGGAGATGCGGGGCCTGCTCAATGCCGGGCACCAGCGCGACCGGTACGTGCTGCGGGTCGTCGGCAACGACCACACCCCTCGCAAGTTCCCCACCTTCGCCATGGCGGCCATCGCCGGCATCGGCGACCTGCCCGACACGATCATGGACCGCTCGATCGTGATCCGCATGCGCCGCCGTGCCGAGGGCGAGAGCGTCGCCCCGTACCGCACCGTGCGAGACCGCCCAGCCCTGCACGCGATCCGCGACAAGATCGCCTGCTGGACCGCGCCCCTCGCCGACCAGGCTCTCCACCTGGAGCCGAGCATGCCAGTCGAGGACCGCGCGGCCGACACCTGGGAACCCCTGGTGATCACGGCCGACCTCGCGGGCGGCCCCTGGCCCCGCCTCGCCCGCCAGGCGTGCAAGCGCATGGTTGACGCCGAGGTGCAGGCCGAGGACGACAACCCCGGCGGAGCGCGGATCCTCGCCGACATCCGCCGCATCTTCCACGCCGCCGGTGAGCCGGACAGCATCGCCACCGACCAGCTGCTGTTCACCCTCAACGGCGACCCCGAGGCCCCCTGGGCCGAGGCCGGCCGGGGCGGGCTGACCCCGCGCGGGCTCGGCGCGATGCTCCGCGAGTTCGGCATCTCGTCCGGCAACGTCCGCATGCCCGACGGAACCCAGCGCAAGGGCTACACGCGCCACAAGTTCCTCGACGCCTGGCGCCGCTACTGCCCCGCCGTCCACCCCATCACCTCCACGGCCACGGCCACGGCCACGACCACGGACGAGAGCGCGGGCACGGGCAGCAGAGCCTGACCAGCCTCCCCGAACTGCCGTCCCAGCCGTCCCTGCCGTAACAGCGCAGGTCACAGCACCTGCCGTCGGGACGGAACGGCCTCCCAAGACGGAAACGCTCCCGCGCCGGGGACGGCAGCACCCCGCCTGCAAGACGGCGCGTGGGACGGCAACCGTCCCACGCCGCCACCGGCCCGCCGCCGCCCCGACCACGGCGCGAGCGGCGGGCCCTGGCCGGGACGGGAAACACATCCGTCTTGTGCCGTCCCAGCCGTACCTGCCGTAAAACCACAGGTCAAAGGCCATGCTGTCGGGACGGATGCGAGCTCCAAGACGGATACCGAACCGTCCCGAACCCGAATACCGCCGCGTCCACGGCACACCCGGGCAGCCGAATCCGCCCCAGCCCAGAGCCCGTCCCGCAGCCCCGAGACGGCAAGACGGCAAAGACGGCAATTCCACAAACCACCACCGCCCGACCCGCGAGGACCACCTTCCGCATGACCGCCAGCACCTCACCGCGTCTACCCCGCCTGGACGCCGTCCTCGTACAGGCCGCCATCGCGGGCGCCCTGTCCTTCGCCCACCTCCACGACATCGCCGAAGCCGCCGGACAACACGGCTGGAAAGCCTGGGCCTACCCCGTCTCGGTCGACCTGCTGCTTGTCGCCGCCTGGCACCGCATGCGGACCCTGGGCACCACCGGACGTCCCGCCGGCACCGCCTGGACCTGGTTCGCCATCGCCCTGACCGCCTCCCTCGGCGCGAACGTCGCCACCGCCGGCCTCCTCGACCTCGACCACGTCCCCGCCTGGCTGCGGATCATGGTCGCCGGATGGCCCGCCCTCGCCTTCTTCGGTGGCACCCTCCTCGCCCACAACACCACCGCGACCGGGGGCGCCATCAAACCGAAGCCCGCCGAGGACGAACTCCCGCTCCGCGAAAACCCCGAGCCCACCCCGGCAGCCCAGCCCGTACCAGAGGTGGCGCAGGACAGCCCGGTTAGCCCCACGCCGGTCACAGAGCGTAGGGACGAACGCCCGGCCTCCGACGAAGAACCAGCCGCGCCTCGCAAGCGCACCGGACGCCCACTGGCGAAGACCATGGACCAGCTCGTGGAGATGATGCGGCCGGTCGTCACCGAGTACGGCGTCAGCGTCGCCGTGGTCGAGAAGGCTCTCAGCGACGCCGGGATTCCGATCAGCAGCAAGCGCCGGACGGAGCTGATGACGCTCCTGCGGGATGAGCAGGCCGACCCTCGGCCCGAGAACGCCGACCGCGAGCCCGAGCAGGCGCGTGAGAACCCGGTGCCCGCCTGACATGTCACCGCTCCATGAGTGGCCGCCCGCCAATGACCCGCACGGCGCCTGGCGGGCGGCCCCCTCACCGCCAAGTGGTCCGGCGGATGTCTACCTCGTGGCCAGCGAGATCCGCCAAAGCACCGGATCGCTCTTCCGCCGAACCGCTCGCCGCCCGATCCGGTCTATGCGCCGCATTCGCATCCCGCTCGCACCACAGCACGTCGACAACCCCGCGACAGGAGATCAACCCGTGACCGACACCCAGCACCCCGACAGCACCACCGGCGAGAGCGCGAAGGAGAGGAGGAAGTCCCACACCGTGAAGGGTCTTTGGCGGCGGGCGTTCGGCAACCGTGCCCCTGGCGGAGCCAGTAGTACCGCGAGTCCGACTCGTGGCCGGACTCGCGGGATCTCCGCCCCAGGGGTGGCGGAGACGGCCCAGCGCGAGGGCGCGCCGGGCCAGGAGGTCGGGGCCGAGGACGGCCCCGACCCGGACAAGCTCCTTGCCGTCCAGCAGCAGATCCTCGCCGACGTCCGCTCGACCGAGACCGACAACGAGTCCTCCGACCACAGCACCGCCGATGATGCCGAGCCGAAGAACCGCCGCTACACCGGCACCAAGCGCGAAGAGCGCGTCGGACCTCTGCGGTTCGAACCCGAGGAAGAGCCTCGGCTGCGTGCTGCTGCCACCGCCAACGGCTACCGCGGCCTGTCCGGGTTCGCCGCCGACGTCGTCCTGGCCTTCATAGCCGGCCGGTTCTTCATCGACCTGCCCCTGGCGGAAGAACGCCGACTCATCCACGAGTTCCGCGCCCGCGTCCTGCGCCAGATCAGCGGTATCGCCAGCAACGTCAACCAGATCGCCCGAGCCCTCAACGGCGGATACGAGCCCCCGGTCGACATCCGCCGCACCCTCGACGAACTGCATGGCCTGCTCACCGAGATCGCCGAGGCCCTTCGCCAGCCCGCCAGCCAGGAAGGCTGAACACTGCCGTGATCGCCCCCATCAAGAACCCCGGCTCCAATACCCGCGGCCTGCTCGCCTACCTCTACGGACCCGGCCGCCACGACGAGCACCGCGACCCGCACATCGTCGCCGGCTTCGCCATGCTCGCCATGCCCGACCCCGGCCGCGACGAGAACGCCACCCTCACCGAGCTCGCCCGCTACCTCGACGAGCCCGTCCGCCTGCGCAACAGCGAGCCCGGCAAGAAGCTCACCGACCACGTCTGGCACTGCCCCGTACGCGCCGCACCCGAGGACCGCTACCTCTCCGACGCCGAGTGGTCCGAGATCGCCGAGCGCATCGTCCGGGCCGCCGGCATCGCTCCCAAGGACGATGACCTGGCGTGCCGGTGGATCGCTGTGCGCCACGCGGACGACCACATCCACATCCTCGCCACCACCGTCCGCGAGGACGGCCGCCGCCCCAAGCTCCACAACAGCGGCCAGCGCGTCGGTGTCGAGTGTCGCGAGATCGAGAAGGACTACGGCCTGCGCCAGCTCGGCACCGGCGACCGGACCGCCGAACGCCGCCCCACCCAGGCCGAGATGCACAAGGCCAAGCGCCTCGGCTGGGAGCAGACCAGCCGCGAGTGGCTCCAGGACCGTATCCGCGCCGCCATCCCCCACGCGAGCAACGCGGAGGAACTTCTCGCCTACCTCCAGGCCGATGACATCGAGGTCAAGATCCGCCGATTCCCGTCCGGCGACCTCCAGGGCTACTCCGTCGCCCGCCCTGGCGACCTGAAGGCCAACGGGCAACCGAACTACATCCCCGGCGGGAAGATCGCCCCCGACCTGTCCCTGCCGAAGCTCCAGGCCCTTCTCGCGGCCGGTAAGCCGGAGGAGCACCCCACCGCCCGCCGCAACAAGCCCGCCACCCGCTGGCAGCACGCCACCAACGCCCTCGACACCTTCACCACCGACCACGACACCACCGGCGACAGTGGTGACGCGCGTGCGCAGGCGCACATCACCGCCCTCGGTGAACTGATCGAAGCCACCGCCCAGACCGCTCCCCAGGACCTGCGCGCTGAACTCCGAGCAGCAGCAAAGACCTTCGCCCGCGCCCAGCGCTCCCAGATCCGCGCCGATCACACGGCGGCAGCCGGTCTGCGACAGGCGGCCCGCGACCTCGTGCACGCCAGCAGCGGCAAGGACGGCAGCACCCTCGCCGTCTTCGTCGCAGCCCTCGTCTGGGCCGCGATCCTGTCCCAGCGCTGGCACACCGCCAAGGGCCACGCCCAGCAGGCCGAGGCCGCGCGCCGAACCGTCCAGCACCTCCAGGCCGCCTACGACCAGGCCGCCGCCGACCAGCTCGCCTTCCTCGCTCAACGCCAGCCCAAGGAGCAGACCCGCAACACCCTCGCCAGCGACGTCCGCGCCGCCATTCCCGACCACGCGACGCGGATCCTCGCCGACCCCAACTGGCCCGCCCTCGCCACCGTGCTCGCCGACGCCGAGGCTGGAGGCTACGTACCCCACCAGCTCCTCACCGAGGCCGCCGCCCGCCGCGAACTTGGCAGCGCCCGGCTACCCGCCCAGGTCCTCATCGCCCGTATCCAGCACACCAGCTACAACCCTGCACCCAACCGCACCGTCGAGGCGGCACTCCTGCGCTCGTCCGCCGCCCCGACCGTTCGCCACGCCACCACCAACCCGCGGCCTACCACGACTGCCCCGCAGCGCCCCGGCACCCAGCCCCGACACCGCTGACCACCAACGACCGAATTCGGCTGCCGCTGCGGGCGGCCACCAGTTGGTGGTCGCCCGCAGCGTGTTCTCTCAGTCCTTGAGCGCGATATCCAGGTATGCCTGCACTGGCTCGAAGATCCCGTACGGGACGTATTCAGGGATCTCTGCAAGCGCCACCCACGCCAGTGCGTCCAGTTCTCGTGGGTCGCCGACGGCAGCGGTGCCGCTGACGATCTCGCACGCCGTGTACGACATCCACCGGCCAGTCTCCGGGTGGACGCGCTCGCCGAGGATCTTGACGGCGGCGACGTTCAGCCCTGTCTCCTCCGCAGTCTCGCGGACAGCTGCTTCCTCGGGAGACTCGCCGGGCTCGATCTTGCCTGCGGGAAACTGCCACAAGAGCTGGCCCTCGCTGACTCGGCGCCGGACCATCAGCACCCGACCCTCTTGGATCACGATCGCGGCAGCGACACCCGGCCGCCCCTCTGAAGGCGGGAGCATCGGCTAATCCCTCTCCGCTGCTGAGGCCGCCACAGGGCGGAGCAGGTCGAGGATGTGGGTCCAGTTGTACTTTTCGCGTCCCCCGCCGGCCTTGGGCTTGTGGGGGACGTAGTCGCCGATCAGGACACCCATCGACCGGAGCCGGGCCAGGCTCTCTCCGTACGCGGGGTGGGCGGCTTGGGCGGAGTTGACGTAGGGCTGGACGGCCACCGGGATGCCGAGGCCGTACGCCTCGCAGAGGATGCCGAGGGCGAGGGTGTCGGAGATGCCGGCGGCCCACTTGTTGATGGTGTTGAAGGTGGCCGGGGCGACGGCGATGGCGTCGGCCGGGGGCAGCGGCTGGGGGATGCTCGGCGTGCGCCAGGCGGAGCGGATCGGGTAGCCGGTCTGGGCCTCGATGGCCTCCTGGTCTATGAAGCCGAGTCCGTTCGGGGTCGCGATCACGCCGACTCCCCAGCCCTCGGCATGGGCAGCGGTGATCAGTTTGCCCACTCCGTCGGCGATGCCCGACGCGCAGACGACGACGTAGAGGAACGGCTCGCGGTGCTCGGTCAAACCTGGACTCCCAACTCCTGGCAGAAACGGCGAAGCTCCGGGACAGCGCCGCGCCGATCGCGAGCGGCCATGTCACCGGCCAGCTCCAGCACGCTGGGCCGTCGACGGATGTCCTCCGAGGCACAGCTCTCCGCGATCCTGAGCGCTTTGTATCCCTCGGCCAGTCTGCCCTGCTGGCTGTAGGCCCGTGCAGCCTCCACCCACAGTGCCGCCCGGCGCTCGGGGACCGGGATACGCCTGCGCATCAGGGGCTGGGCCGCTTCCAGCGCCGTTCCCGCGTCGCCGAGGACGACCGAGGCGCTCACCGAGTGGAGCGCGACGTTGGTCGGACTGAAGTTCGCCCACGCTTCGGGGCCGTCGAGGTCGACGTAGCGCGCGACCTCCTGAGCCTCGGCGAGAAACTCGGCGGTGGTGGCACGGTCGCCGCCGGCGCTCGCCGCCGTAACGCCGCGAAGGAGCATGAGCCCCAGTGCAGCGAGGTACTCAAGCGTGCGCCGGTCGTAGCTACCGGAGAGCTGGTCGGCGGTGTGCCGGATGAGGGTGACGGCCGGCGCGGTGTGCCGGTCGCGCGCGAGGACGTGCGCCTGGACGCGGACGCTGGAGGCCATCACCACGGGGTCGGCGCTCCGCTCGGCCTCGGCCATGGCACGGCCGACCGCGAGCCAGGCGTTGCCGTGGTCGCCGAGCTTGAGTAACAGGCTCACCGCGGTCTGGTACGCCGTTGCGAGGAGCCCGGACAGGGCTTGATCGCCGCCGTGGGCGGCGTCCTGGGCCTGGCGAAGGTCGGCGATCAGCGACGGCAACGCGCCTTCGAGCTCGGCGTACCGGCAGGTGTAGAAGAGCCTCCGCGCTTGGGAGAGCCGGGATGCGAGTGCGGCCAGGGGTTGTGGCGCGTGCTCAGCTGGAACGGGTCCGGGCAGCAGTGCCTGGACCAGCTCTATCCCCACGCGAGGAGTAGGTGTCGGGGCCGCGAGCGCGACGACGCTCGCGGCCAGGAAATTGCGACGGTGCATGTCGTCCGTCCTGCTGTCCGCACTGGTATGGGAGGACAGGCCGAGGCTTCCCAGCGGGATGTCGAGCACGGCTGCGACAGCGCGCAGGACATCGATGTCCTGCGTCCCCTTGCCGCTCTCCAACCGGCTGATCTTCGACTGGTGGTAGCCCAGTTCGGTGGCCACGTCCGCTTGCGACCGCCCGCTCAACACCCGTGCGCGGCGGATTACTTCTCCGATCCCGCCCGCTGCGGAGTGTCCTTTGGCCGTCTGCGACATGGCTTCTCCTGCCAATGCTGATCCTGCCTGGTGAGCCGAGCGTAGCCGCACCAGGACAACCCGTCATGCACGATCTGCATGGATCATGCACGCGGAGCCCATGCCCTAACCGTTGTGCATCGAGATGGAGTTGTCTGGTCGTCAGCAGCTCGACCACCCTCGCAGCTTGCGGTTCCCCGCTCCCGCATGACCGAGGCCCATCTGCGGTCTCGCGCATGCGCGGCTTTACCCAATGGCTAAGGAGAAGCGCCGATGACCCTTCGCTCGGACGCACAGAGGGGCGACACCACGCACCAGCGGGACGCAGTGGCTGTTCCTCTCGCTTCGGAAGACGGCCGGGCGTCGAACACAACCGCGAGCCCCGCAGACCGCGCCGCCGCGCGTCGCGAGCGCCTCGCCACCGCCAGCACCCACGCCCGAGAGGTCCTCGACCGCCACCAGTTCGAGGACGGCCGGCGCAGCGACGGCTGCGGCCCCTGGCCCTGCAACAGCGTTGTCGACGCGGTCCAAGCCTGCGATGGTGACCAGTGATCTCCTCCACTCACGCCCGACGTATCTCGTTCATCGGTACCAGGCGCGACCACGTCCCACCAGCCCGGGAAGCCGTCGTCCGAGTCGCCCGCTCGTGGGGGATCGACCCGACTTCGCTTGGCGACATCGCTCTGGTCGCCGACGAGCTGCTCGCTAACGCGGTCATCCACGCGCCGGGGAGACTGCTTGCCGGAATTTACCTGTCACCGGACGGGGACCGTGTGGTGATCGAGGTGTACGACCCGTCGCGCCGGATGCCCACCGGGGCCGCCAACTTCGGCAACGACGAACTGACTACCGGTCGCGGCATGTTGCTGATCGAGGGTCTGTCGGAGACCTGGGGCGCGGAGCCGACGACCCATGGCAAGAAGGTCTGGGCTGAACTGGCGGTGCCCGCTGTCGCGGTACCCGAGCACCCTCGTTCGACCCGCAGAGCGGCGCTCATCGCCAGCCTCGTCCGCACCGACCGTCCCAGGCCCCGTCCCCACGTGCCCGCCTGGCCAAGCGCCCGCGCGTACAGGTGGTTCTCGCAGCACCACCCGCCGCGCGCACACCGACTCCACCAGCGTTGGCCCAGGCGCACCGGCCGGGTGGTGACTGGGGTCGGCCGCTCGTCTCCCCAGGAGCGGCCGACCCCACCCCGTCCGACTCGCCCGGCGCAGCCGTGCTCCACCCGAACTCTGCTCTACGAAAGGATGGATGGATGAGTGACTGGGAGTTCGTGAAGGACAGAACGGCTACGCAGGGCGCGGTGTGGAGGTCCACCGACGGCCTGCTCTACAAGCGGACCGGCGGCGAGGATCTGCGGGTTGAGACCGAGTTCCAGCAGCTGGCCGCCGGCCTTGGTTACCCGGTGCCGGAGATCGTCGACAGCGGCTCGGAGGACGAGAGCTACTTCGTCATCGAGCGCGCCATCGGCGACAGCTCGCTTCACGAGGAGGCGCTGGCCGACGCCAGGCAGGACGGTCAGGTCAGCTACCAGGTGATCAGCACGGCGGCGGCCGTCGCATCGAAGCTCCTGCAGGCCCAGGCGAGGCACCCCCTCCCCGCCACGCCGTGGTTCGAGAAGGCGGCCTTCGCGGCAGAGGTCTTCGAGGAGAACCCGGACCTCGACACCCCGCGCGTCCACGAAGCGGTCAAGCATGCCCTCGACCGGCTGGCCCAGCTCCCGATGGTGCACGGACATCTCGACTACGGCCTGCCCAACGTCCTCCAGGCCGGCGTCATCGACTGGCAGCACCACGGACCGGTCCCGCTCGGCTACGACGTCTACCCCGCGCTCGACATCGTGGCCTTCAAGGGCGGCGGCAAGGGCTACAGCATCACCCCGGAACAGTGCGCCGCCTACACCGGCGCACTCGACGAGACCACCGCATCCCTGATCGGGCAGCGGGTCAGCGAGCACCTGGGCGACTTCCTGCTCGTCAAGTGCTTCTTCTTCCTCGCCCTCATGCGGCCCACCGACCCCACGCGGCACGACAAGCACATCAAGTGGCAGTACCGCCGCACCCTCTTCACCATGGGACTTGATCAGTATGAGTCGTCCAACACGATCGACACCGACACCTTCCCCACTCTGGAACGGTTCACCGCTGAACACCGGTAGGCCGGTTCCCACCGTTCGCGACCGCGACTACCTGATGGACCACCACGGAGTCGTCTTCAAGGTCATCGGCGACAGCCACCCCGGCAGCCACTACCTCGGCTACGTCAAGTACCACCCCGACGAGAAGGGCGACCGTCGGCTCTTCGACCGGACCTACCGGCAGAACAGCGTCGTGTCGAAGTCCTTCGGCATCCTCGCCGGCAGGCCGGAGTGCTACGTCTACTCCGACACCCTCGGCTGCGTCATCACCGGCATCCCGCGCGAGGACGTGGCCGTCCACTACTCCTGCCGCCAGGCCCTCGCCGCCATCCACGAGGACCCCGGCGCGGTCGCCGACAACCCGGCAGGCAAGGACCTCCTGGCGATCACCGAGTGGATCACCGCGAACGACGCCCAGGGCCTGATCGGCGTCACCGGCTCCTTCCTCGTCGGCTGCTTCAACGAGCGCTCCGACATCGACCTCGTCTGCTACGGACCCGAGGGCTACCAGGCCGCCCAGGAGCTCTTCCAGCAGACCGACCTGATCCGACCGTACGACGGAGACGACCTCACCCGGCTGTACATCCGCCGGGCCAAGTACATGGAGGGCAGCTCATTCGACGCCCTCATCAAGCAGGAACGCCGCAAGCTCCAAGGGCTCACCGCCAGCGCCGGCGCGCACATCAACTGCGAACCCATCCGCTCCGACCGCGACAAGACCTTCGCCCGGATCTCCTCCAAGGAGATCGGCGAGATCTCGCTCCTCGCCAAGATCACCGACCACGCCGAGGGTCTCACCACCCCGGCCGTCTACGGGATCAAGGTCAAGACCATCCTCAGCTCGACCATCGACGAGGCCGACTCCTTCGCCCGCCGGATCACCCACATGCGCTCGTACCTCGGTGCCTACACTGGCGCCTTCAGGTCCGGCGACACCGTGCACCTGTCCGGCAAGCTCGTCCACACCCAGGACGGCGAACACAGCGGCTTCGGCATCGAACTCACCCCCTGGACCGTCAGCGGCTCCTACGTCGCCAACCTCGCCGGATAGGAGCCGCCGCACCATGACCCTGCTCGTCATCCGGCACGCCGAGTCCGTCGAGAATGCCGACAAGTACAACGGCTTCTACCAGGACCCTCGCCCCTACAGCGGAGCCGCCGCTCACACCATCTCCCGCACCATCGTCGGCCTGACCCCGCGCGGCTTCCGGCAGGCCCAGTGGCTCGCTGGGGTTCTTCCTCAGCTCGCCGGCGCCGAGCCGCACGTCTACACCTCGACCTACCGCAGGGCGATCGACACGGCCGCGGTTGCCCTGCCCGATCTCCCTGACGGGTGGCCCCTACAGACCGCGCTCCTCGACGAGCAGCACTACGGCGACGTCACCTACATGACCAAGCGCGAGCTCTACGACAGCTACCCCGCACTTGCCGAGGACCGCCGCCTGCGCAAGCACGTCTGGACCGCGCCGGGCGGCGGCGAGTCGCTCGCGGAGGGCGTGCTCAAGAGGGCCGCCGAGTTCGCGGCCCTCGCCCAGGCCGAACTCCAGGAATCGCGCACCGTTGTCGCCTTCACCCACCAGACCGCCGCGGTGGCCCTTCGATCCCTGCTCGAATCCTGCAGTTTGACCGAGATCCTCGCCGAGGAGCGGAAGGGCAAGATGCCCAACGCCGCGATCCTCCACTACGAACTGAGAGACGGCCGGTTCACCAGGATGGGAACGACCATCCCGCCGATCTAGGAGGAGCCCGTGCGACACCTGTTCCTCAACGGGCCCGTCCAGAACGGCCCCTTCACCTTCGACACCCGCCCCGGCAAAGCCGTGGGCATCCGCCTTGCCGCCGCACTCAACGCAATCCTGGGCTTACCACCCGCACCCCACCTGTGGAACACCGTCACCCTCGCCGGAGACCTCCGCCACCGCCAGGCCGAGGGCCCGATGATCCCTCGCCAGCGGTTCGAGGCCGACCTGATTGCCGCCAAGTACCCGTCCGGCCAGTCCCCGGTGGCCGGCATCCTGACCGACACCGACGCGGAGGTCGCCAACCTCGCGCTGGCGATGATCGAGAACAACCTCCGTGCTGGCACCCTCACCATCAGCCGCGAGACCGTCCCCACCTGCCGGGCCTGCGGTCACATGACTGGCACCGGAAGCCACCCCTGCAACGCCTGCGGCAGCACCGACACCGAGGACCGCACGGGCTGCCACCTCGTCGCCGAACTCGCGAAGGACCGCCCCGTCCTGGACCGCTCGGACATCCACGCCAGCCACCGCCAGCAGCCCAAGCACCTCCAGCACACCGCCGCCAACGTCACCGAGCGGTTGATCCTCTCCCGAACCCGTGACCACGGCATCGACCTCTCGCCCCTCGGCCTCAACGGCCTCGTCCTCGACCCACGCGTCGGTATCCACGCCACCGTTCTGGCCGCAGCCCGCCGGCACGAAGCGGACACGGCCGTCATGACCATCACCGAGAACGCGGCTAACCACATCGCCGCCCATGGCCAGCACTTCCGCGAACACGACGGTACCCGGGTTCAGTACGCCCTGCACGGCCACCTCCCGTATGACCACACCGCAAGCCTGCAGCCGCTGCACGACGCGTACCGAGCCACCCAGGCGATCAAGGACGACTTCGAAGTGTGGTTCCTTCCGCTCTGCTCCCTGAAGACCAAGACCGCCACAGGCCCGGACCAGCTGCCCGCGCTCTTCAAGCACTACATGCGAGCACACCTAGCCAAGCCGATTGCGGCTGACGGAGCCGTCCTCGAAGCCGTGCAACGCTCGGTCTCCGCCGGTGACACCGAATGGATCACGAACAAGCAGGCACTGGCCACCGCAATGGCTGCCCGCGCGACAGTGTCGGTCGCCGCTACGGAGATCTGACAAGTAGGTCCGGCGCGCCCCCTATCTCGCCTTGAATGCTGTCCGGGGGTGCCCCTCCTGGACGCCCGACCTGGAGGGGGCCGCACCGATGAGCAGGACCGAGTGTTTCAGCGACCCGAATGCGCCGAAGGCCAATACCCTCATCCCCGCCAGCAACATGCTCGGCGTCGACGCCCAGGGAGCCATCTTGCTGCAGCGACGCCGCGACACCGGCCAGGGGGCCTTGCCTGGCGGGGTCCAGGACATCGGCGAGACTACCGCCCAGTGCGGCGTGCGTGAGTGCCCTGGACCAACGGGTGGTTTTGGGGCGCGGGGTGCCGGGTCTGGCGGAGCGCATCGCCGGTGCGGTCCGATCGCCTCGGGCGGGAGCCGAAATGTCACGTCCTGATTCAGGGATCGATGTAAAGTCTCTGATACACAGCAGCACTGGGACGATCGGGAACGAGCACGCATGGCCGAGTCGACAGAGGCATCCAGGAAGACGACAGCGCGGATCGTCTGGGACACCGCAGACAAGTACCTGCGCAACATCGTCGACGAGGAGGACTACGGCGACTACATCCTGCCGTTCACGGTGCTCCGGCGTCTGGAGTGCATGCTCGCCGACACCAAGGACGCGGTGATCAAGTACGTCGGCGCGTTCGGCGGGATGCCTCAGCACCTGATCGACATCGCGGTCAAGGATCGATTCGGGCTGGGCTTCTACAACGTCTCGCCGCTCGACCTCGCCACGATCGCGTCGGTCGACGACAACGTTGACAAGTCCCTCAAGAGCTACATCGACGGGTTCTCTAACAACATCGCCGACATCTGGGTCTCGTTCGACTTCAACCGGCGCGCGAAGGTGCTCGCCGATGCCAATCGCCTCCATGCCGTCGTCAAGCACTTCTCCACGCTCGACCTCAGCCCGAACAGCCTGAGCAACACAGGCATGGGCGACGTCTTCGAGGACGTCATGTACCGCGCCTTCAACAAGAAAGGCAAGGCCGCCGGTAACTTCTACACTCCGCGAGACGCCATCAAGCTGATGGTCGACGTCCTGATCGCGAACGACGATG
Source organism: Kitasatospora sp. NPDC101801 (assembly GCF_044766665.1). Lineage (NCBI taxonomy): Bacteria > Bacillati > Actinomycetota > Actinomycetes > Kitasatosporales > Streptomycetaceae > Kitasatospora > Kitasatospora sp. NPDC101801. The sequence continues at coordinate 71,993 of NZ_JBIWML010000010.1, forward strand.
ACACCCTCGCGGGAGAGAGCACTGCGCGTTCGATCTACGACCCGACGGCCGGCTCCGGCGGCATGCTGCTCATCGCCCAGGAAGCGCTGCGGCGCATGAACGAGACGATCGACGTCACGCTCTACGGTCAAGAGCTCATGCCCTCCGCGTTCGCCCTCGGTAAGGCGGACCTGCTCATCCAGGGCGGGCGCCCGGACGCGATCAAGCAGGGCAATACCCTCGTTGAGGACCTCTATGAGGGGCAGACCTTCGACTACGTGCTCTCGAATCCTCCGTTCGGCATCGACTGGGAGGTCGAGGAGAAGGCCGTGCGGGGCCAGGCGAAGACGCCCGGCTCCCGCTTCAGCCATGGCCTCCCAGGCATCAGTGACGGGCAGATGCTTTTCCTGGCGCACTGCGCGTCGAAGCTCAGCCCGGCTGGCAAGAACGGCCAGGGCGGACGCGCCGCGGTCGTCTCGAACGCCGCCCCGCTCTTCAACGGCGACAAGGGGCCAACGGCGATCCGTCAGTGGCTCCTCGACGAGGACCTCATTGACGCCATCATCGCCCTGCCGCCCAGCATGTTCTATGGGACCGGCATTCCCACCTACATCTGGATTCTAGACACGAACAAGGACCCAGAGCGCAAGGGCAAGATCCAGCTGATCGACGGATCGGACCAATGGACTCTGCTGCGCAGGCCCATGGGCGAGAAGCGCCGGGAGATGGGTGCCGCAGACCGGCACCCGGTGCTCGATGCGTACAAAGCCTTCGATCACGCGGATCCTGAGATCTCCCGCGTGATGACTCCGGATGACTTCAAGTTTCGGGACGTTCCCGTCTACAAGCAGGCGCGCCTGGCTGCCCGTTGCAGCGAAGAGGCAGAGCAGGAGTTGCGTGAACGGAAGGACTTCACGGACGAGCACGTCGCCGTGCTCGAATCGCTCGACGGCACGAACTGGAACGACCTGCCCACGGCCTTCCCACAGGCTGCAAAGGCAGCTGGGCTGAAGGCTCCGCTCAGCCTGGTGGACGCCGTGATGAAGGCGATGGCCATGCCGGACGAATCAGCGCCGCCAGCTGTCGACCGGAAAGGCAATGCGGTCACTTCGAGCGGGTGGAAGATCACCGAACGCGTGCCGCTCAGTGAGAACCTGGCAGAGCACATGGCGCGTGAGGTGGTTCCGTTCTCTCCTGACGCCCAGTGGGACGAGAGCAAGGCGAAGTACGGCAACGAGATCCCGCTTACGAGGATCTTCTACACGCCGCGCGCACCGCGACCGCTCGACGAGATCGACTCCGAGGTGCAGAGCCTGATGGGCGAACTCGCTGACATGTTCAAGCAGGTGAGCGATCAGTGACCGGTCAGGCGGTCCACGAGTCGCTGCTTGAGAGCTCCTCCTTCGTCATGGCTCCGGTCGGATCCATCGTCGTGGAGCGGAACGAGAAGGTCGGTGAGACGGAATTCCCCGCGCTGTCAGTCGGGAAGTTGGGCGTGACGCCCCAGCTCGCCGGTGTCGCCAAGTCGCAGACCGAAGGCGATCGGAAGCTCGTGCGCGCCGGAGACCTGGTCATCAACTCGCGATCCGACCGGCGTGGGGCTTCTGGGCTGGCTCGCCAGGACGGGAGTGTCTCTGTTGTCTACTCGGTCATGACGCCGAGGCCGGATCTCCTAGTTCCGGAGTACGGCCATCATCTGTTCCGCAGCATCGCGTTCCAGGACGAGTTCTTCCGTTGGGGCACGGGGATCGTTGACGACCTGTGGTCCACCAACTTCACCCGGATGTCGCGCATTCGCGTCCCGTTGCCGCCGTTGGATGTCCAGCGCGAGCTCGCGGCCCGGCTCGACGAGGCCGATCACATGATCGCGAAGCTCGATGAGCTCACCGACGCACTGCGTGCACGGGCAATCGACACGGCTGCGCTGTTCGGTCTCTCTGAGAAGGACTCGCGCCAAGGCGAAGATGCGCAGTCTCCGCTGTCCGGGACACCTGAGCACTGGGGTCGCACTAAGTTCGGCTACGACTTCACCGAGAGCACCGAGCGGAACGGCGAGAACCCCCCAGGGCCCCTTCTCTCGATTTCCGAATACCGGGGAGTCGAGCTGAACACGCGGACAGATGGTCAACAGGCCTCCCTGGACGTGGCGAAGTACCGGGTAGTGAGGCCGAACCAGCTCGCCGCCAACATGATGTGGCTGAATCACGGAGGGCTCGGCGTTTCGTCACTTACTGGTTACATCAGCCCTGACTACAAGGCATTCTGGATCTCGCCGCGGTTCCACCCACGCTACGTGCACCACCTTCTCCGCAGTCCCCGATATGTCGATTACTTCGGAGCCATCGGTACAGGCGTCCGCCCCAACGCCCAGCGAGTTACCAAGATCGCACTTGACATGATGCCCCTGCCGCTGCCTCCCATGGACGAGCAGCAACGTATTGCGGACCATCTCGACGGGGTGACGAGTCGCATTGACGGCATGCTGTCGAAGATCGCCAGCCTTCGGGACCTTCTCGTGGAGCGGTCTTCCGCGTTCCTGCTCGACGTCGTCACCGGACGGAAGGAAGTCGCGTGAGCCACGCGCAGCTGATGGAGCGCGAGTTCGAGGAGAACCTCTGCGCAGAGCTTGCCGAGCACGGCTGGCTGTACGAGGACGACGGGAGGCCTACGGGCTGGGACGTCGGCCTCGCGATCGCGCCAGCCGACGTTCTCCATTGGTTGAGCACCCAGTACCCGGACGAGTACGAGAAGGCCGTCCCCGGCGACCTGGTCGACGGGCAGAAGGCCGGCGCCGAACGGAACCTTCTCGAGCACATCACCAAGGAGCTCGCCAAGGCCACAAGGATGGACCCGACGACTGGGCACCCGGTCGGTGGCCTACTCGGCGTGCTGCGCAAGGGCTTCTCCTACGCCCAGATCGGCCGCCCCACGGCGAAGTTCGGCCCGATGATGGCTTTCCCGCCGGCGAACCCGAACCTAACCGAGGTCGTAGAGGCGGCCGAGTCGGTCCGACTGCGGATTCTGCGCCAGGTGCGCTTCGACACGAAGACCAACGAGACTATCGACGTCGTGCTCCTCGCCAACGGACTGCCGGTCGTCACCCTGGAGCTCAAGACCGACAACACACAGACCGTTAAGCACGCAATCCGCCAGTACAAGGAGGACCGCAAGCCGGGGCGGAGCCGCCCGCTGCTCGCACCTGGGCGCGCCCTCGTTCACTTCGCGGTCTCCAACGACCTCGTCTACATGACGACCAAGCTCCAGGGCGGGGACACCGTCTTCCTGCCCTTTAACCAAGGCAACGAAGGCCACGAGGGGAACCCGCCGTCGGGCACTGGCTCGTCGACGAACTACCTTTGGCGCGAGATCCTCGCGCGCCCGACCTTCATGCGGATCCTCAAGGACTTCGCGCTCTTCGAGCCCGGAAAGTCCGGCAAGAAGGACGAGGGCCGCCTCATCTTCCCGCGTTTCCACCAGCTGCGCGCCGTTGAACGCGTCGTCGCGGACATCGAGGCGAACGGGACCGGCAAGCGCTACCTGATCTGGCACTCGGCTGGCTCGGGCAAGACTAAGACAATCGCCTGGCTCAGCCACCGCCTGATCCGACACATGAGCGCCGACTCGAAGTCGACGTTCGACTCGGTCATCGTCGTCACCGACCGCACGGTTCTCGACGAGAACATCCGCGACGACATGAACCTGGTGCAGTCGAGCAAGGGGCTCGTCGTCGCCGTCGGCGAGAAGTCCGGCGCTAAGTCGCCGCAGCTGAAGAAGGCGCTGCTCGAGGGCGACCACATCATCACCTGCACCCTGCAGACGTTCCCCGAAGTCATGAAGCTCATCGAGGACACCCAGGAGCTGCGCGGCCGACGCTGGGCCGTAGTCGCGGACGAGGCTCACTCCTCGCAGTCGGGCTCTGCCTCGCGGCAACTCAAGGAATTGCTTGCCGACGTCGGGCTGGATGCAGAGGAGGACGACATCGGCGCTGACGACCTCCTCATGGCCAAGGACTCGGCTATTGCCGCGTCTAGCAACATCACCTTCATCGCCCTGACCGCGACCCCGAAGGCGAAGACGCTACGCCTGTTCGGCACCCAGCGCGAAGGCCGCTGGGAAGCCTTCGACACGTACACGATGGCCCAGGCGATCGAGGAGGGCTTCATCCTCGACGTGCTGACGAACTACTCGACCTACGACATGTTCCTCCGCGTGAAGAGGACGCTCCAGGGGGAGGAGTCCGAGAGCGAGATCCAGGTCAACACCGGCGAGGCGGTCTCGAGCATCGTCCGCTACGCGCGGCTCCACCCGACCGCGATCGCACAGAAAGTGCGGGTCGTCGTCGAGCACTTCCAGCGCAACGTCATCCACATGCTCGGCGGCCAGGCCCGAGCCATGGTCGTGACGAGCACGCGAATGGAGGCGCTGAGCTGGTCGCGGAAGATGGACGCGTACATCGCCGAAAAGGGCTACGACCTGCACACGCTAGCCGCGTTCTCGGGATCGCTCACCGACGAGGATGGCGAAAGCGTCACCGAGGTCTCGGTGAACGGCGTGAGCGACGTCGGCAGGTCGTTCCGCGAGGAGGGCGTCTACCGCGTCCTCATCGTCGCGAACAAGTTCCAGACCGGCTTCGACGAGCCGCGCCTCATGGCGATGTACGTCGACAAGAAACTCTCCGGCGTCGCCACCGTACAGACCCTCTCCCGGCTGAACCGAATCTACCCCGGCAAGACCGCGCCGATGGTCGTCGACTTCCGCAACACCCCGGCGAGCGTCCAGAAGGACTTCAAGCTCTACTACTCCGACGCGCACGTCGACGGCGACGTCGATCCCAATGCGCTGATCACGCTGGGAGAACGGCTCGACACGGCCGGGGTCTACACGCACGAAGAGATGGACGCCGTCGCTGACGCCTTCCTCGAGGACGCCGGCGGCGAGGCGATCGCCAAGGCCCTGTCTCCGATCAAGAACCGGTGGAGCGGCCAGTGGCGTCAGGCTGTGCTCTCGAAGGACAAGGCAAAGAAGGAGTCTCTGGAGTCTTTCCGGGCCGATGTACTCGGTTACCGCAACGCCTGGCAGTTCCTCAGCCAGATCGTCGACTACCAGGACCCCGAGTTTCACCGTCGCGCGATCCTGGCGACGCTGCTCGGCCGCAACCTCCGCACCGACGGCAACGACTACGACGACAGCTTCCTCGAGGGCGTGCAGCTCTCCGGGGTCAAGCTCGTGCCCTCTGCCATCAACGAGGACCACTCGCTGAGCGATGGGACTAGCGAGGGCATCAAGCTCCCGATCTTCGACGGCGAGCACATGGGCAGCGCCGCGCCGAAACGCGGCCCGCTGGACGAGGCCATAGACAAGGTCAACGAGATGTTCAAGGCCAAGGGTGTCGACGTCAGCCCCGAGAGCGTCTCTGGGTTCATCACGACCTTCTGGGGCTTCCTCGACGCGAACGAGGAGGCGGTAGCGATGGCAAAGAACAACACCGTCGCCCAGCTCAAGGCGTCCGAGGGGTTCAGCGGTGCCGTCGGGCTCGCGGTCCTGAAGACGGTGAACGAGTCGAAGGAGATCCAGTCGTACTTGGCCGATCCGGCCTTCATCGGGCAGATCGCCAACATTGCGGCGGACGCCCTCCACGCCCAGCACGGCTCCGGCCCGGACGCGGGCTCCGAGGCCGAGGGGTAAGGCGCATGAATGAGGAGTCCGAGGCGAGCCTCGGTGATGTCATCCGAGAGGTCCGCAAGAAGCAGGGGTGGTCGCAGGGGGAGCTTGGCGAGAAGTCAGGGGTGTCGCGCCCGACCATCGCGCGCGTCGAGGCGAACAACGACGTCACGACCGCGACCATCGCCAAGGTCGCTCGTGCCCTGGGCTTGAAGCTCGAGCTCAGGGGCGACGATTGATCGTGCGGGCCAGCGCGGGTCGTGTCGGCGGCTCGTGGCTGAGCAGCTGTACGACATCGTCTGCTAACCATGTCGTCGGTAAGCGACCTCAAGCCCACCGAGCCAGTCGACAGCCTCGACTGGCGCCACTTCTCGGCTGCCACAAACGCTCGGATCACCTACCTGCAGGAGCTGGGGCTGCCCATGGCGAGCCAGCCGCTGGCACCGCTCTTCGGGGATCTCAGCTGACGCCATGGTCTTGGCCGCCTGCGTGAGCGATGCGTGAGCGGAGCGGGCAACACGTGCCGGTTCCGGTGGGATCGTGGATCACGGCGCAACGTTCTGACCTGTGAGTTCATCACCAAGCGGTAGATGCTGGCACCACCCATCATGATCACTCTCGGGCTCGTCATGCGTAGGTCTCGGGTTCGAATCCCGAAGGCGGCTCTACGAAGGCCCCAGGACTCACTCGCCGTGACCTGGGGCCTTTGTTGTGTCTCCGGCGGGTTCGTTCAGGGGCGCTTGCGGGCGTTGCGGGCCATCCGGTGCCAGGTGTGGCGGCGGCCGCGGACGGCGACCGAGTAGTCGTAGAGGAACTCCGGGTCCATCGAGCCGCCGACGAAGGCGTCGCCGATGTGGTGTGCGTCGACGCCGATCTCCTTGGCGTTGAGGGCGAGTTGGGGGACCAGGTTGCGGTGCGAGCCCTCCTGGCTGGTGCCGATGGTGCCCATCGCGATGGCGCCGGCGGCGTGGATCCGGCGGACCGCCTCGGCGGCGATCTCGCGGGTCACCCCGGGGACGGTGCCGGGCAGGGGGACCAGGACGCCGTCCGCGCCGGCCTCCGCGACGGCGGCGATGCCGGCCGCGTCCAGCGGTTCGACCCGCCCGGCCATGTGCATCTTCCCGGCCCAGATCGCCACGTCGTCGCCGAGTCCGGCGCGCAGCTGTTCGCTGGTGCGGGCCATGTCGGCCAGCGTGGCGCCGGTGGCCGGGTTGGCGGTCACGCAGAGCAGGGCGACGCCGGAGTCGACCAGCCGCTTGGCGTTCTCCAGGGTGGCCTTGCGGCCGGCCGGTACGTCGCCCGGCTCGATGTTGACGCCGATCGGGCGGCCCACGGCGTCGGCCAGCGCGGCGGCCGAGGCGAACTCGCCCAGCACCGGGGTGGTCCAGCGCTCGCCGTCGAAGCCCTTCTCGACCACGTTGAGGATCAGGATGTCCGCGCCGAAGGCGGCCGCGATCTCCAGGTTGGAGACCCCGCCGGTCTCGTGGGCCCCGGCCAGCATGGCCGTGTGCACCCACAGTTCGGCGACCATGGCGCGGCCCTCGCTCGCGGCCACCGAGGCGGTCAGCTCACGCCCGCGCAGGGTGGCCAGGTCGGCGGTGTCGAGGTCCAGAATGCGCTGCATCAGGAGGAGACCCTTCGTCGGTGGCGTCGGACGTATGTCCCGTTTGCCCTCTATTGTCAGGTGTACCAGCGCCGGACCGGTTGATTGCGGGACGTTCGTCCCGACCCAGGAGTGCACAGTGCCCGGTGATCCACCGCCTCGGGGGCGTGTGCGGTCGGCCGGAAGGCATGCCGGGACGACCGCTACGAGCTGCGACTGACCTTCGGCGACACCGGCTGTCGGTATGTCAGTTCTGGTTCTCGCTCCGCAGGTTGGGTCCGGGGCAGCTCGACGGTGACGGTCAGTCCGCCTGCGGGGTGGGCGGTGGCGGTCGCGGTGCCGTGGTGCGCGGTGGCGATCGAGTCGACGATGGCCAGTCCCAGTCCGTGCCCGTGGCCGTCGCGGTGGACGCGGCCCTGGGGACGGTAGAAGGGTTCGAACAGGCGGTGGGCGGTGGCCGGGTCGAGCAGGGGCCCGGTGTTGCCGACCTCCAGGTGGACGCCGTCGGCGCGGTACACCGAGAGGCGGACGCTGCCGCCGGGGTGGTTGTAGGTCAGGGCGTTGTCGAGCAGGTTGGTCACCACCGCCCGGTTCGCCACCCTGACGGTCTGGCTGGTCTCCGTCGCCGGTACCGCGATCGTCGCGCTGGCCGTGGCGGCCGCGCTGCGGGACCGCCGTCGGGAGCTCGGCATCCTGCTGGCGATGGGGGAGAGGAAGCCCAGGCTGCTGGGCCAGCACCATGCACCACGTCCTCACGGACGTCGACGTCGACTTCCACGCGGGCCGGGTGCACGCCATCGTCGGCCCGTCGGGCAGCGGCAAGTCCACCCTGCTGTCCATCGCCGGCGGACTGAACCCGCCCACCTCGGGTCACCTCTACTTCCGTGGCCAGGACGTCGCCGCGCTCGGCCCGGGCCGTTACCGCAACCGTCACGTCGCCACCGTGTTCCAGTCCCTGAACCTGATCACCTACCTGACGGCCGTTCAGAACATCACCTGTGCGATGGAGATCGCCGGCGTGCGGGGCGGCACCGCAGACGGCGCGCCGCCGAGCTGCTGGCCGCCGTGGGCATCGACGAACAGGACCGCGACCGGCGCGTCCTGCAGCTCTCCGGCGGGCAGCAGCAGCGCGTCGCCATCGCCCGTGCGCTGGCCTGCGACGTCGACGTCCTGTTCGCCGACGAGCCCACCGGGGCGCTGGACGAGGACACCGCCGCCGACATCGTCCGGCTGTTCCGGGACCTCGCCCACCGGCAGGGCAAGTGCGTGGTCCTGGTCACCCACGCCCGCGCCGTGGCCGACGCCTCCGACCACGTGTTCCGCCTGAAGCGGGGCACGCTCGTCCACGGGACCACGGCCTGACCGGGCGTCCGCTGACCCGCCCTCAGCCGTGGCGGGGCTCCCAGCGGAACAGGCGGCGGCCCAGCACGGCGGCGCCGGCCGTCCAGGCGGCGACCACCAGCAGGGCCGGGGCCGCGTGCTGCCAGGCGTGCAGGAGGTCGAGGGCGGGGAGCGGGGCGCCGTTCCAGGACTCCGGGCCGAAGCCGCGGCCGAACCAGGCGGTGCGCAGCGTCTCCACCACGGGGGCGAGCGGCAGGTTGTGGGCGGGGCCCTGGAGCCAGGTCGGCATCGAACTGAGCGGCGCGACCACGCCGCTGGCGAACATGCAGACCAGCAGGACCGGGGTGGCGATCATCGGGGCGGCCTCCGCGCTCGGGGTGAGGCCGGAGAGGGCCACGGCGAGGACGGCGAACAGCAGGAAGCCGCCGGTCAGGGTGAGCAGGAAGAGCAGCGGGTCGGCGGGCAGCGGTGCGTCGAACCAGATCACCGACAGGCCGCCCAGCACCAGCACCTGGAGCAGGACCACCGCGCCGGCCGCACCGAACTGCCCGGCGAAGATCGCCGTCGGCGGGACCTCGGTGCCGCGCAGCCGCTTGAGCACCAGGTCGTCCCGGCGGGCCACCACGCCGTTCAGCAGGTTGATGAACGAGGTCACCAGCGCGAAGCCGATGAACCCGACCGTGCTGTACGCCGCCGCGTTCACCCCGGCGATCTGGCGGTCGCGGAGCGGGGCCGCGATCACCAGGTTGAGCAGCACCGGCAGCAGGAAGCCGATGAAGGTGGAACGCCGGTTGCGCCAGAACACCCGCCAGGAGAGCAGGAACTGGCCGCGCGCGTAGGCGGGCCAGGCCAGGCCGTGCGGGGAGGTGGTGGTCGCGCTGCTCATCGGGTCTCCGCCTTTTCGTGGGCCAGTTCCAGGAAGACGTCCTCCAGCGAGGCGTTGCGGGCCTCGATGCCGTCCAGCTCGACGTCCAGCTCCGCCGCCCAGCTGTGCAGGGTGGCCAGCGCGGGCGCCGTCCGGGCCACCGTGTAGCGCACCGTGCCGTCGGTGACGGTGGGCAGTTCGCCGAGGACGGGCGGCAGTTGGGCGGGCAGCAGGCCGGCGGGCAGCGGGAAGGTGATCCGGGTGCCGTGGCCGGACAGCACCTCCTCGACCGTCCCGACGGCGGCCAGCCGCCCCCGGTCCATGATGGCCACCCGGTCTGCCAACTGCTGGGCCTCCTCCAGGTAGTGGGTGGTCAGCAGCACCGTGGTGCCGGCCGCCCTGAGCTCGCTGACGAGCCGCCAGGTGGCCCGCCGGGCTTCCGGGTCCATACCGGTGGTCGGCTCGTCCAGGAACAGCAGCTCCGGGGTGTTCAGCACGGCCAGCGCGAGGTCCAGCCGGCGTCGCTCGCCGCCGGAGAGCTGGGCCACCCGGGTGCCCGCCCGCTCGGTCAGCCCGACCCGCTCCAGCACCGTGCCGGTGGGCTGCGCACCGGAGATGAAGGAGCGCCAGGAGTCGACGGTCTCCCGGACGGTCAACTCCTTGAAGAAGCCGCCCTCCTGGAGCATCACGCCGGTCCGCCGCCGGACCAGCCGGCCCTGGCCGTACGGGTCGAGGCCGAGCACCCGGACGGTGCCCGAGCTCGGCCGGGAGTAGCCCTCCAGCACCTCCAGGGTGGTGGTCTTGCCGGCGCCGTTGGTGCCCAGCAGGGCGAACAGCTCGCCCCGCGCGACCGTGAAGGAAATTCCTCGGACGGCTTCGTAGTCGCCGTAGCTGCGACGCAGGTCGCTTACTTCCACGGCTGGATCCCGGGTAATTCCCGGGCCTGTGGTGAGTGTCATGGGATACAGGGTGAACCGGGGGGTCCTGATAAGGCAAGTGGGTGACATCGCCGCAGGTCAGAGGGTATTCAAAATGTCATGGGTACAGCTGTTGCATTTTGCAGAGGTGAGTTTCTGACATCCCCTACTGACGCACTTACGGGGGCCGGGTGCATAGTTTCCTCATCGCCGAAAACGAGCCGGAGAAAAAGCCGGAAAGCGAATCGGCGCCGATGGTGACCAGCCCCGCCGGGGCAGGCGCCACACCCCGAAGGGAGCCCACCATGGCTGACAACATCACCCCCGCGAACGACCAGTTCGACATCGAGATCGAGGAGCTGGACAGCGTCAACGCCGGCGTCTCCGTCAGCTCGCTGGCCTGCGCCGCCTGCCCGGTCTCGAGCTTCAGCTCGGTGTCCAACGCCGCGGCCGAGGTCGCTGCCGAGTAATTCGGGTCCTGTGCCGCGGTGAGCCCGCCCCCGGGTGGGGTCACCGCGGCACCCTGCTTCCCCCGCATTCCAACCCCCCCCATCGGGCAAGCCAGTGAAGGAGAGCCGGGCCATGGAGAACCTCCGGCAGGAGCTGACGCGGTTCATCCAGCAGCCCGCCGCCCAGCAGGACCCGCCCGCGCTCTACCGCCGCCTGCTGGCCGAGGCGCCGGTGCTCGACCTCGGACGGGTGCACGTCGTCTCCGGCTACCAGGAGATCATCACCGTCCTGATGCACCCGGGGACGGCCGTCGACCCGACCACCGTCGGTCTGCCCAGGGCCGGTTCGACCGCCCTGGCCCGGATCGTCAACCGGATGCTCCCGATGCGCGACGGCGCCGACCACACCAGGCTCAAGCGCCTCGCCACCACCGCCTTCAGCGCCCGCCGCCTGGAGCAGATGCGCACCCGGATCGAGAACACGACCGCCCGGACCCTGCAACCCCTGCTTGCGGCAGGGGAGTTCGACGTGGTCGCCGATCTCGCCGTGCCACTGCCGGTGGCGGTCTCCTGCGCGATCCTCGACATCCCCGACTCCGAACAGGAACGGGTCACCGGCTGGGCCGGCCTGATGGCCCGCTCGCTGCTCGACGACTTCGGCAGCCAGGACGCCCCGGCCGATCCGGCCCGGATCGCCGAACTGGACGCCGAGTTCGAGGAGTTCCGCGGCTACGTCGAGGAGCTCTGCGCCGCCCGCGCCGCCGCTCCCGGCGACGACCTGATCAGCCGGCTCACCGTGGCCCGGGGCGAGGGCCGGCTGGACGACGAGGACCTGCTCGCCTTCGTGGTCATGCTGCTCGCCAACGGCCTCGAGACGCTGACCTCCGGACTGGCCCTGGCCGTCTGGCAGTTGCTGCGCTCCCCGGAGCTCGCCGAACTGATCCGAAGCCGGCCCGACCGGGCCGAAGCGGTGTTCGACGAGGCCCAGCGGCTCGGCAGCCCGGTGCGCGCCAGTGCGCGCGCCCTCACCCACGAGATCACCCTCGGCGGCACCGTCGTCCCGGCCGGCCGGGTCGCGCTGCTGCTGTACGCGGCCGCCAACCGGGACCCGCGCCGGTTCGCCGACCCGGACGTCTTCGACCCGGGCCGGGCCGAGACGCGCCACCTCGCCTTCGGCCACGGCCCGCACCACTGCCTCGGCGCGCCGCTCTCCCTGATGGCGGGCGCCGCCGTGCTGCGCGGTCTGGCGGAGGCGGGCCGGACCCGGGAGCTGAGCACCCCGCTGACCGAGCGGACCGTGCCGTGGAGCACCCAGTTCGTCTTCGGCGGCATGCGCGAACTGCCGTTGCGGTGCCCGTCGAAGGCGACGGAGCCGGCCGCCCTGGTGGGGGCGGGACAGCCATGAGCGGTACAGCCACCAGAACGCGGACACCGGAGAGCGGGGAGAACGTGACCGTCGCGACCAGGCCGAACGGCCCGGAGACCGAGCAGCCGACCGTGGGCCCGAGGGAGACCACCGCCGTCGCGGCGGCCCGGGCCGCCGCAGTCCTGGAGCCCGGGCTGGACCGCCCGGTGGGACTGGTCGGTGCCCGGCTCCGGGCCGCCGCCGCCGCGCTGCTGCTCGCGGTCGGCGCGGGTGCCGGCTGGGCGGTGTTCGGCGCCCTGCCGCACACGCTCGCGCTGCCCGCGGTGCTCGCCCACGGCCCGGCCCCGGAGACCGTCCGGGCCGACCAGGCGGGCGCGCTGCTCTCCTACCGGATCGGCACCGGTGCCCTGGTGACCGAGGGTCAGCCGATCGCGGTGCTCCGGACACCGGCGGGCGAAGAGCTCGTTGTCCGGGCGCCGTCCGCCGGCACGGTCACCGCCCTGCTCGCCACCCCGGGCGGCGCGGTCGCCCCCGGTACGGGTCTCGTCACGCTGGACTCGGCCCGACTCCCGCAGACCGTACGGATCTTCGCGACCTCGGTGCAGGACGCCGGGCAGCTGGTGCCGGGACGGACGGTGCTGGTGCCGGTGCCCGGGATGGGGACCGTCCGGGCCACCGTCACCACGGCCGACACCCTGCCGGTCCGGGCCGACTCGCTGGACGGCACCTTCACCGTGCCGCTGCCCGGTCTGCCGACCGGGTCGGCTCCGGTGTGGACGGCCTACGCGAGCATCCCGGCCGCCGTCGGGCAGCTGCGCGGCCCGGTGCCGCTGACCGTCTCGGTCGACCTGGGTGCCAGGCACCCGTACCAGGCCGTGTTCGGATCGGGGGCCGGGCGATGAGCCTCGACGTCCGCGAGACGGCGGCCCCGGCGGCGGGGAAGCCGCAGCAGGCGGAGCAGCCGAAGGAGACGCCGCCGCCCACCGGACGCAGGCCGCGCCGCCACCTGCGCACACCGGTGGTGCCGCAGATGGAGGAGCAGGACTGCGGCGCGGCCTGCCTGGCCGTGGTGCTGGGCGCGTTCGGCCGCCGGGTGACGCTCCAGGAGGCCTCCCGGGCCTGCGGCGTGAGCCGGGACGGCGTCAGCGCGGCCGTGGTCGCCAAGGCGGCCGGCCGGTACGGGGTGATCGCCAAGGGACGGCGGGTGGTCCGGACCGAGCAGAAGCTGCTCGGCCTGGAGAACCTCCAGGTCCCGTCGATGGTCCTGGTCACCGGCCCGCACTTCGCGATCTACGAGGGGATCAAGCGCGGCCGGGTGCACATCAACGACCCCTCGCTGGGCTCCTACTCGGCGACCCCGGCCGAGTTCTGGGACACCTTCTCCGGGATCGCGGTCGGCTTCGAACCCGGTCCCGACTTCGAGGCCGGCGGCCGGCGCTTCCCGCTGCTGCGGGCGTTGACGGCACGGATGCGCGCGTTCGCCGGACCGCTGCTGCTGGGGGTGCTGCTGTCCGTGACGCTGGCGGTGCCGGGGGTCGCGGCGGCCTTCCTGCTGCGGGCCTACCTCCGCTCGGTGGTGATCGGCGGCTCGTCCTCCTGGGCGGTGCCGCTGGCGCTCGCCGCGGGTGCCGTGGCCGGCACCGTGCTGCTCGGCACCTGGCTCCAACAGACACTGGTCAACCGGGTGTTGGAGGCGATGGCGGCCCGTGCCTCGGCGGGGTTCCTGTGGCGGCTGCTCCGGCTGCCCGGATCGTTCTTCCACCGCCGCCAACTGGGCGGTCTGGTGACCCGGGTGCAGATGAACGACGGCCTGGCGATGCTGCTCTCGCACCGGGTGGCCGCGGCTTCCGCCTCGGCGGCGGCCGCCGCCGTGCACCTGGCGGCGCTGGTCTGGCTGGAGCCGCGGCTGGCCGCGGTGCCGGTCGTGGTGGCGGTGCTGGACCTGCTGGCGCTGCGGGTCGCGGACCGGCGGCGCGGCGGTCTGGTGCACCGGCTGCACGCGGAGCAGTACAAGCGGGACGGGGTCGCGTTCGCCGGTGTGTCGGCGATCGAGACGCTGAAGGCGGAGGGTGCGGAGGACTCGTTCTTCCGGTCCTGGGCGGGCTGGCAGGCCCGTGCCATGGAGACCGGCCAGCGGGTCACCACGGCGGTGATCGTGCCGCTCTCGCTGCCCGGCGCGCTGAACGCCGCGGCCACCGCGACCGTGGTGGTGGCCGGCGCCTCGATGCTGCTCGGCGGCTCGCTCTCGGTCGGCACCCTGCTCGCCTTCCTGCTGCTGCTGAACGGATTCCTCTCGCCGGTCGGCCAACTCGTCGGTGCTGCATCGGAGTTCACCATCGCCCGGGCGCAGAACGCGCTGCTGGAGGATGTCGAGAGCACCGAGCCCGACCCGTACCTCACCCCGGTCCTGGACGCCCCGGGCGACGACGCCTCCGGCGCCGACGGTCTCCGGACCGCGCCGCGGCTGAGCGGTGAACTGGAACTGCGCGACGTCGAGTTCGGGTACGACCCGAACCGGCCGCCCACGCTGACCGGCATCTCGCTGCACATCCGCCCGGGGGAGTGGGTGGCCGTGATCGGCGGCAGCGGAAGCGGCAAGTCCACGGTGGCCAGGCTGGCCGCCGGGGTGCTGCGCCCCTGGTCCGGCCAGGTGCTGCTGGACGGCCGGCCCCGGGACGACTGGCACCGTGCGGTGGTGACCGGTCAGGTCGCTTACGTGGAACAGCAGTTGCGGCTCTTTGAGGGAAGCGTCCGGGAGAACCTGACGCTCTGGAACCCGGCCGCCGACGAGGACGCCCTGCGGCGCGCGCTGGACGACGCCGAGGTCGCCGAACTCGTGACCCGACGCGGTGGCTTGGACGCCGGACGGATCGACGAGGACGCCCGCAACCTCTCCGGCGGCGAGCGCCAGCGGCTCGAACTGGCCCGCGCGCTCGCCCTCGACCCGGCCCTGCTGGTGCTGGACGAGGCCACCTCCGCGCTGGACGCGCACACCGAGGCGGCCGTCAACGAGCACCTGCGGCGCCGGGGCACCACCTGCCTGGTGCTGGCCCACCGGCTGAGCACCATCCAGGCCGCCGACCGGGTGGTCGTGCTGGCCGGCGGCCGGATCGTCCAGCAGGGCGCACCCGCCGAACTCGCCGCCCTCCCGGGCCCGTACCGGACGCTGCTGGCCGAGAAGACCGAGACCGAGAAGACCGAGACCGAGAAGACCGAGACCGCGAAGACCGAGAACACCGAGACCGAGAAGGAGGGGAAGTCATGACCGCCACGGCCACCGCCGAGGCCAACCGGGCCGCGCTCGCCGCCGCCGTCGGCGTGCTGCACGTCGGCCGGGGCGGAGGACCGGTGGCCCCGGTGGCCGCCGGAAGCCCGGCCGAGCAGGCGCAGGCCGCCCTGGCCGCGCTGGGCGCGGTCCCTCAGGGGGCCGAACTCCCGCCCGTCGTACGCAAGTCCCGCGACCCGCTGACCGCGCTGCTGCGGTCGGCCGGGGTGCGGTACCGGCCGGTGACCCTGCCGTCCGGGGCGGACGGGCACGGCGATCCGGCCGGTACGGCCGGGCCGATGGTGGGGTTCGCGGCGGCGGACGGCCGGCCGGTCGCGCTGGTGCCGCGACCGGCGGGTGGCCACCGCCGGTACGACCCGGCCGATCCGTCGGGGCGGGTCCCCGTGGCACTCCAGGACAGGGCGCTGCTGCTCTACCTGCCGCTGCCCACGGGTGATCTCGGCCCGGCCGACCTGGCCCGGTTCGTGCTCCGGGTGCCCGGGGCCCGGCGGGACCTGGGGCGGCTGACCGCGGCCGGCCTGGGGGCGGCGCTGCTCGGACTGATGGTGCCGCTGAGCGCGGGTGTGCTGATGCCGCAGTTGCTGGCGGCCGACCGGCACCCGGTGCGCTGGCTGACCCTGCTGCTGGGGTCGGCGGTGCTGGCGGCCTGGCTGCTGGTGATCGTCCGGAACACCGCCGCCGTCCGGCTCACCGGGCGGGTGCAGAGCGCGCTGGAACCGGCTGTCTGGGACCGTCTGCTCGGTCACGACGCCCGGTTCTTCCGCGACTACACCACGGGTGACCTGGTGCACCGCGCCAACGCGGTGGCCCAGGCCCGGGCCGCGCTGTCCGAGGTGCTGGTCAGCGCGGTGCTGGGGGCGGTGTTCGCCACCTCGGGACTCACCGTCCTGCTGTTGGTGGACGTCTGGCTCGGCGGGCTGCTGCTGCTCGCCGTGCTGGTGGTGACCGGGCTGCTGCTGTTGCTCGGTCACCGCCGCCAGCGCCACGAGAGCACGGTGTTCGAGCTGCACGGTCAGCTGAACGGTGTGCTGTACGGGCTGCTGCTCGGGATCGACAAGATCCAGACGGCGGGCCGGGAGATCCAGGCCTTCGCCCGCTGGGCGGTGCCGTTCGCCGCCCAGAAGCGGGCGGACGCGGCGGCCCAGCGGGCCGACGCGGCGGCCGGCGCCCTCACCGCGGGACTGCAACCGCTGCTGCTGGCGGTGCTGTTGGCGGGGGCGGTGCTGGACGGGTCGACCCCGTCCGGGCACCTGATGGCGGCCGGGGTGGCCGCCGGTCAGGTCGCGGCGGCGCTCGGCCAGGTCACCCACGCGGCGGCCAGTGCCTACGGCATCGCACCGGTGCTCGACCGGATCCGCCCGATCCTGGCCGAGGTCCACCCGGCCGAAGGGAACCGGCAGTTGACCGACCCGGGGGAACTGCGCGGCTCGGTCGCGCTGGACCGGGTGACCTTCCGCTACCCGGGCAGCGCCGGGCCGGTGCTGGACGGGGTGTCGCTGCACGCCGCGCCCGGCGAACTGGTGGCGGTGGTCGGCCCGTCCGGCGCCGGCAAGTCCACCCTGGTGCGCCTGCTGCTCGGCTTCGAGACGCCCGAGTCCGGCACCGTCCGCTACGACGGCCAGGACCTGGCCGGGCTGGACGCCCGACTGGTCCGGCGCCGGCTGGGCGTGGTGCTCCAGCACGGCCGGATGCTGCGCGGCTCGCTGCTGGAGAACCTGGCCGGCAGCGACCCCGACGTGACCGAGGAGCAGGTCTGGGAGGCCGCCGAACTCGCCGGTGTCGCCGACGAGTTGCGGGCCCTCCCGCTCGGCCTCGGCACCCGGGTGGGCGAGGACGCCCAGGGCTTCTCCGGGGGCCAGGTGCAGCGCCTGCTGCTGGCGCGCGCCCTGGTCCGGCGGCCCGCCGTCCTGCTGCTGGACGAGGCCACCTCCGCGCTGGACAACGCGACCCAGCTGCGGGTCGCCGAAGCCGTCGCGGGCCTCGACCGCACCCGGGTGGTGATCGCCCACCGACTCAGCACCATCCGTACCGCCGACCGGATCCACGTGCTCTCCGGCGGCCGCCTGACGGCCACCGGAACCTATGACGAACTACTCGGCCACGACCCGCTGTTCACCCGACTCGCCCGACTCCAGGAGATGTGAGATGCCGCTCGACCTGCAGACCTGGCTCCGCCCCGTCGACGGTGCCTCCACCCCGCACACCGACGACCGCGCCGCCGCCGACCACGCCACCGAGGCCGGGGTGCTGCTGCCCGACCTGCCCAGGGGCGACGAACGGCTGCGGGCCGTGGTGACGGCCGCCGCCTCGTTCGCCGACCGGGCCGAGGCCCGGGCGGACGGCAGCACGTCGTTCGCCCCCGACCCGGACGAGGACCGCCGGGGCCGGACCGCCGCGGTGGACACCTGGCTGCGCCGGGCGGCCGGCGAGCACGGCGGCGCCGGTGCGCTGCTGGACCACCTGGCCGAGACCGGCCGTCCGCTCGGCGACGGGCTGCGCTCGGTGGTGCTCGCCGATCCGTCGAACCTGCCCGACTGGGCGCTCGCGCTGGCGGTCTTCCTGCGCACGCTGTCGGTCGCGCCGAGTGCCGAGACCAGTGCCCCGGGCGCGCTCGGCGCCGCCTTCGCCGCCGCCGCGGACGAGTTGCTGCCGTACGGGACGGGCGGCATCCTCGGCGTCCCGGTCACCGACCGGGCCCGCGCCGATCTGGCCGGCACCCTGACCGGCCGGCTGGTCGAGGCGTGCAACCTGGCGTTCTGCCACGAGCTGCAGGCCACCACCGGCCGTCCGCGCGCCACCGACTGGGACGCCGCCGGCGGCCTGGACACCTCGCAGGAGGGCTGGCTGGCCCGGCTGGAGCGGTTGCCCGCGCTGGCCTACCTGGTCGGTACCGTCTGCCGGCAGTGGCAGCACGTGCAGACCGAGCTGTTCGCCCGGCTGGCGGCGGACCGCGCGCTGCTGGTCGAGCAGATGTGGGACGGCCAGGACCCGGGCCCGCTGGACACGGTGCGCGGCGAGGCGGGCGACCGGCACGCCGGTGGCCGCTCGGTGTCGCTGCTGTACTTCGCGAACGACCGGGCGGTGGTCTACAAGCCCAAGGACATGCGGCACGCCGCCGCCTACCTGGACCTGTCGCGCCGGCTGAACGAGGAGCTGTCGCTGGACCTGCCGGTGCGCACCGTGCTGATCCGCAGCGACCGGGGCGACGACGGCCACGCCGCCTCGCTGGCCGCCGACTGCGAGAGCGACTACGGCTGGGAGGAACTGGTCCCGCACCGCCCGTGCGCCGACGCCGGCGGCTTCGCCCGGTTCTACCGCCGGCTCGGCATGACGATCCGTCTGGTGCAGCTGCTGGAGGGCCGCGACCTGTGGGCCGACAACCTGCTGGCGGACGGCGAGCACCCCGCGCTGATCGACCTGGAGTGCCTGCTCTACCCCCGGGTGCAGACCCCGCCGACCATCAGTGCCGAACAGCACGGTCTGCTGGACGACCTGGAGTCCACCGTGGTGCGGACCGCGATGGCCTTCCAGCCCTGGACCCCGGCCAAGCAGAGCGGCGCGCTGGACATCGGCTGCCTGTCCCGGATCGGCAGCCTGGAGATCACCCCCGGGGTGCCCGCGCTGCCGCTGCCGCCGTACCGGCCGGTGCACCTGGACGAGGCCGGGGCCACCGTCACCGCGGACCCGTGGGAGTACAGCGCCGAGCTGACCGAGGGCTACCGCGAGATGCACCGGACGCTGCACCGGCTGCGGGACGAACTCGCCTCTCCTGAGGGCCCGTTGGCGGGTTTCCGGGGCATCTGGGTGCGCTACATCTGGCGGCACACCTGGGACGGCTACAAGATCATCCGAGCCTCCACCAGCCCGCTCGCGCTGGACAGCGGCGCGACCCGCGAGACGGTGATCGCCGGTGCGCTGCAGGGCGCCATCACGGCGCTGGCCGGTGACCCCGGGCGCGGTGACCTGTTGGAGGTGGTGCTCGCCGAGCTCGACTCGTTCCGCCAGCTCGACATCCCGTTCTTCCGCTCGCTGACCTCCTCCACCTCGGTCTTCACCGCCGAGGGCCGGGAGATCCCGGGCCACTTCCGCAGCACCGGCTGGCAGCGCCTGCAGGACCGGGTCGCCGAGCTCGACGGCTTCGACCTGGAGGGCCACCTCGCCGTCCTCACCGGCTGCGTGGACGCCGCCCGGGGCGGCACCGAGCTGCCCGCACCGGCCCCCGTACGGTCCCGGATCCCCGGCAACGGGGAACTGCTCGACCTCGCGGTGGGCATCGGCGACCAGATCCTCGCCGACCGGCGCGGCAACGGCTGGCTCGGCCAGAGCTGGTACCCCGGCAGCGGACTGCGGCAGGTCGAGGTGCTCGGCCTGGACCTGGTCAGCGGCACCCCCGGGCTGGCCGTGCTGTTCGCCGAACTCTGGGCCGCCACCGGCGAACCGAGGTTCCACCGGGCCGCCCACCACACCCTGACCGCCGCCGCCCGGCTGATCGACCCGGCCGCCCCGCGCGCGTTCGCCTTCGCCGCCGACAGCCGGCTGGCCGGTGGCGCACCCGTCCCCGGCGGGTTCGCCGGTCCCGGTGCGCTGATCCACGCCCTCGCCCGGGTCGGCACCCTGCTCGGCGAGCCCCAACTGATCGCCTCCGCCCAGGCCCTGGTGCCCGGCACGGTCGCGGTCGCCGGCCCGGCGCCGACCCGTCCGGGCCGCCCGGCCCGGACGCCCAACCCGGATCTGCCGCTCGGCAGCGCCGGTCTGCTGCTCAACCTGCTCCGGCTGCGCCGGGTCACCGGCCCCGGCCACGCGTCGACCGACGACGGCATCCGGGCGCTGGCCGCCGCCGCGCTGGAGCTGCTGGACGCCGAGCCCGGCGGCGAGACCGAGGGCGAGGCCGACAACGGCTTCCTCGACTTGGTGCCCGCCGGTCCCGACTCGATCGCCGCCGCGCTGGCCCGCACGGTGGCCGAGGCGCCCGCCCTGCTCGCCGCCCCCGAGGCGGTCCGCGAACGGCTGCGCGGCCACCGCTTCGCCACCGCCACCCGGGCCGGCCGGCTGGCCTGCCTGGACACCGCGGTCGCGCTCGGCGCCGGCACCGTCGACCCGGCCGAACTGGGCGCCCTCACCCCGCCGGTGAGTGCCCACCAGATCACCGGCCGGAGCACCCGCGACCTGGTCGCCACGGCCGGCGAGGCCCTCACCGCCGCCGAGGCCGGGCTGCTGCACACCGTCTCCGATCCGCAGGACTCGCTGCTCCCCGGCCCGTTCTACGACGGCCGGGAGGCCGCCGCCCTGCTGGTCGGCGAGCTGATCGCGCGGCACCGGGCGACCGGGAGCTGGTACCCGGACCGGGCCGCCGACGACCGGATCAACCTCGGCGCGCTGGACGGCTCGGCCGCCGTCGGCCTGCTGCTGCTGCGCCTGCTCGACCCCGCCACCGCCCCGCTCGCCACGCTGCGCTGACCGCCGCCCGAGATCAGAGGTACCAGCCATGCCCAACACATCCGCGATCGGTTTCAAGCACCACTACACCCCGTACGTGGTGGACGGCGAGGCCGTCTACCTGGTCTCCGAGCGTGGCGTCTCGGTGGTGGACGGCGGGCTCGCCCAGACCCTCGCACCGCTGCTGGACGGCACCCGCACGGCCGAGCAGATCGGCGAGGCGCTGCGCGACACGGTGCCCGCCGACAAGGTGCGGATCGCCGTCGACCGGCTCCGCGAGCGGGGCTACCTGGCCGACACCGGCCCGGTCGAGGACGCGGCCGGGGCCGCCTACTTCGAGATGGCCGGACTGGACGGCGCCGCCGCGAGCACCGCGCTGCGCACCGCCCGGGCCAGGGTCGAGGTCTACGGCGACCTGGACCCGGCACCCTTCCTGGCCGCGTTGGCCGCCGCCGGGGTGACGGTGGACCCGACCGCCGGGTTCACGGTCGCGCTGACCGAGGACTACCTGCACCCCGGCCTGGCCGAGCGCGACCGGGAGGCCCGGGAGAGCGGGCAGCCCTGGCTGCTGGCCCGTCCGGTCGGCTCGATCGTCTGGGTCGGCCCGGTGTTCGTGCCGGGAGAGGCCGACCAGGACGGGACCACCGGCTGCTGGGAGTGCCTGGCCCACCGGCTGTCCGCCAACCGCCAGTCGCTCAGCTACCTGCAGCACCGGCTGGGTCAGGACGGCCCGATCTCCACCGCCGGTGCCCACCTGGCGGCCACCCTCGGCACCGGCGTCCAGCTGGCCGCGCTGGAGGCGGCCAAGTGGCTGGCGGGGGTGCGCCCGGCCGAGCCGGTCGTGCTCACCCTGGACACCGTGCTGCTGGAGACCGAGCGGCACCGGCTGATCCGCCGTCCGCAGTGCCCGTCCTGCGGTGACGAAGGGCTGGTGGCGGCACGGCAGTTGGCCCCGGTGAGCTTCGAGCGCCGCCCGAAGGCGTACACCGCCGACGGCGGCCACCGGTCCGCCTCGCCGGAGGACATGCTGGAGCAGTACAAGCCCCAACTCTCCCCGGTCACCGGCGTGGTGACCTCGCTGGTGCCGGCCGGGCGGACCCCCACCGGGCTGCGGGTGTACGTCTCCGGGCAGAACCTGTCCCGGCGCAGCGGCGACCTGCGCCAGCTCCGGACCGGGCTGCGCTCGGTCAGCTGCGGCAAGGGCCGCACCGACGTGCAGGCCAGGGCCAGCGCGCTCGGCGAGGCGATGGAGCGCTACTCCGGGGTCTTCCAGGGCGACGAGGCCCGCCGCACCGCCAGCTTCACCGAGCTGGGCGACGCCGCGATCCACCCCGCCGACTCGCTGCTCTACAGCGAGCGCCAGTTCGCCGAGCGGGGCCGGTGGAACGGCAAGCCCTCGATGTTCAACACCATCCCCGAGCGGTTCCGCGAGGACGACCGGATCGAGTGGTCCCCGGCCTGGTCGCTGACCGAGCAGCGGACCCGCTGGCTGCCCACCATGGCGCTGTACTACGGCTACCGGCACCACGACGGCTTCTTCGCGGCCGGTGACTCCAACGGCTGCGCGGCCGGCACCTCCTTCGAGGACGCCACCCTGCAGGGCTTCCTGGAGCTGGTCGAGCGGGACGCGGTGGCGCTCTGGTGGTACAACCGGGTGCAGCGGCCGGCCGTCGACCTGGACGCCTTCGGCGACCCGTACATCGACCAACTCCGGGACATCTACCGGGGGTTGAACCGCGAGATCTGGGCGCTCGACCTCACCTCGGACTTCGGCATCCCGGTGGTCGGCGCGTTCTCCCGGCGGACCGACAAGCCCGCCGAGGACATCCTGATCGCCTTCGGGGCACACCTCGACCCGCACATCGCGCTCACCCGGGCGCTCACCGAGATGAACCAGTTCCTCGGCCCGGTGGCGGGCGACGCGGACGGCACCGTGACCTACGCGGGCGCCGACCGGGAGCAGAAGGAGTGGTGGACCACCGCGACCGTGGCCAACCAGCCCTACCTGCTGCCCGACCCGGCGGTCGCGGCGGCCGGCCCGGCCCGCTGGGCGAAGCTGGCCGGCGACGACCTCGCCGACGACCTGGCGCTGGTCCAACGCCTGGTCGAGGAGCGCGGGATGGAGTTCCTGGTGCTCGACCAGACCCGCCCCGACATCGGTCTGCCGGTGGCCAAGGTGATCGTCCCGGGGATGCGGCACTTCTGGGCCAGGTTCGGGCCCGGCCGGCTGTACGACGTGCCGGTGGCGCTGGGCTGGCTCGATACGCCCACGCCGGAGGAGGAGCTCAACCCGATCCCGATCTTCATCTGACGACGCCGGGCCGCCGCCCCTCGGCGGCGGCCCGTCCAGCCCGGAAAGAGGTACCCGATGACCGTGACCGAACAGCTGCCCCACGACCTCACCGCCGAGGGCGGGACGCCGCGCACGCTGCTGCGGCTGCGCCCTGAGGTGGAGGTCACCGCGCAGGGCGAGGACCTGGAGCTCAGCCACCCGTGGGGCCGTCAGCGCGTGCACGCGCTCGGCGCCGAAACCGTCCAGCGGCTCGCCGCACTCACCCGGACCCATCTCGACGTCGACGAACTCGCCGACGGCGGCAGGTTGTTCCACCTGCTGAGCCGGTTCCCCTACCTGGTCACCACGACCATCGCCGACCCGCTCGGCGAGCCGTTGGCGACCGCCGTACCGATCGCCCGGGCGGCCGGCCTGCCCGGCCTGGTCCGCCCGCCGGCCTCCGTGGTGCTGTCCCGGTTCGCCTACCTGCGCCGGCTGCCCGAGGAGCACGCCGGGGCGTGCGTGCTGGAGTCGCCGATGGCGCCGTTCCGGCTGACCCTGCACCAGCCGGCGGCGGGGGCGTTCGTCGCGGCGGTGACGGCCAACCGCTCGGTGGCGGAAGCGGCCATGCTGGCCGGGATCAGCCAGGCGGCCGGACAGGCGCTGGCCGGTCTGCTGGCCGGCGCCGGGTTCCTGGACGACGGCGCGACCGGCGAGCCGCCGCTCTGGGACTTCCACGACCTGCTGTTCCACGCCCGCAGCCGCCCGGGCCGGCACGACTACCCGAGCGGCGGGGTGTTCGCGCACACCGACATCGCCCAACTCCCCGCGATCCCGGGCGTGGGGGCCCGGGAGGACGGCACCGGGATCGACCTGCCGGTACCGGACTGGGACGAGGTGCTGGCCCGTGACCCCGCGCTGAGCGAGGTGCTGGAGGGCCGCCGCTCGGTCCGCTCGTACGCCGAGACCCCGGTGACGCTGGCCCAGTTGGGCGAGCTGCTGTACCGGGTGGCCCGGGTCCGCCGGATCGTGCCGGGCGACCCGTCCGACCCGCACGGCTACGACATCGTGGACCGGCCCTACCCGGCCGGCGGCGCGACCGGCGAACTGGAGGTCTACCTCTCGGTGGTGCGCTGCGACGGCCTGGTGCCGGGCGTCTACCGCTACGACGCGGCGGCCCACCGCCTGCGGCCGCGGCCGTTCGCCGGGGCCGGTGACGAGGCGGCGTTCCGCGAGCTGATGACGGCGGCCTGGCGGGCCACCGGCTGCGCGGTGGACCCGCAGGTGCTGCTGACCGTCACCTCCCGGTTCGGCCGGCTGTCCTGGAAGTACAGCCAGATCGCGTACGCGCTGACGCTCAAGCACGTCGGCGTGGTCTACCAGACGCTGTACCTGGTGGCCACCGCGATGGGGCTGGCGCCGTGCGGCCTCGGCTCGGGCGACACTGACGCGGCGGCCCGGGCACTCGGCCTGGACTGGACGGCGGAGTCCTCGGTCGGCGAGTTCCTGATCGGCAGCCGCCCGGCGGACGTGCCGCGCACGGCCCACGGCTTCAACGACATCGTCACGACCTCCCGCGCGAGTTGAGCCTGCGCTCTGGGCTCAGCCACCAGGGGCTCGGGGCTGTGCTGTTGTGCGGCTCCGCCGCGTGGGCGACGCCGGCCTTTTGCAGGTGGCTCGGCGTCTACGGTCAGGGGCTCGGGGCTGTGCTGTTGTGCGGCTCCGCCGCGTGGGCGACGCCGGCTTTTTGCAGGTGGCTCGGCGTCTACGGTCAGGGGCTCGGGGAACTGCGACGCCGGCCTCGTTCAAGGTGATCGTCGCGTAAATGGTCAGGCACTTTCGCAGTGACCCGCACGCCAGACCCCCTCGCAGTTCCCCGAGCCCTGGACAGGGCAACCGAGCGCCCTGCAAAGCTGCCGCCCCGAGCTCCTGTCACCGGACATGCCGATGCCCCGCCACTCCACGGCGGGGTATCGGCATGTCCGGTGACGGTGGCTCAGAGCCACCCGTGTTCGCGGGCGATCCGGATCGCGTCGCAGCGGTTCCGCCCGTGGGTCTTGGCGATCGCCGCCGAGACGTAGTTGCGCACCGTCCCCGGGGAGAGCGACAGCGCGGCCGCGACCTCGGTGATGGTGGCCCCGTCGGCCACGTGCCCGAGCACGGTCAGCTCACGCGGGGTGAGCGGCATCGCGGCCGGCCGGACCACGTCCGCGACCAGGCGGGGGTCGTACACCCGTCCGCCCCGGGCGAGTTCGCGGACCGCGGAGATCAGCGCCCCCGGCGGTACGTCCTTGAGCAGCACCCCGGCGACGCCGTCGGCGACCGCACGCTGCAGGTCGGAGGAGCGCGGTACCGCGATGAGCAGCAGGACGGCGGTGCCCGGTGCGCGGTCGCGGATCAGGGCGGCGGTGGCGGGTCCGCCGGGTCCGGGCAGATCCGGGTCGAGCACGGCGACGGTCGGCCTGGTCCGGGCGGCCTCGGCGGCGGCCTCCTCGGCGTTGGTCGACTCGGCGACCACGGCGAGGTCGGCCTCCCGGTCGAGCAGGGCGCCGAGCCCCGAACGGAACAGGTGGTGTCCGTCGGCGAGCAGGACGCTCACGGTGGGGGTCCCGGCGGAGGGGGCCGGGGCCGAACGGTACGGGGGGTGGTCCAGGAGGGTGATCATCCGGCTACCTCGG
The DNA here is from genome assembly GCF_044766665.1 of Kitasatospora sp. NPDC101801. NCBI lineage: Bacteria > Bacillati > Actinomycetota > Actinomycetes > Kitasatosporales > Streptomycetaceae > Kitasatospora > Kitasatospora sp. NPDC101801. The sequence continues at coordinate 97,846 of NZ_JBIWML010000010.1, forward strand.
TGGCGTTGAAGTGTCGGGCGAACGGTCGGGCGGGGTGGTGTCGGTCGGCTCAGCCCCAGCCCCAGGTGCCCTGGGTGCCGGTGGGGATCGGGACCGGGGTGGTGGTGGCGGGAGCGGGCAGGGGGGCCGGCTGGCCTGCGGTGGCCAGGTCGCCGGGGGCACCGTCGGCCGTCAGGACGACGGCGGTCGGGGCCGGGCTCGCCAGCTGGACGGCGGCGGCGGTACCGGTCAGGACGCTGAAACCCAGGGCGACAATCGTGATAAAACGGACCTTCTGCGTCATGGGGGTGCCCGATCCTCTCGCGTTTCGTTGAGCCCCGGGCTGCTTCCGGGGATCCGTGGTGCGCGGCGGCGGTCCGTACCGGGCCCCTGAGGGGCTGCTGTCCCGGTGTTCCGGTCCGTCGTTCTTGCCGACACCATGAGAGTGGCCGCCCGAGGTGGTCCCTGTCAGCACTCGGAGCTGGCACCACAGTGCCGTGACACTCTGAGGCCAGCTTGGGTCAGTGGGCGCCAGGGTCGGGAAACCCGCTCTGACCGGCCAGGATGCCGGTCAGGGGTGGCTGGGCAACTCGTGCAGCCCGAGCGCGATCCGGGCATCCGCCTCGCAGTGCAGAAGGTGCCAGCCGCTCAGGACGCCGCCGCTGCTGGTCAGTTCGTGCCAGGCGTCGCGCAGCCCGTCCTCGGCGTCCAGCAGATTGCCGGCCGCCACGAAGACCACCGCGTCCAACTGCTGCGGCGTCACCCGGATCCGTGCGTGGCTCAGCCGGGCCGGTCCTCGGAGCCCACGCTCCAGACCGTCCCGCACGACCGGTGCCACCGGGGCGCCGGACGGTCGGCCGCCGGGTGTCTCCAGGTGGGCGCGAATCGCATACACACCTGCAAGCGTGCGGCACCGGCGGCGCACCGACCGGCAGTTTCCGGTGGCATGTCGACGCCTGGCAGCAACATGTCGCGGGTCCCCCGACCCGGTACCGGGGATTCCGCCACCGGGACCGCGTCGGATGCCCGTCCTTCACGGTTCGTCCATCGGACCCCCGCGATTGTCCGTAAGACTGTTCTATGTTCCTTCTCGTGACGGTACGCTGACCGCCTGTCAGGGACTGCGGAAGATCGACCGGTTCGATTCCGGTCACGGGGAGGGTGTGATGTGGTCCGCACTTCTGGTGACGGGGCGTTGACCGACTCCCAGCCGATGGGCCTCGACCCGTTCGGCGAAGCGGTGTACCGGACGATGCTGCTCCATCCCGAGCTGGACACCCAGGGCATCGCCAGCCGGCTGGAGGCGCGCGAGCCCGAGGTCAGGGCCGCGCTCGACCACCTGGCCGACCTGGCGCTCACCAGACCCACTGGTGCCGAGGACCGCTGGCGCGCCGTCAACCCGGAGCTCGGGCTGGCCACGCTGCTGGCCCGGCAGGAGGCCGAGGCGGCCCGCCGCCAGCAGGAGATCGAGCGCAGCCGGGCCGCGATGGCCGGCCTGATGGCCGAGTACGCGAGCGTCCGCGCCCCCAGCAGCCAGTCGGGGGTGGAGCTGATCGCCGACCTCGGCGAGGTCCGCGGCCGACTGGTCCAACTCGCCTCCGACGCAACGGCCGAGGTGCTCGCGCTGGCGCCCGGCGGCCCGCAGCCGCCGCAGGTGATGGAGGCCAGCCGGGCCCTCGACCAGGAGACCCTGGAGCGCGGCGTCCGGATGCGCACCATCTACCAGGACAGCGTCCGCAACGACCCCGCCACCGTGCAGTACGCCCGCTGGCTGCACGGTCTGGGGGGCGCCGTCCGGACCACGCCCACGCTGCCGCTGCGGATGATCCTGGTCGACAACGCCACCGCCATCGTCCCGATCGACCCGGAGGACCCGCGCAAGGGCGCGGTCCTGCTGCACAGCCCCGGCGTGATCGCCGCCCTGCGCGCCCTGTTCGAGCAACTCTGGGACCAGGCCCGCACCTTGGGCGAGACGGTGCAACGTGATCCGCACGGCCTCACCGCGCAGGAGCGGGAGCTGCTCAGGCTGCTGGCCGAGGGGCTCACCGACGAGCGGGCCGGCCAGCGGCTCGGCGTCTCGCTGCGGACCGTCCGCCGGATGATGGCCGACCTGATGGTCCGGGTGGACGCCCGCAGCCGCTTTCAGGCCGGCATCCAGGTCGCCGCCCTCGGCTGGCTCGGCGAGACCACCTCGCGCTGACGTCCGGCCACTTCCGGACACCCGCACCGAGGTTGGCGGATTCCGGATGTCGTACGGTGGGGCGACTGAGCACGGTGGGGCCCGGGCGCGCGGGGAGCGGCCGAGGGTCGAAGGGGGCGACGGGGATGTCGGACGAGGTGGGCGGCGGCCCGGAGCGCGGCGAACAGCGGGTCACTTGGGCGGAGTTGTTCTTCGACCTGGTGTGGGTCTTCGCCATCACCCAGATCGCGGTGGCACTCGCGCACGCGCACTCGCTAGGGGACGTGGCGCTCGCGATCATGCTCTTCCTGCCGCTCTGGATGGGCTGGGTCGGTGCGGCCCTGCTGGGCAACGCGACGGGCGAGAGCCTGGACGGGGTGCCCGGGCGGTTGTTGGTGTTCGCGCTCGCGGCCTGCAGGCTGGGGATGAGCGTGGCGGTCCCGGACGCACTGGCGGAGCGGGGCCTGCTGTTCGGCGTCTGCTACCTGCTGATGCGGCTGATCCTGTGGCAGCGGATGCGGCAGTGGCCGACCTTCGGCGGGCTGCGGATCGAGCCGTTCTCGGTCAGCCTGCTGGTCAGCGGGCCGCTGTTCCTGGCGGGTGCCCTGCTGGACGGCGGGCCGCGCCAGGTGCTGTGGGCGGCCGGTGCGGTGATCGAGGTGCTCGGCACGGCGCTGCTGGGCCGGCGGTTGGACCGGGCCAGGTTCGAGACCTCCCATCTGCCCGAGCGGTTCGGCCTGTTCGTCATCATGGCGCTCGGTGAGACGGTGATCGCCGCCGGCGGCCACCTCTCGGACGGGCACCTCGGCGCGGTCCCGCTGGCCACCCTGGGGGTGGCGTTCGTGCTGATCGTCCAGCTCTGGTGGACCTACTTCCACTACGGCGCCCCGGCGGCCCGGCACAGCCTGGACGTCGACCCGGTGCAGGCCAGGATCGTCCGGGACGTGTTCAGCTACGCCCACCTGGCGTACGCGGTGGCGATCATCCTGATGGCGGTCGGGTTGGAGGAGCTGCTCGCGCACCCGCTGCAACGGCCGCACGAGCTCCCGCAGTTCATGCTGGCCCCGGGCGCCGCGCTCTACCTGGCCGGGTTCTGCTACGCCCGCTGGCGGATGTTCGGCGCGCCGGCGGTGCCGCGTACGGCGGGCGTGCTGGCCTGCCTGGCCGTGGCGTCGGCCGCCTCGGCTGGGCCGCAACTGGTCACGGCAGTCCTGGTGGTGCTGGTGCTCGGCGCGGTCAACGGGGCGGAGGCGTTCATCGTGGAGACCGGCCGCCCGCTGCCGCTGCTCCGACTGCCGGGCCGCCGCCGGGTCACGGGGTAGCGCCCCCGGCGAGCAGCGCCTCGCCGAGCGGGGTGCGCAGGTAGAGCACGGTGCGGCCGGTCCGGTGGGAGACGGCCAGACCGGCCGCGCGGAGCGTGGTCAGGTGGTGCGAGACGGTCGGGGCCGGCATCCCGGTCCGGGCGGCGAGTTCGGTGGTGGAGGCGGGGGCGTCGAGCTCGGCGAGCAGTCCGGCCCGGGAGCGGCCGAGCAGGGCGGCCAGCGCGTCCGGGGCGCGGTCCCGGGGGCGCTCCCAGAGCGTGGCGACGCCGCGCGGCGGATAGACCAGGCCGGGCTGCCGGGGCGGGGTGCTCTGGGAGAACACGCCTGGCCAGACGAAGACGGTGGGCACCAGCACCAGACCCCGGCCGCCGTCCAGGGTGCGGGTGGCCTCGTAGCAGCGGTGCCTGACCCGCAGGGTGTCGTCGGACCAGCTGACCTGCGGGTGCAGTTCCGCGAACAGCTCGGCGGCACCGCCGTGGGCGATCGACCGGGCCCGGTACAGGATCTCCCCCTCGACCAGGCGGCGGATCCGGCTCCAGTGCGGTCGGAGGGCGACCTCCCAGTAGGTCGCGGCGGCCTGAACGGGGACGGGCCCGGTACGGAACCTCCGTACCGGGCCCGCCGAGCGGTCGTCAGACCAGGACCAGCTCCGGCTCGGGCGCCTCGGCCTCGACGGCCGGTCGCGGGGCCCGCCGGGGCAGGGCGAAGACCAGCGCGAAGACCAGCAGCAGCCCGCCGCTCACCCACCACAGCGCGTGCTGGAAGGCGTCCACGAAGACCGGGCCCATCGCCTGGACGGCCGGGTCGGCCGCGTCCACCACGGTGAAGAACGCCACCGAGGAGAGCCCCAGGCCCAGCGCGACGCCCAGCTGCTGGGTGGTGTTGATCAGTCCGGAGGCCGAGCCGGAGTGCTCGCGCGGCACCTCGGAGAGCACCAGGTCGGTCAGCGGAGCGACGATCAGGCCCATCCCGAGACCCATCACCACCAGCGGCAGCGCCATCTGCCAGGACTCGATCCCGGTGCCGTACCTGGCCGCCTCGGCCAGGTAGATCAGCGTCCCGGCAGCCATCACCAGCGCCCCGGCCTGCAGCACCCGGCGGCCGAACCTCGGCACCAGCACCTGCACCGACAGGCCCGCCGCCACCGACACCGCGAGCGAGAACGGCACCCCGGTCAGCCCGGCCCGCAGCGCGCTCCAGCCCAGCCCGAGCTGCAGGTAGAGGGTCCACACCATGAAGAAGATGCCCGAGGCGATCCCGAAGCTCAGCTGCACGCCGATGCCCGCCGCGAAGCTCTTCACCCGGAACAGCGCCAGCTCCACCAGCGGCGAACCGTCCCGCCGGGTCTTGGCCCTCTCGTACCCCACGAACAGCACCAGCACCGGCAGGCTCAGGCCCATCGAGACGAAGCCCCAGACCGGCCAGCCCGACTCCCGGCCCTGGGTCAGCGGGTAGAGCAGCATCAGCAGACCGGCCCCGGCCAGCAGCATCCCGAGCAGGTCCAGCTTCAGCGCCTGCGGGGCCCTGGACTCGCCGACGTACTTCGCGCCCAGCAGCAGCCCGGCGATCCCGATCGGCAGGTTGACCAGGAAGATCGGCCGCCAGGCCAGGCCGAACAGGTCCCACTCCGTCAGCAGTGCGCCCAGCAGCGGCCCGAGCACCGCCCCGAGCCCGACCATCGCACCGAACATCCCGAACACCTTGCCGCGCTCGTGCGCCGGGAAGGTGACATGGATGATCGACAGCACCTGAGGCACCATCAGCGAGGCGGTCGCCCCCTGCAGCACCCGGGAGCCGACCAGCATCTCCGGACTGCCGGCCAGCCCGCAGAGCGCGGAGGCCAGGGTGAAACCGGTGATCCCGATCAGGAACAGCCGCTTGCGGCCGTAGATGTCGCCGAGCCGCCCGCCGGTGATCAGGCCGATCGCGAACGCCAGCGCGTACCCGGCGGTGATCCACTGCAGCGTGCTGTACGTCGCGCCCAGGTCCTGCTGGATGCTCGGCATGGCGATGTTGACGATGGTGACGTCGACCAGGTCCATCAGACTGGCCGTCATCACCACGGCGAGCGCCAGCCAGCGGCGGCGGTCGGGGGCGTCCGTGACGGGGGACATGCGGGGTACTCCTTCGGCTGGGAACGGACCGAAGCTACCGGCCATCTAGGTCAGATCCTGGCCGCTTTGTGCGGCATGCTGAGGCGTATGACCGACACCCCGGCGAGGCTGCTCAGCCTGCTCTCGCTCCTCCAGACCCCGCGCGAGTGGCCCGGCAGCGAACTGGCCGACCGCCTGCGGGTCAGCCCGCGCACCATCCGCCGGGACATCGAGCGGCTGCGCGACCTCGGCTACCCGGTCGAGGCCAGCAAGGGCGCGATCGGCGGCTACCGGCTGGTGGCCGGTGCCGCGATGCCGCCGCTGCTGCTGGACGACGAGGAGGCCGTGGCCATCGCAGTCGGTTTGCGGGCCGCCGCCGGGCAGGCGGTCGAGGGGATCGAGGAGGCGTCGGTCCGGGCGCTGGCCAAGCTGGTCCAGGTGCTGCCCGCCCGGCTGCGCCACCGGGTCGGTGCGCTGAACGCGGCCACCGTCCCGCTGGTCGGCGGCGGCCCCCGGGTCGACCCCGAGGTGCTCACCTCGCTGGCCTCGGCCACCACCGGGCGGGAGAAGCTCCGCTTCCACTACCGGGCCGGCGACGGGGCCGAGACCAGGCGGCTGGTCGAACCGCACCGCCTGGTCGCGACCGGCCGCCGCTGGTACCTGGTGGCCTTCGACAACGAGCGGGACGACTGGCGGATCTTCCGGGTCGACCGGATCCGCGAACCACAGCCGACCGGCATCCGTACCCAGCCCCGCGAGCTCCCGGCCGAGGACGCCGGCGCCTACGTCGCCGCCCGGCTCACCAACCGCACCCGCAGCCACACCGCCGTGGCCACCCTGCACGCCCCGCTGCACCGCCTCCGGGACCGCCTCGGCTTCCCGGGGGACGAGCTCGAAGCCCTCGGCCCCGACCGCACCCGTCTCCGCACCCGGACCGACTCCCTGGAGTGGTTCGCCCTCCGCCTAGCCGGCCTCGGCTGCGACTTCGAAGTCCACGAACCGGCCGAACTCCGCACCCACCTCGCCGACTTGGCGGCTCGCGCCGCCCGCGCAGCGACCCGCTAGACAGGTGCCCGGGGCCGCACTTTTGGCAGGCGCTCAGCGGTCGACTACCCAGGGGTTCGGGGCTCTGCTGATGTGCGGCTCCGCCGCGTGGGCGAGGAGATCTGGCGTGCGGGTCACTGCGAAAGTGCCTGGCCACCTACGCAACGGTGACCTTTTCCGAGGTCGGCGTCGCAGTTCCCCGAGCCCCTGACTCTCCCGAAGCACCTGCCTAAAAGTCGGCGGTGCCCGCGCGGCGGAGCCGCACACCAGCAGAGCCCCTGGCGCCGTAGGCGGCTGAGGCGGTTGAGGCAGGTGGGTGCCCGGGTTACTTGCCGAGGGCGGCGACGCCGGCCTGGGCGAACTTCTCGTCGAGGTCGCCGCTCGGGGCGCCCGCGACGCCGATGCCCGCGATCGGTGCACCCTGCGAGGCGACCGGAGCGCCACCGCCGAGGAACAGCGTGCCGGGGATGTCCTTCAGGTTCGGGGTCTGGGCGAGCCGCTTGACCAGTTCGGAGGTGGGTGCGTTCCAGGAGACCGCCGTGAACGCCTTGCGCTCCGCCGACTCGTACGACTGCGGCCCGGCCCCGTCGCCGCGCAGGGTGACCAGGGTGTTCCCGTTCCGGTCCACCACCGCGACGGTGACCCGCTGGTTCTCCTTCTCGGCGGCGGCCAGGGCGGCCTGGGCGGCCTTGGTGGCGGCGGCGACGCTCAGGTGGGTGCTGGTGACCGTGTCGGACTTCCGTACGTCGGCGGCCGGCCTGGCCTGGTCGCTCTGCGGGGCCGCGGAGGCGGACAGTGCACCGAAGGTGCCCGCCCCGACCGCCGCCAGGGTCACCGCGCCGGTCAGGACCCGGGTCCGAACGCTCATCTTCTGCATGGGAGTTGCTCCTCGTCGGATCGCCTTCGGAAGCCTGCGGCTCCCGCTCTGCTTCGATCCTCACCCGGTCGCGACCCCGGACCCGTCGACGCGACAGCCGACCCGGGTGTCAACCGATCGGCTGATACGACACCACCCACCCGGCGAGGGTGCGCAGTCGCGCCACCGGAGTCGGATACTGCTAGAGGACCCCCGGGGCAAGCCGGGGATCCGCATCAGCAGGGAGGGACGCCATGCCCCAGAATCCCGAGAATCCCGAATTTCCCGAGGACTTCGACGACTTCGAGGAGGAGTCGGCGCCGGTCGCGCAGGAGGTGGTGGACGGTGAGCGGGCGGTCGTCGAGCACCCGGGCGACGACTACGAGCAGCTCCGGGAGCGGCGTTCGCTGGGCGCCGACGCGGCGGACGACGCGGACGCGGCCGAGCAGGTCCGGGTGGTGGAGCTGGACGAGGACGAATACCGCTGATCGGATAAAAGCTTAGAATCCGGGCATAACTGCCTGGCGTCCGGGCCGCCGCGCACACCGGCGGGGCGATCGGTCGCCGAACGGAGGTCGACGATGACCAAGCGATCCACGGGCAACATGACCAAGCTCCGCCGGGGCACCCAGGAGCTGCTGCAACGCCGTGGCATGGTGGCCGACCCGGGGCCGCAGCCGCCGATGACGGGCGGCCTCTGGTCGCTGGGCGGCGAGCCGGGCCCCCGGATGGGGGACGCGGCCTTCAGCCACGGCGGCCGTCGTTCGTTCGCCGTCCCGGCGATGCTCGGTGGCTCGGCCCACCACGCCGAGCTGCCCGGCCACCGGCACCGGGGCGCCGAGAAGCACTCCGCGCACTGAGACCGTCGGGGCGGGCGTCCGGCGATCCGGGTGCCCGCCCCGCCGCGTGTCCCGGTGCGGGAGAGTGGGGCGACACACGTCGTCGGCCGGAGGAGAGCACAGATGTCCGAGGAGAGCCACACCCTGCAGTCCCGTGACCAGTGGCTGGCTTCGCTGCCGCGGGTGTTCGCGGCGGCGGGGTGCCTGATCCGCGACCCAGCGGGCCGGGTGCTGATCGTGAAGGCGGGCTACCGCCCCGACTGGCAGTTCGTCGGCGGCACGGTGGACCGGGGCGAGGACGCCGCGCAGTGCGCGAGCCGGGAGCTGCTGGAGGAGACGGGTCTGGTGGGCCGGGCCGGGACGCTGCTCGCGGTGGCCTGGACCCACCCGACCGAGGACCTCGCCCACCCGGCCGTGCACTTCCTGTTCGACTTCGGCACCATTCCCGCCGACAGCCCGATCACCCTTCCGGCGGGCGAGCTGGACGACCACCGCTGGGTCACCCCCGAGGAGGCGTCCGTGCTGCTCGGCCCGACCCGCGCGCCCCGGCTGGCGGCCGGTCTGGCCGCCCTGGCGGACGGCCGGACCAGGATGGTCACCACCCCCGCCGGCGGTTTCTGACTCCTTGGGCCAGGGATCAGACCTTGCGCCAGACGTAGGCGGCGGAGACCGGGACGCCCCGGAACCGGGACCACTTGGGCTTCAGCGCGATCCACTCCTCGCCGACGGTGCCCTCCCGCATCTCGGCCAGCTGCCAACCCTCGGCCAGGGCGGCCGTCAGGTGGTCACTGACCAGGTGCAGGTGGGTGTCGATGGCGACGTCCTGGCCGGCGTCGGTGGTGAAGTGGGTGGGCATCCCGGCCGCCATGATGAACTGCGGGTGCAGGCCGACCAGCACGCACAGTCCACCGGGGGCGGCCAGCCGGTACGCCTCGCGGTAGAACGGGGTGAGGTCGGCCAGGTGCTCGTCCACCAGTGAGGAGACCACCAGGTCGTACCCGCCGCCCGGCAGCCCGGTGGCGGCCAGGTCGGCCTCCACCAGCAGGTCGTGGGCGCCCTTGGTGCCGGCCAGGGCGAGCATCTCGGGGGTGAGGTCGACCCCGTCCACCGCGCCGACGCCCTGGGCCCGGAGCCACACCCCGGTCCGCCCGGTCCCGCAGCCGAGGTCGGCGGCCCGTCCGGCCGCCGCCCAGTCCGGCACCGTCAGCCGTGCCAGCACCGCGAGGTCCATCAGGTCCTCGACGGTCCGCTCGTAGCTGCCGACCCACTGTCCGTATCCCGTCCGGACATCCACCGTCGGATAGCCACGGGAGTCGAAATCCGCGAATTGCGCCATGCCTCGCAGTGTTCACGCCGCGGCGGCCGGGCCGCCAGCCATTAACCGCTCAGCCGCCGGGGCCCCGGAACAGCCAGAGCTCGCGGCCGAGCGAGTCCACGCACCTGACCTGCCGGAAGCGGTCGTCCCCGGCGCTCAGGAAGCCCTCGGCGACGCCGGTCAGCACCTCCAGGGCCACCGGGTCGGACCGGCTCCAGGCGCCGGTCAGCAGCACCGCCTTGTCGACCAGCTCGGCCCGCTGGATCCGGGCCACGGCGGCGGTCAGCAGCGCGGCGTTGACCTCCTCCAGCTCGGCGGGGGAGAGGTAGGTCTCGGTGTACGAGCCCGGCCCGGTCGCGGCGGCGGCCGCCAGTCGGCGGCGGAGTTCGGGCAGCGCGTAGTGCCGGACGGCGGCCACCGAGTCCTCCACCGCGACCAGCCAGCGCGGCCCGGGCGAGAGCTCCCAGCAGATCTCGTCGTCCACCGGCATCAGCTCGCCGATCCGGGCGTGCCAGAGCTCGGCGCCGGTCGGGGCGTTCGGGTCCGGGTACTCGCCGGGGCCCGGCCGGTCCGCCTTGGCGGTCAGGCTGAGCGTGACGGTGTAGCGCACCGCGTACGTGTCCCGGTGCAGCGGCAGTACGCCGAGCAGGGCCCAGTGGTCCGGGGCGGCGAGGCCGAACGAACCGCGCTGGTCGGTCAGCCCCAGCGCCCGCAGGGCGGGCGCGAAGTGCTCGCGCATCCCCTCGGCGAAGAGCTCCTGAGCAGCGGTCATTGCGGCGTCCTCGGTGCTGGGTGGGGCGGAGGTGCGCCGGAGGGGCGTCCCGCTTCGTACACCATCCAAGTTATGTCCGGGGCAGAGCTATCCGCTGCGGGCGAAGGGCCGGGAAAAGGGGGCCTTTGGACCCGCCCGGGGATGCCGCATGATGTGGCGGGTGCACAGTCCCGAACCCCCGGCCCCCGACCTCGCCGAAGCCGTCCGTGCGGCGCAGTGCGGTGACGAGGACGCCTTCCGGCTGCTCTTCCGGACCGTCCAGCCCGGCCTGCTGCGCTATCTGCGGGTGCTGGTCGGCGGTGGCCCCGAGGACGCCGAGGACATCGCCTCCGAGGCGTGGCTGCAGATCGCCCGCGACCTGGGCGGCTTCCGGGGGGACGCGGACGGCTTCCGGGGCTGGGCGGCCACCATCGCCCGGAACCGGGCGATGGATCACCTGCGCCGGGTCCGCCGCCGTCCGGTCGCCGACCTGCCGGTCGAGTACCTGGCCGAGCTCGCGGCGGTCGAGGACACCGCAGGGAGCGCGGTGGCCCTGGTCTCCACCGCCGACGCGCTCGCCCTGATATCCCGGCTGCCGCCGGACCAGGCCGAGGCGGTGCTGCTCCGGGTGGTGCTCGGGCTGGACGCGGCCGGGGCGGCCCAGGTGCTCGGCAAGCGGGCGGGGTCGGTCCGGATGGCCTCGCACCGGGGCCTGCGACGGCTGGCCGAGCTGCTGGAGCAGAGCGGCGGCCGGGCGGCCGGCATCCCCGCGCAGCAGGCTCCCGGAACCACCGACGAAAAGAACTCGCCGCAGGGTGTGACAGCAGGACGGTCCGCGACGCTGAAGGACATGAGATGAGCACCAACCGATCCCGACGGATCGACCGGGCCACCGCCGAGCAGCTGCTCGCCGGGGCCCCGGCCGACCCGTCGGCCGGTCAGGACCGGCTCGCCGGCCGTACGGTCCCCACCGACCACGCGGCACTCGCCGGGCTGATCGCCTCCGCCGCTGCCCCCGAAGTCGGCGGCGGCGAACTGCCCGGCGAGCAGGCGGCCCTGACGGCGTTTCGGGCGGTGCGGGACCAGTCCACCGCAGCACCCCGGAGACGGACCACGATGGCAGCCAGCACAACCGCGCGGGCCAGGGCGTTCAGCGCCAAGGCCCTGCTGGTCGCGGGCGTGGCCACCGCGCTGGGCGGAGTCGCGGTCGCCGCCGGCGCCCACCTGCCGGGCGGTCGCGGCGGCGGCCAGGCGGTCCAGGCGCCGGTCAGTTCGCTCCCGAGCGCCATCGCGCCGTGGACCGAGGCCCCCACCGGGCAGCCGTTCAGCCTGCCGTCCGCCACTCCGCCGGCCGCCCGCTCCAGGTCGGCCGGCCCCTCGCCGAGCCGCAGCACGGCCGACCCGGTGGTGCCGAGCGGTGCGGTCAGCCCGCCCGGTACGCCCCCGGGCACGCCTGGCACCCCGGTCACGCCGGTCGCCCCGGCCGAGCTGGAGCGGCTCTGCCGGACGCTGGGCCAGCGGCTGCTGGCCGGCGACCGGGCCAAGGCCCTCGCCGGAGACCCGGCCTTCGCCCCGCTGATCGCGGCGGCGGGCAAGCCCGAGGACGTGCCCGAGTACTGCGCCCGCCTGCTCGGCGGCGCGCTCGCCACTAAGTCCCCGGGCGGCCGGGGCGGAAAGACCGACCCACCGGACGGCCACCCGACCCGTGAGGGTTCGGACGGAGCCGACCGGGGGTGACCCAGACTCCGGACGGACGGTGGGTGAAGTCCATCCCCCCGGATCCACCGTCCGTCCGGACCACGACCCGTACCGCCGACCCGTTCGGGGGCAGCCGCTATCGTGCTCAGAGCGCGAGGCGATCCGACGACCTCCGGCCGAGCGGGGGAAGGAGCTGGTGACGGTGATCGGACGTGCGCTGAACGGGCGTTACGAGCTCGGGGAGATACTCGGCGTCGGTGGCATGGCCACCGTCCACCGGGGCCACGACCACCAACTGGGCCGCCCCGTCGCGGTCAAGGTGCTGAACGGTGGCCTGGCGGACGACCCCCGGTTCGCCGAACGGTTCGGCCAGGAGGCGCAGCACGCCGCCCGGCTGCACCACCCGAGGATCGTCACCGTCTTCGACTCGGGCGTGGACCAGGGCTCCCCGTACATCGTGATGGAGCTGGTGCACGGCCGGCCGCTGAGCCAACTCATCGCCGAGACCACCTGGTTGCCGGTCGAGCGGGCGGTCGGGATCGCGGCCGCGGTCTGCGAGGCGCTCGAAGTCGCGCACGCCGCCGGGCTGGTGCACCGGGACATCAAGCCGGGCAACATCATGATCACCCACGACGGCGGGGTGAAGGTGGTGGACTTCGGCATCGCCAGGGCGAGTTCCTCCGGAGCCCAGCTGACCCAGACCGCCGCCGTCCTCGGCACGGCCGGCTACCTCTCGCCCGAACAGGCCACCGCGAGCCTGCTGGACGGCCGCTCCGACCTGTACGCCGTCGGCTGCGTACTGACCGAAATGCTCACCGGGGAGGCGCCCTTCACCGGCGACACCTCGGTCGCCATCGCCTACCGGCACGTCACCGAACAGCCCGCCCCGCCGTCCTACCGGCGGCCCGGACTGCCGCCCGCCCTGGACGCCGCGGTGCTCCGGCTGCTCGCCAAGAACCCGGCCGACCGCCCGGCCGGAGCCGCCGCGGCCCGGGCCGAACTGCTCGCCGCCGTACCGGTGTTCACCCCCGCCGACCGGACCGGCGAGCTGCTCGCCGCGACCCGGGCGATGCCTCCGGTGGCGCCGCCCTTCCAGGACCAGCAGCGCACCTCCTTCCTGCCGCCGGTGGCCTACCCCGGCACCCCCGAACCCGTCCGCAGCCGCCGCCCGCTGGCGTACGCCGGGGCGGGCCTGGTGGCCGTCGCCGGCGCCGCCGTGGTCGGGCTGCTCACCCTCGGCGGCCCCGAGGTCCCCGCCGCCAAGGCCGCCGCCACCCCGACCCCGAGCGTCACCGCCTCCCCCTCCCCGTCCGCGAGCCCGACCCCCTCCGCGAAGCCGACCCCCACCCCGACCGGCAAGCCCAGCGCCACCCCCAAGCTCGGCCCGGCCGCCGCCGTGGTCGCCCTGCGCGCCGCCGTCGCCCAGGCGGACACCGGCAAGGAACGCGAGCGCTACCGCGCCCTCCTCGACGAACTCGACCAGGCCGCCCAGGCCCTCACCGACCGCGACCAGGACGCCGCCCAGGACTCCCTGCGCAGCGCCCAGCGCCTGGTCCGCGACCTCGCCAAGAAGCACGCCATCGACACCCCCACCAGCCAGACCTGGCAAGCCAAACTCGGCCTCCTCCTCGCCGCCGTCGACTAACGGCTCCGCCGCCGGCCTTTCGGCACGAGGTGCACCAACAGGGGCTCGGGGCTCTGCTGGTGTGCGGCTCCGCCGCGCGGGCGCACGTGGTGCACCACCAGGGGCTCGGGGAACTGCGACGCCGGCCTCGGAAAAGGTCACCGTTGCGTGGGTGGTCAGGCACTTTCGCAGTGACCCGAGCGCCAGATCTCCTCGCAGTTCCCCGAGCCCCTGGGTAGTCGACCGTTGAGCGCCTGCCTACAGTGCAGCCCCGAGCCCCCGGCTAGCGCTTCCGTTCGGTGTTCCGTTCGACGAAGCGTCCCCGCATCCGCCGCGTGATCGACGTCGCCCCCGCCGTCAGGAACACCAGCGTGTAGAGGATCTGCAGCATCACCACCATCCGGGCCTCCTGCCCGGTCGGCGAGATGTCCCCGTAGCCCACCGTCGACATCGTGATGACCGTGAAGTAGAGCGCGTCGACCCGGGTCTGCAACCCGCTGAACTGCCCCGATGCCTTGGCGAGCCCGTAGTAGGTGGAGGCGAAGACCACCAGGGTGAGACAGCTCAGCAGCACGATCATCAGGGTCGGCCGCCCCGGCAGCCCGAGCAGCTCGCGCCGGACCTCCCTCAGCAGCAACCCGGCCAGCACCGCCAGCCCGGCCCCGAAGGCGACCCAGCCGACCGCCGGGTGCTCGGGTCCGAAGAAGTCCAACGGCGCGGTGAAGTACAGCGTCAGCAGCAGCACCGGCCCGGCGACCGAGCAGGCCAGACCCAGCCGGTCGGCCACCTTCTCGGACGGCTTCCGCACTCCGCGCCCCTCTCCCGATGGGTCCACGCCCCGGTCAGACGCCGGCGGCCGGCCGGTCGTCCAGTAGTTCGAGCACGGCCAGTGCCCCGAGCAGCCCGACCCCGAGCCAGAGCACCACCGCCCCGGTCGGGTAGCCCCAGAGCAGGAAGGCCAGTACGAAGCCGGCCAGCACCACGCCGACCAGCCAGCCCTTGAACCGGTGCACGAACCGGCCGACCGGCCCGAGCCGCAGCCCGGCCCGCCCGGCCACTCCCCGCACGGCGCCGAAGCCGGCCTCCCAGAAGCCGCGTACGGTGCCGGCCCAGCGCCCGCGCCCGCTCACCCAGGCACCGAACGCGACCAGCACGCCGAGCACCACCACCGCGCGCACCGTGTTCCGCAGGTAGTGCACCAGCGCGTCGTAGACGGCGGTGGCGGCGGCCTGGTTCACCCCGGCGGGCAGCCGGTCCTGGTAGAAGGCCCGGAAGACGGTCAGCCCGAGGCCGAGCAGCGCGGCCCCGGCGGCCACGCCCAGGGCTGCGGTCACCAGCGCCCGCCGCCGCCGTCCGGCGAGCAGCACCCCGGCCCCGGCGCAGAGCACGGTCAGCACCGGCAGCCAGAACCCGGCCAGGTCGAGCAGCCGGAACGCGGTCCTGGCCTTCGGGACGGCATCCGACTGCACCAGGACGAAGTCGGTGTGGATCTCCGGGATCTTCGCGGCGATGCCCAGGCCGTCGGCCACCAGCCGGGTCTTCACCTGGTCGATCAGCGGGGCCAGGTCGAGCGTGACGGTGTCGCCCCTGGCCTGCACGGCGCCGCCGCCCTCGCCGGTCAGGATCCGGTCGACGGCGGCGTGCGCGTTCCGGTTGACCGCCACCCAGACGGTGACGAAGGCGTCGCTCTCCACCACCTTCTGCACCTGGTTGTGGACGAAGCCGGTGAGCCCGTCGGTGATCGCACTGCTCACCCGGCCGAGTGCGGCGTTCAGCAACGGTCGCTGATCGGGGGTCACCTCGTCCAGCAGGGTGCCGACCGGCAGGTGCTTCATGATCTCGGTGGTCGCCCGGTCGGTGACGGCGGCGCGGACCGCCGGGTTCTCGGCCAGCGGGGTGACCGTGGCCAGGTACCGGTCGGTGTCGCCGACCTGCGAGTTGGTCCAGGCTGCGACGGCGCTGAGCGGGGTCAGCACGCAGGCGAGCAGGATCAGCAGGACGGCGCAGAAGGACCTGACCCGGTGCCGGTTCCGGGGCGGGGTGGCACCCTCCTCCAACAGGGCCAGCCGCTGGCGCAGTTCCTCCAGCTCGGTGGGCTGGTCGCTGTCGGCCATCCGGCACCTCCTGATCGGCGGGCAGTGCACACCAGGAGATAACACATCATTTCGGACGGCCAGTCAGACGCGCCGTCCGCCCGGGACGGGATCGGGACGGGAAACGGCTCGGGCCGCCGATCCGTCAGATGGACGGATCGGCGGCCCGGGAGGACCGACCGCTGGGGTCAGGCCTTGTCAGTCGTCTTGGTGGCCTCGGCCGCCGTGGTGACGGTGGTCGGGGTGACCGCCGGTCGGGGCTGCTCGGTGGCGGTGCTCTGCGCCGTACCGTCGGCCGGAACCGTGGTGCCCGCCGCCGGAGCGTCGTCCTCGCGCAGGGCCTTGGTCTCGGCCTTGAGAATGCGCATCGACTTGCCGAGCCCGCGCGCCATGTCGGGCAGCTTCTTCGATCCGAAAAGCAGGATGATGACAGCCAGCACCACAAGGAGGTGCCAGGGTTCGAAACCGTTGCGCAGCATCCCTGACCACCGGTTCCCTTCGGAAATCTAGCTGTTCATGGACCGCGCGAGCTTGCCCGGCCTCGGCCAGTATGCCTGGCGGATACGGCGAACGTATACATCGGCCGTGAAACATCGGTCAAAAACCAGGTGTTCACGTGGGCTTTTCCCGTGATGTGGTCTGGACCATTGATTCGGGCCCGCAGGCCGGTCGGTACACCCCGCGCCCACCCGGAACGAGCTTGGCCACGAGCCCCCCGAGGGGACTCGTGGCCAAGGGTGCGGTGCGGGGCCGGGCAGCCGGATCAGGCGGCCGGGACGTGTTGCGGGGCCGCGGTGAGCTGCTCCTCGGGGATCTCCTCGGCGCGGTTGGCCGGCAGGCTGCCGAGCAGGCGGTAGGCGACCGCCGAACCGGCCACCAGGCAGAGCACCCCGACCGCGGCGGCCAGGTGCAGGCCGTCGGTGAAGGCGACCCGGGCGGCACCGAGCAGCTGCTCGGCGAGGTCGGCGGGCAGCTCGGTGGCGACCGTCACGGCGCCGCCGAGGGTGTCCTGAGCGGCCGTCAGGGCCTCGGTCGGCAGGCCGGCCGGCAGGTGGCCGTCCAGCCGGGAGCTGTAGACCGCGGCACCGGCGGCGCCGAGCACCGCGATCCCGAGCGATCCGCCCAGCTCGCTGGCGGTCTCCGAGGTGGCCGAGGCGGCACCGGCCTGGTCCGCCGGGGCGGCCGAGACGACCAGTTCGGCGGTCTGCATCACGGTGCTGACGCTGCCGGCGGCCAGCACCCCGGCGCCGATCAGGATCAGCGCCAGCGGCGAGTCGACCTGGACCTGGGTCAGGATGCCGAAGCCGACCGCCCCGACCAGCATGCCGCCGGCCATCTGCACCGCGGGCCGGATCTTCCCGGCCAGCGCTCCGGAGATGCCGACCGCCGCACCGACCCCGACGCTGGGCAGCAGCGCCCAGAGCGAGGCGGTCAGCGGGCTGAAGCCGCGGACCAGCTGGAGGTACTGCGAGGTGAAGAGGGAGAAGCCCATCATCGCCAGCATCGCGATGGTGTTCACCGAGATGGCCCCGGTGAAGATCGGGTTGCGGAACAGCGCCAGGTCGATCAGCGGGTGGGCGGCGGTGCGCAGTCGCAGGACCAGCAGACCGACCAGCACCAGGCCGGCCACGATCGACAGCGCGGCCGTCAGGTCCCAGCCCTCGACCGCCAGCTGCTTGATGCCGTAGACGATCGGCAGGACCGCGGAGACCGAGAGCAGCGCGCCGAGCAGGTCGAAGCTGCCGCCCCGGGGGGCCTTGTACTCCGGCAGCAGCACGGGGGCACCGAGCAGCACCAGCAGCATCACCGGCACGGCGCACAGGAAGACCGCGCCCCAGTGGAAGTGCTCCAGCAGCAGACCGCCGGCCACCGGGCCGAGGGTGGCACCGGCCATCAGCACGCCGCTCCAGGCGCCCATCGCGGCCTGCCGCTGCTTCGGGTCGTGGAACATGTTCCGGATCAGCGCCATGGTCGAGGGCATCAGCGTCGCCCCGGTCAGCCCGAGCAGTGCCCGGGCCGCGATCAGCTGCCCCGCGCCGTCCGCGGTGGCGGCCAGCACCGACGCCGCGGCGAAGCCGGCCGCGCCGGCCATCAGCAGCTTCCGGCGGCCGATCCGGTCGCCCAGGGCCCCCATCGGGATCAGCAGCCCGGCGAGCACGAACGAGTACATGTCCATGATCCAGAGCTGCTGGGTGCCACTCGGCTGCAGCTCCTTGCTGATGAACGGCAGGCCGAAGAACAGGATGCCCATGTCCATCGAGAGGACGAGGGTCGGCAGGAGGAGGACGGCGAGTCCGGTCCATTCGCGGCGGCCGGCGAGGCCGTGGGTTGCGGTCATGAGTGCAACCATACGTATGTGTCAGACGATTGTCTAGTACGGATGTGCAAGACAATCGTCTGTTCGGACGCGTAGGCTCTCGACCATGGGAAATCGAGAGGATCTGCTGGCCGGCGCCAAGCGCTGCCTGTTCGAGAAGGGCTACAGCCGGACCACCGCCCGGGACGTGGCCGCCGCCGCGGGGGTGAGCCTGGCCGCCATCGGCTACCACTTCGGGTCGAAGGAGGCGCTGCTCAACACCGCGATGATCGAGGCCATCGGCGGCTGGGGCGACGTGGTCGAGAAGGCGGTCGCCGAGGCGGTGCCCGAGGGCGCGTCCCCGCGCGAGCGCTTCGTCGCCACCTGGGACTGCGTCCGGGCCACCCTGATCGAGTACCAGGGGCTCTGGGCGGCGCAGTTCGAGGCGCTGGCCCGGCTGGACGACATGCCCGAGATCCAGCAGGCGTTCCAGGCGGTCCAGCGGGACGCCCGGCTGGGGATGTCCGCGATGTTCTCCGAGCTGGCCGAGGTCCCCGACACCGAGGACGAGGTGGTGTTCGGGGCCTTCCACCAGGCCCTGCTGGCCGGCCTGGTGAGCCAGTGGCTGGTCGACCCGGCCCAGTCGCTGACCGGCGCCGAGGTACTGCGCGGGCTGGAGCTGACCAGCAGCCGGGTGCTGGCCTGAGCCTCCGCTACCCGGTGACGGTGGTCAGCAGCACCACGGCGTCGGTGTGCGCGAGCAACCCGTGCCGCTCCTGCGGGACCGGGTGTAGCTGACCGGCCGTCAGCTCCACCCGGCGCCCCGCGATGGTCAGCGCCACCCGGCCGCTCAGCACCTGGAGCCCGGCCGCGGCCGGGGCGTTGTGCTCGTCCAGCGTGGTGCCGGCGGTCAGCGCGATCACGGTCTGCCGCAGCACGCCGTCGTGCAGCAGCAGGTGCGCGCTGCGTCCGTGCGGCGAGGCGGCCGCCTTGGCGGCGTGCTCCTCGGCCACGGCGGCCAGATCGATTCCCGTACCCATGCCGCGACCCTAGCCGCCCCGGAGGTGGGCGGCCCGGCGGCGGAACCCGAACGGGGGCGGCCGGGATGCGCGGCGGCGCGGTCCGGCCGATGGTGGGTCACATGGCGATGTATCAGAAGTTCATGGGTGGGTTCGAGGTCAACCGACGACTGCTGGGCGCGGGGGTGGTGCTCACCGGGGCGGGCGCGCTGATCGGTCTGGCGGGCACCGCGCTGGTCGGGGCGGCCCTGCTGTCGGCCGGCCGAGGCTGGGTCCAGAAGCTGGAGACCGCGCCCACCGAACTCGCGCACCGCACCCTCAACCAGGCCCGGGCCGCCTCGCTGGCCGGCCTCGAAGCCTGGCGCGCCGAACACCCGGGCATGACCAGCCACAACTGACCCCGCCCTTCGGGCAGTGGTGCACCACCAGGGGCTCGGGGCGGTGCTGTCGGCAGGTGCTCAGCCCGCTACGGAGTCAGGGGCTCGGGGAACTGCGACGCCGACCTTTGCAAGGTGATCGTTGCGTAGGTGGTCAGGCACTTTCGCAGTGACCCGAACGCCAGATCTCCTCGCAGTTCCCCGAGCCCCTGACCGTAGCCGCCGAGCGCCTGCCCAGAGCGCAGCCCCGAGCCCCTGGACCGTAGATGTTCGAGCGCTTGCCGAAGGTGTAGCCCCGAGCTCCTGCCTAGCGCGGGGCCAGAAGTTCCTCCCGGAGCTGCCGCTTGACGACCTTGCCGGTCGCGTTGCGCGGCAGCTCCGTCGTCCTGAGCACCAGCTGGGTGGGCACCTTGAACGCCGCCAGCCGCCCGCCGACGTGGCTGCGCAGCTCCGCCGCCCCGACCGTCGCCCCGGCCCGCAGCACCACCACGGCCGCCACCTCCTCGCCCAGGGTCGGGTGCGGAACCCCGAGCACGGCCGCGTCCGCGACCTCCGGATGGTCCGTCAGGACGCCCTCCACCTCGATGCAGTGCACGTTCTCGCCGCCCCGGATCACCAGGTCCTTGAGCCGGTCGAGCACGTACACCTCGCCGTCCAGCACCCGGGCCAGGTCGCCGGTGCGGAACCAGCCGTCGGTGAAGGCGGCCGCGGTCGCCTCCGGGTTGTTGCGGTAGCCGCGGAAGACCGACTGGCCGCGCAGCAGGAGTTCGCCGGCCTCGCCGTCGGGCAGGGTGCGGCCCGCCGGGTCGGCGATCCGGAGCTCCAGGGCGGGGGAGGGGCGGCCGATGCTGTCGGGGTGGGCCAGGTAGCGGGTGCCGAGGTTGGCCAGTACGCCGCCGCAGGTCTCGGTCAGGCCGTAGCCGTTGCGGGCCTCGACCCGGCCGTCGAAGCGGCGGGCGATCCGGCCGGCCAGGCCGGGCGGGGCGGCTGCGCCACCGGTGTTCATCATGGTGAGCCCGGGCAGCCGGTCCCCGGCGGCGTCGGCCGAGTCCAGCAGCCCGAGCGCCGTGGTCGGTACGCCCGCGTACGTGGTGACGCCGTGTTCGGCGATCAGCCGCCGGGCCTCCTCGGCGTCCCAGCGCGGCATCAGGACGGCGGTGCCGCCACTGGCCATCAGCGGGAACATCGTGGTGAAGGCCGCGACGTGGAAGAACGGGAAGGTCATCAGGACGGTCTGCGGCCGGACCGCCGCCAGGTCGCCGCCCGCGCAGAGCACCGAGGTGGCCGCGAAGAACCGGGGGGCGGTGGCGGCCGCGCACCAGGCCGCGTGGGTGGCCTCGACGCCCTTGGGGCGGCCGGTGGTGCCGGAGGTGTAGAGCAGGGTGGCCAGGTCGTCCGGCTCGATCCGGACCTGGGGGGCGACGCCGTCCCGGGGCAGGCCGGTCAGGTCGGTCAGCACCGGGACGCCGTGCGCGGTGGCCCAGGTGGTCAGCCGCTCGGCCCGTTCCGGGTCGGCGATCACCAGCGCCGGGGCGCAGTCGTCCAGCGCGTACGACAGCTCCTCCGCCGTCCACCAGGCGTTCAGCGGCACCGCCACCAGACCGGCCGCCTGGCAGGCCCAGAACGCGACCTGCCACTCCGGCAGGTTGCGCATCGCGATCGCCACCCGGTCGCCGGGGCGCAGCCCGTACGCCCCCACGCAGTGGGTGGCCAACGAGGCGGCGGCGCCGTGGTGTTCGGCGAAGGTGTAGCGCCCGGAGCCGGCGATCAGGAACGGGCGGGCGCCGTGCGCGAGGGTGCCGTCCAGCAGGTCGCGCAGGGTGCGCGGGGCCCGCAGGTAGCGCGGCCCTTCGGGGGTGGACTCCACCTCGAAGGGCATCCCGGGGGCGCGCAGCGCGGCCTGTACCCGGGTCACCAGGGCGTGGGAGTCGGCGGGTCGAGGTGGCATCGGGTCCCCTGCTGGCCGGCGCGGACGGAGGTGGGCAGCGGGCCGATGGGGGAACGGCCCGCTGCCGGAGCCCGGCGGGGTGGGGGACGTGGGGGTCGGCCCGCCGGGCTGGTGGGACGGGTCTACAGACCGAGCGACTTGGCGATGATGGTCTTCATGACCTCGCTGGTGCCGCCGTAGATCCGGAAGACCCGGTTGTCGGTGTAGAGCCGGGCGATCGGGTACTCCAGGATGTAGCCGTAACCGCCGTGCAGCTGAAGGCACTTGTCGATCACCTGGGAGGCTGACTCGGTGCAGAACAGCTTGGCCGCCGCCGCGTCCGCGACGGTCAGTTCGCCCTGCTGGTAGAGCTCCAGCGCCTGGTCGACCATGGCCTGCTGGGCCAGCACCTGGGCCTGGCAGTCGGCCAGCGTGAACTTGGTGTTCTGGAACTCGGCCACCGCCTGGCCGAAGACCTTGCGCTCCTTCACGTACTGCACCGCGAAGCGCACCGCCGCGGCGGCCGAGGCGTACGCGCCGACGGCGATCGCCAGCCGCTCCTGCACCAGGTTGTGGGTCAGGTAGGCGAAGGCGTTGCCCTCCTCGCCGAGCAGGTCGGCGACCGGCACCTTGACGTCGGTGAAGGAGAGTTCGGCGGTGTCCGAGGTGCGCAGGCCGATCTTCTTCAGCTTGCGGCCGACGGCGTAGCCCTCGGAGGTGGTGTCCACGCAGAGGATGGAGAGCCCGGCCCGGCGGTCGGCCGGGTCGTACGGGGTGGTCCGGCAGACCACCAGCACCAGGTCGGCCAGTACGCCGCCGGTGATGAAGGTCTTGGCGCCGTTCAGCACGTAGTGGGTGCCGTCCGCCGAGAGCTTCGCGGTGGTGCTGATGCCCGCGAGGTCGGAGCCCGCGCCTGGCTCGGTCATCGCGATCGCGGTCATGATGTCGCCCGAGACGAAGCCGGGCAGCCAGCGCTGCTTCTGCTCCTCGTTCGCGTACTCCAGCAGGTACGGCAGCACCAGCCCGGTGTGCACCCCGGAGGAGCCGAAGGTGACGCCCGCGCGGGCGCACTCCTCGACCACCACGGCCTGGTACTTGAAGCCGCTCTCGCCCGCACCGCCGAACTCCTCGGGCACCTCGATGCCGTAGACGCCGAGCTCGCCGAGCTTGCGGTAGAAGTCCCGGGGCGGGTGGCCCTCGTCCTCCCAGCTCTCGTAGACCGGCGCGACCTCCTTGGCGATGAAGCCCCGGATGGTCTCCCGGAACGCCTCGTGGTCCTCGTTGAACACGGTGCGGCGCACGCGGCGCTCCCTTCGTGGTGCCCCCTGATCGCTGGTCAAGTTAATCGGCGGTAGCTTCCGCTGTCCAGCATCCCGGGGAGGGCTCTTCGGGTGCCTGCCTGCCGTCCCGGCTTCTCCCGGCCGGACAAGTGAATCCTTGCTACCCTGACCGACGACCGCGGGTGATCGCTTGCAGGGGGCGAGAGGGTGACGACGGAGCACGGCGTGGCCCGCCGTCCGCCGGGGCGCAAGGCGCAGATCCTGGTGACCGCCGGCGAGCAGTTCCACCGCTCCGGGTACCACCAGGTGTCGATGGCCGAGGTGGCGTCCGGGGTCGGCATCACCGCCCCCGCGCTCTACCGGCACTTCCGGAACAAGCCTGAGCTGCTCCGCCAGGTGGTCGGCGCCGAACTCGCCGGGCTCCGTGCGGCGGTGACGGCCGGCCGGTCCGGTCCGGCCGAGCTGTGCGCCCGGCTGGCCGCCGCCGCGATCGACCACCGGGCCCTGGGGACGCTCTGGCAGCGCGACGCCCGGCTGCTTCCCGCCGCCCAACGGGCGGTGCTGCGCAGGGAGTTGCGGTGCGAGGTGCGGCGGATGGCCGAGGTTCTGGGCCGAGCCAGGCCGGAACTCGACCTGGCCGACGCCGAGTTGCTCTGCTGGTCACTGCTCTCGGCGTACGGCGGCCTGTCGTACCACACCTTCGCCCCGCCCCGGCGGCGGTTCGAGCGGCTGCTGACCGAGGTGGGCGTGGCGCTGCTGGCCACCCCGTTCGACCCGGCGGGCCCGGGGCCGGAGCCCGTCGGAGGTGCCGAGCCACCGGTCGCCGACAGTCGGCGGGAGGAACTGCTGGCCGCCGCCGCCCGGTTGTTCCACCAGTGTGGCTTCGACAACGTCAGTACCGACCAGCTCGGCGCGGCGGTCGGCATCGCCGGGCCCAGCGTCTACAGGCACTTCGACACCAAGGCCGAGCTGCTGGCCGCCACCCTGGTGCGCGGCCGGGAGCGGCTCTGGCACGAGATCTCCGGTGCGCTGGCCGGGGCGGACACCCCGGCCAGCGCACTGCACTGTGGGCTGCGGGCCTACCTGGACTTCGCCCGGCGGCACGTCGACTACCTGGGTGTGACGGTCAGTGAGACCGAGCGGCTGGCCGAGCCGGACCGGAAGGCGGCGATCGACGCCCGGCGGGACTTCCTGCGGACCTGGGTCGGACTGCTCCGGCAGGTGCGGCCGGAGTACGACAAGGCCGAGGCCAGGATCCGGGTGCACGCGATGTTCTCACTCGTCAACGACGGGGTGCGGAATCGGCCCGGCTGTCAGCGACGCGATCTGACGGAGCGTCTGGAGGCTTTTGCTTGGGCGGCGTTGGGGGTGGGCTGAGCAAATGCCCGGGCGGGGCGGGTCCGTGATGGACCCGCCCCGCCCGGTGCCGATCGGCCTGCTGCGGCGGCCGGTCTAGTAGAGCACGAAGGGGTAGTAGACGTTGTGGGCGAAGGCGCCGTTGCCCTGGATCACGCCGATACCGCCGGAATTCCCGGCCACCCCCGAGTTGTTGTTCTGGTTGGACGCACCGGAGCCGGTGGCGGCCTGCTGGGTCGCGTTGCCGTTGCCGTTGACACTGCCGACGACGTTGCTGGAGCCGATGTTGCTCACGATGCTGCTGTTGGAGCCGTGGGCGGCACCCGCGCCGTTGTCGGCGTGGGCGGCGCCGGCTCCGAGGAGCAGAAAGACGCCGAGGGCGGTGACGGTGGCGGCTGCGCGAATTCGGGACACGGTGGTCTCCCTGTAACTGGTGCGAATGTGGCCCGCCCGGGGTGGCCTCCCCGTAACGTGCCGTTGCCTGACGTCGCATGACCAGCATTCACCAGAGGGTCGGCCGAGTTCAATGCTCCGGCAGTCGGTTCGCCCGAACGTGTCACGACCGCCCGCCGACGCGGTCTCCGGCATTCTCGAAGTGGCCCGGAACGGGCAATTCCCCCCCGTCCGACCTGGGACGGAGCCGGGAATGTCCGGACCGGGCACCGGTAAAGCACAAAAAGCTAGTAGGTGGATTGTCTTACTGGCAGACTTGGGCCTCATGTCAGAAGGTCTTCAGTCCGGGCGGCCGCCGGAACAGAATCTGCGTACGACCGAGGTCGACCTCGGGGGTCTGGTCGGGGTGTTGGCCACCCACCTCTACTCCACTCCCTTGGTGGCGCTGCGCGAACTGGTCCAGAACGCCCACGATTCACATACCCGACGCATTCTGGAGAACCCGGGCAGCACCGCCGGGGTGATCAGGGTGCGAGCCGACCGGGCCCGCCGGACGATCTCGATCGAGGACGCCGGAGCCGGGCTGACCGAGCCGGAGATCCACGCCTACCTGGCCACCGTGGGCACCGGGTACACCCGGCTGCTGCGGGACCTGACGGGTGACCAGACCCTGATCGGCGCCTTCGGCCTGGGCTTCCTGTCCGCCTTCTCGGTGGCCGAGGAGGTCACCGTCACCACCACCTCGCACCGCGAGCCCACCCTCGGCCACCGCTACCGGAGCCGGGGCGGCGAGCAGTACAGCGTCGAACCGGTGCCGCCCCGCCCTGCCCCGGGCACCGTGGTCGAGCTGCTGCTGAAGGCCGAGCACGCCCGGCTGGCCGACCAGGCCGTGCTCCGCGAGGTGCTCGGCCGGTACTGCGTGCTGCTCCCGATCCCGGTCCACGTCGGCGAGGACGAGCAGCCGGTGAACGGCGTCCCGGTGCCCTGGCGGGGCGAACCGGCGGCGGATCCGCAGCAGGCCAGGATGCGCTTCGCGACCGCCTTCGGCCGGCACTTCTCGCCGCTCGCCACCCTGCCGGTGGCCCCGGTGGAGGGCGCCACCGACGCGGTCGGCCTGCTCTGGGTGCAGGACGGCGGCAGCTACGGGTCCACCGACAACCGCGACCTCGCGGTCTACCTGCGGGGCATGCTGCTGGCCGAGGACGCCCGCGACCTGCTGCCGCCCTGGGCCGGCTTCATCGGCGGAGTGATCGAGTCCGACCGGCTCACCCCGACCGCCAGCCGCGAGGACCTGCAGCGCGACGAGCACTACCGGGCACTGCAACGGGTGCTCGCCGACGCGGTGGTGGACGGGCTGTACGAGATCGCCCGGCTGGACCCGGTCGCCTGGCGCCGGATCCTGGCCCGGCACGGGCAGGAACTGCTGGGCGCCGCACTGGTGGACGACCGGCTGTTCACCCTGCTCGCCGACGACGTACCGGTGCCCACCTCGCAGGGCGAGCTGACGGCCGGTGCGCTGCGGGCGGCCGGGTCCGGTGCGGTGCACGTCGCGCTCGGCTCGGGCGGCGGCTTCGAGGAGATGCTCTACCGCGCCATGCAGGTGCCGATCGCCCGGGGCGACCGGTACGCGGTGCTGCCGTTCCTGCGCCGGTACGCCGCGCTGCGGGACTGCCGGTTGGTCGAGCTGGGCAGCGAGAGCGGCAACCGGGAGCTGTTCCGCGATCCCGAACGGCCTTTGCCCCAGCAGGAGTTCGCCTGGCTCTCGGGGGCGCTCACCGATCGTGGCGAGCAGCTGGTGCCGGCCCGGTTCGACCCGCCGGGGCTGCCGCTGGTGCTCGTCCCGGACCGGGAGGCCGAGCTCAAGGAGCGGATCGAGAACGACCAGGCGGGAGCCCGGATCCCGTCCGCAGCACTGCAGTTGGCCCGTGCGTTCACCGCGCGGACCGACGGTACGGTCAAGGCCAGGCTCTACCTCAACCTGACCGCGCCCGCCGTCCAGCAGCTGCTGGCGGCGTACCGGGCGGGGCACACCGGCAGCGCCACGGCGGCCGGGCTGCTCCGCTCGCTCAAGGTGATCATGGCGGCGGCCGCCGGGTCCGCCGCCGGGGATCTGGCCGCCGCGCTGGGGGGCGTGGGCACCGCGGTGGCGGCGCTCACGGCGGCCGTTCCCGAAGGCACGTCCGCACCGGACGGGCCGCCGGACGACCAGCACGGACCGCACGACCGATGACCGCAGCGAACGGGTCGGGCCTGCCCGGCCAGGGGGACACCGTATGAGCACCGACATCTGGGCCTGGGTGCACGACAGCCACGGCCGCCTGCTGGAGTCCGGCCAGCACCGGCTGGCCACCGCACTGGCGGAGATCGCCGGACACGCGGTCGAGGGGCGGAACGAACAGCTGGACGCGGTCTTCCCGGAGGCACTGGCCTCGGCCCGTGCGCTCGACCTGCCCTGGGTCGAGGTCTTCCTGCGGCACTGGCGGCTGCAGAACCTGCTGAACAAGCGTCACCAAGGCGAGGTGGCGCTCGCCGAGGCGGTCTCGCTGCTGGAGTTCGCGCACCGGCCGGAGACCGAGTCCTGCCCGCAGTCGGTCTGCGCGGTCCAGGACTTCACCATCTGCCACGCCAACATCGACGGTCCCGGCTACGTCACCGAGCGGCTGGCGGTGCTGGAGGAGACCCTGGCGCGGGTCGAGCCGGCCCGGGCCTGCTTCGACTGCCTCTCCCGGGAGTACGCCGACACCCTGGAGGACGACGACCGGGCCGAGGCCGCGCTGGTCCACCTGGACCAGGCCCAGGCCCGGATCCTGGCGGCGGGCGAGCAGGTCTCGCTGGCCTTCGGGCACAGCCGGGCCTCCGCGCTCCACCGGCTCGGCCGGTACCAGGACGCGCTGGACGCGTACGACGCCGCCGAGGGCGGATTCCTGGCCGGCCGAAGGCAGTTGGACCAGGACGACCGGCGGAAGCTGGCGGTCGGCCGGGCGCTGATGCTGGCCTCGCTGGGTCGGGCCGAGGCAGCCCTGGAGCAGCTGCCGACGCCCGAGGAGGCGGAGAACTTCGCCGACATCCGGTACCGCTGGGCCTGCGCGGTGGCCGCGCTGGTCGAGGCCGACGCCCACTCCAACGACGCCGAGCTGGGTGCCCGGCTGGCGCACTGGGTCGGCTACCTGGAGGCGGCCGGTTCCCACCGACCCTGTCTGGACCTGCTGTTGGTGGCCGGACGACTGGCCGTCCGGCGCGGCGCCCGGGAGGTGGCCAGGACGCTGGCCGCGACCGGGGAGCGCATGCTCGGGCTGCTCCGCCGCACCGACGGGGTGGCCGACCGGGTGGCCGGGCTGCGAGCCGCCGCCGACGCCCTGCCGGTGGTCGAACTCCCGGTGCCGATCGAGGAGTTCAGGGACTGGCTGACCGGGCACCCGCGCTCCGGCGAGCAGGCCGCCGACCTGCTGGCGGCCGCGTACGCGGTCACCCCGGCGACCGATCTGCTGGTCGGTCTGGCCGGGGCCCTCGGGGCCCTCGGACACGCCAGGGCGGCCGCCGACCTGCTCTGGGCACAGCTCGAAGTCGACCCGGATGACGAACAGTTGGCCCGGGTGCTGGCCGCCGCACTGATCGACGACGGCGACGGCGACGGCATCCGCCGGCTGGCCGACCGGCTGACGGCGGACAGCCCGGCCGACGCGTACTGGGTCAGGGCCCGCTGGGCCGCCGCCGAGGGCCGGTGGGCCGAGGTCGGTGAGCACTGCGCCGCGATGATCGCCGAGGACCCGAGCCGGATCAACCCGCGACGGCTCGGTGCGACGGCCGCCGTCCGGCTCGGTGACCACGGCACCGCCCAACGGCTGTACCAGGAACTGCTGGAGCACGCGCTGCCGGCCGACGGCACGCCCGCCGACCTCCAGTACCGCACGGTGCAGAGCACCGATCTCTGGCAGCTGGTGACGGTCGCCAGCGCCAACCGGGACTGGGCGGTGGTCCGTTCCACCGGCGCCCTGCTCGGCATCGACTTCGAGCAGGACAGCGGCCCGGTGGACGAGGAGTGGCAGATCGTCACCGTCCGGGCCCGGCGCAGCAACGGCACCGCGGCGGACGTCCCGGCGATCCGTACCGGCCCGGCCACCGCCCGGATCATGGCGGTGCTCGGCGACGACCTGACGCTCAACCACGGTGACCTGGTGGTCTTCGGCCCGACCCTGCTGAACGAGGAACCCGAGGACCAGGGGCTGGACTGGCGGCCCGCCTTCGAGCTGTTCACGCTGCTCGACCCGGCCGGGTTCACCACCTGGTGGCTGGACGGGGTCTGGCCGGGGACGGCGCAGTGGGTGGCGTTCCGCGAGGCGCTCACCGACGCGGGGTTCGCGGTCTGGGCCCACAGCGGCGACGGCTACCGGCTGATGGACCCGGAGACCGGCGACGCGCTGCCGGGCGTCTACGCCGCACTCGGGGTACCGCCGCTCGCCTCGGCGGCGGAGGCCGACGCGATCCTGAACACCCTCACCAAGGACTGGCAGCACCCGCTCAGCTGGCCCGAACTCGCAGCCGCCGCCGGCGTCGACGTGGAACCCCACCAGGACATCGTCGAGCGCTACGGTCTCTAGCTCTCGCAAAACGCCCAGGGGCTGCGCCTTTTGCAGACGCTCCGGGTCTACGGTCCAGGGGCTCGGGGAACTGCGACGGTTCGTGGCTGGCGGGTATCACTGCGAAAGTGCCTGACCACCTAAGCAGGGATCACCTTGCAAGGGCTGGCGTCGCAGAGCCCCGAGCCCCGGACCGTAGAGCTGAAGCACCTGCCAAAAGGGTCGGCGTCGCCCGCGCGGCGGAGCCGCACAACAGCAGAGCCCCGAGCCCCGGACCGTAGAGCTGAAGCACCTGCCAAAAGGGTCGGCGTCGCCCGCGCGGCGGAGCCGCACAACAGCAGAGCCCCGAGCCCCGGACCGTAGAGCTGAAGCACCTGCCAAAAGGGTCGGCGTC